>CAIUMH010000140.1 GCA_903900235.1 uncultured Actinomycetes bacterium
CCGTGATCCATGTCCCGTGTCCTCCGCTCTCGCTGGCTTAGTAACCGCAAGAATCGGAGGCCACGGGGCCTCAGTGGTGGATGCCTATGGGCGGGTCACCGGCTGAACACCACCCCACGCCTCAACGCGAAGAGCCGTGTTTCCGAAGGCGCCAGACGATGAGCCACCAACGGATCCCTCGTCGGAGGTGCAGCCTTGAAGCCCAACGCCATTCGCTTAGTTCGAGACTGCATGCCCTTGCGTCCGCTCTACTACGCCGAAGCCCTTCGCTACGCCGAGCTTCAGGCTGAACGGTTCCTCGCCCTCCAAGGCATCGACCACCCAGCCGTTCCGGAATCGGCGATCACCACGTTGCCCCGAGTGCACGTCAATCGGTTCACACCGTTTCCGCTCTCTGGAGCAGCCCACTGGACTGAGGGCCGGTGGATGATCGCCCTCAACGGTGCTGAACCGCTCACCCGCCAGCGCTTCAGCCTGGCCCATGAGTTCAAGCACGTCCTCGATCACCGCTTCATCGATGTCATCTACGCCGAGATTCCTGAGGCCGAACGTGACGCCATGGTCGAGCGGATCTGCGATCACTTCGCCGCCTGCTTGCTCATGCCACGGACCTGGGTGCACGCCGCCTACTTCGGCGGCACCCACGGAGTGACTGATCTGGCCCGGATGTTCGGAGTCAGTTCCTCGGCCATGTCGATTCGCCTTCGCCACCTCGGCATCAAACAGGCCCAACCTCGGTGTGGGCCGAGCCGCCACGTCTGGAGGCCAGCAGTTCCGATTCGCAAGCAAGTGCCACACAGAGCCAGTCACCTAGTCACGTAATCAACAACAAGGAGAAGGAGGGAGAGATGGGAAACAACAACGCAGGCGCCAAGAACAACAAGGGCAGCGACATCGAGCGCCGCTCAACGGCAGTCGTCTACGCCCGGGTGAGTTCCATGGGTCAGGTCAACACGGACCGAGATGGTGAGGGCTTCTCGATCGGAGCCCAGCGAGATGCATGCATCGCCAAGGCCGAGAGCATGAACGCCGACGTCTTAGAGGTCTACGTCGACGCCGGAGAGTCCGCTCGCAAGGCTGACCGACCCCAACTGCAGGCCATGTTGGACCGCCTGAAGACAGAGCGTGATGCTGACTTCGTCATTGTCCACAAGGTGGATCGCCTCGCTCGGAACCGAGGGGACGACGTCGAGATCACGCTTGCCATCCGCCAATCCGGGGCACAACTGGTCTCGGTGACCGAACAGATCGACGAGACCCCGAGCGGCATGCTGCTCCACGGGATCATGAGCACCATCGCCGAGTACTACAGCCAAAACCTCTCAAATGAGATCATCAAGGGGACCTCGAAGAAGGCGGAGCGAGGCGCCTATCCCGGCATGGCTCCGGTCGGCTATCTCAACCGCCAGGACCTCTCCGGTGGCAATCAACTCCGCTGGATCGAGATCGACGAAGAGCGAGCACCCCATGTTTCCTGGGCCTTCGAGGTCTATGCCAACGGGGGCTGCAGCCTGCGTCAGCTTGTCGAGGCCTTAGAGGCTCGAGGGCTGAGGAGCCGAACAACGCCGAAGCGAACCTCCCAGCCATTCGGGTTGAGCCAGGTTCACCGGATGCTGGCCAACCGCTTCTACATGGGCCAGTTCCTCTGGGGCGGGGCCGAGTACCAGGGCAATCACGAGCCGCTGGTGGACATCGACACCTTCGCCAAGGTGCAGGCCCTCCTGCATGCCCGGAACCAGGCGGGGGAGAAGCCCCAGCATCACGAGCACTACTTGAAGGGCACGATCTTCTGCGCTCGCTGCGGATCCCGCATGATTTTTTCTCGCAACCACGGTCACGGTGGCGTCTATGACTACTTCGTCTGCATCGGCCGGCATGGCAAGCACAACGCCTGCGACCTGCCCTACATCAGCGCCGAAGAGATCGAACGCCACGTCGAGGACTACTACGAGAACGTCGTCATCGACGAGCGCACGATGCGCTCGGTCTACAAGGCATTGCTGGCTGCGGCCAAGAAGCGCAACTCGCGGGCCTTGCAGATGGTCAAGCGGGAGCGGAAGCGGGTCCTCGACCTCGAGCAAGAGCGACGCTCGCTACTCAAGGCCCATCTCGCCGGAGCCGTTCCGCTCGAACTGTTGAAAGAAGAGCAGGACCGGATCGGCAAGGAACTGGCCGACGCCGGGGCGGTGCTCGCCAACACCGAGGTTCACTGGGAGACGCTTGAGCGGAATCTTGAGAAGGCCCTGCTGCTGACAAGCCGCATCTCCGACGCCTACCGGAAGGCCGAACCGAATGTCCGCCGCCAGTTCAACCAGGCAGTATTCAAGGAGATCCAGGTCGACCTCGGCGGGACCGTGATGTACGCCCGCGTGGCCGAACCCTTCAGCAGTTTCAATGATCGAGAGTTTCGAGCCTGGTTGACCTCAGGTGCACCGACGACGGTGACATCTGAGGACCCAGGTTCGAACATGTCCCGTTTGGTGGAGGCGATGGGACTCGAACCCTCGACTTCCTGCTTGCAAAGCCGTCCCTGACGGTGCTACAGCGCCCCGGGGCCGAGCGGCTTGAGCGTCGGGAAGGCGATCACCTCGCGGATGTTCGCGGCGTCGGCCATGAGCATCGCCAGGCGATCGATCCCGAGCCCGACACCGGCGGTCGGCGGAAGGCCGTGCTCGAGAGCCCGGAGGTACTCCTCGTCGACGAGCATGGCCTCGTCGTCGCCGGCAGCGTGGGCGGCTGCCTGCTCCTCGAAGCGGGCGCGCTGATCGTCAGGGTCAGTCAGCTCGGAGAAGCCGTTGATCAACTCGCGACCCACCACAAAGGTCTCGAAGCGTTCGACGAGATCCGGGTCGTCTCGGTGTCGCCGCGCCAGGGGCGAGGTCTCAGCCGGATGGTCGGTCACGAAGGTTGGCTGCACGATGCCCGACTCCGCTGTGGCCTCGAAGAGCTCGGCCAGCAGCTTGCCGGGGCCCCATGACGGGTTGGGCTCCTTCTCTCCGGCCCCCACCAGCAGCTCAGCCAGCACTGCGGGCTCAGTGTGGACGTCCACCGGTCGACCCACCGCCTCTGAGGTGAGCTCGGCCATGGTGGCCCTGCGCCAGGGTGCCCCCATCTCAATGGTCTGGCCCTGATAGGTCAAGGTGGTCGTCCCGCAGACGTCCTCCACGATCCCGGCCACGAGGTCCTCGGTCAGCTCCATCAGGCCGAAGTAGTCCATGTAGGCGATATAGGCCTCAACCGTCGTGAATTCCGGGTTGTGCCGAGGCGAGATGCCCTCGTTGCGGAACAATCGACCGATCTCGAAGACGCGTTCGAAGCCCCCCACGACGAGCCGCTTGAGATAGAGCTCCGGGGCGATGCGCAGATAGAAGGTGGCGTCGAGGGCATTGTGGTGGGTCATGAACGGCCGAGCCGCCGCCCCGCCGGGGATGGGATTCAGGATCGGGGTCTCCACCTCGACGAACCCCTGGCCCCAGAGCCGCTCGCGTAGCCGACGGATCAGCGCCGAACGGATCATCAGGCGGCTGCGGCTCTCTTCGTTGGCCCACAGGTCCACCTCGCGCTGGCGATAGCGCGTCTCGACGTCGGACACCCCGTGCCACTTGTCGCCGAAACCCCGGCGGGCCTCCGCCAGCAACTCGAAGGACGTGACCTTGACACTGAGCTCTCCCCGCTTGGTGCGAACCACCTCCCCAGTGGCGCCGATCCAGTCACCGAGTGACAGATGGGTGAAGGCCTCGAAGTCTTCGGTGACCTTGGCAAGGCAGAACAGCTGGACTGCACCACTCGAGTCGCGCAGCTCGGCGAAGGCCAGCTTGCCCTGGGGTCGGCTGAGCATGATGCGGCCGGCGACCGCCACGATGGCTCCCGACTCTTCGCCCGGCTCGAGTGAGGCCCATCCCTCGGCCACCGCTGCGGCCGAGGTGTCACGGGGGTAGGTGTAGGGGATCTCGCTCATCGTTCTGCTCCGGTGTTGCGCTCGAACACGATCCGAAGACCGTGCAGGGTCAGCCACGGTTCAACGTGGTCGATGGAGGAGGAGAAGGGGGCGATCAGGTCAGCGAGCCCTCCGGTCGCCACCACCGTCGACTCTCCGAGGACCTCCATGAAGCGGCTGCACATCCCGTCGACCTGGGCGGCGAACCCATAGAGCACGCCGGACTGGATCGATTCAACCGTCGAGCGGCCGATCACGCTGCGCGGCTCGACCAGCTCGACCGAGCGCAGGGCTGCGGCGTGACCGTAGAGCGCCTCGAGCGAGATGGCCACACCGGGAGCGATGGCCCCGCCGAGATACTCACCCTTTTCGCTGATGGCCTCGAAGGTGGTGGCCGTCCCCATGTCAATGATGATCGTGGGACCCCCGTAGAGGTCGAAGGCGGCCACGGCGTCGGCGATGCGGTCGGGTCCCACCTCCTTGGGGTTGTCGTAGAGGATCGACATGCCCGATCGCACCCCCGGACCGAGCACCACGACCGGGATGGCAGCGAACCAGCGCTCCGCCATATTGCGCAGCCGGCCGGTGACCGCTGGAGACGACGAGCTGATGACGATGCCAGTGACCGTCGTTGCGATATCGAGGCCTTCGAGGTCGAGCAACTGGGTCAGGAGCACGGCGTGCTCGTCTGGCGTCCTCGACGGCACCGTTGACAAGCGCCAGTGATGCGTCAGGCCCCGGGCTGGCGTCGTGGCTTCGGCCAGGTTGTAGCCCGATCCCTCTTCGACACCCAAGGCGTCGCTGTCCATTCGGAACAGCCCGATAACGGTCTCGGTGTTCCCGACGTCGATGGCGAGCAGCATCAGGGTCCCTCCGGGGTGGGGTCGTCCACGAGGTCGAGGCCGAGATCGAGGCGGGGCGACGAGTGGGTCAGCGCGCCCACGCTCAGCAGATCGATCCCAGCCGCCGCATAAGCCGGCGCCGTCATGATCGTGATGCCGCCGGAGACCTCAACCAAGATGCCCGGAGCGATCGATCGGGCCAGGATGGCGGCCTCGCCAGCCTCGGCCGGGGTCATGTTGTCGAGCAGTATGGCCGTGGCGCCCGCCGTGGCGGCCTCGATCGCCTGAGCCGGCTCATCGCACTCGACCTCGACAAAGCGACCAGGCCATGCTGCTCGGGCTCGGTTCACCGCTTCGGTGATGGAAAGCCCCCCGAGGTGGTTGTCCTTGATCAAGATGGCGTCTGAGAGGTTCGCTCGATGATTGCGACCACCACCAGCGCGCACCGCTGCCTTCTCGAGTGATCGCAGACCGGGGGTGGTCTTGCGGGTGTCGAGCACGGTCGTGGTCGACGAGACCGCAGCCACGGCGTCGACGACCGCCCGGGTGGCGGTGGCGACGCCGGAGAGATGGCCAAGGAAGTTCAGTGCCGTGCGCTCTGCGGTGAGGATCGGTGCCAGCCGGCCCGAGACCCTCAGGAGGACATCGCCTGGGGCGAGCTGGGTGCCGTCAGGCGCAACCACCGTGACGGCGATGGAGGGATCCACCTGGGCGAAGGCCTCGACCGCGCAGGCCTGTCCGGCCACCACGCCGGCCTCACGCGCCACCACGACCAAGGTCCCGGTCGTCTCAGGGTCGAGCAGTGAGGCCGTGAGGTCACCGAGCGGCTCGAGGTCCTCAGCCAGGGCGAGCCTGACGGCATTGACGACGAGGTGGTGAGGGGTGTCCATCAGCTCATCGCTCCACGGACGATGCGGCACTGCCAGTGCTCATCGCGCTCGGGGTACTCAGCTCGCACGTGGCTCCCTCGGCTCTCGGTCCGGTCCGACGCCGCCGAGAGGAGCGCGGCGGCGACAGTGGCGAGGTTGCGAAGCTCCCCGAGGTCCGCCGACGCGGGAACTCCGTTCTCGATGCCCAGCGCATCGAGTGCGTCACCGGCCGAAGCCAGACTCTCCTTGCTGCGCACCACACCGACCCCCGCCGTCATCGCCGACTGCAACGCCGTTCGCTTCTCTCGAGTGTCGAGCATCCGAAGATCCTCGCGCATAGGGACAGTGGCCTCGTTGCTCGTGAGCGACGTCGCTGCGATTGCGGGCAGGCCCCCGGATGCACCGAGCAGGGGACGCATCACTCCGGTCGCTCCGGCGCTGCGACGTCCCGACTCGATCGCCTCGGCCACCCGGGCCCCGAAGACCATCCCCTCAAGCAGCGAGTTCGATGCCAGGCGGTTCGCGCCGTGGACCCCGGTGTCGGCGACCTCGCCGGCAGCCCAGAGCCCATCGAGTGCGGTGGCACCGTCCACGTCGGTGAGAACCCCACCCGCGAGGTGGTGGGCGGCCGGGGCGATGGGAAGCCATTCGCTCGACGGGTCGAGGCCCGCCAGCGCCAGCTCAGCGGCGATGGTCGGGAAGCGCTCGGAGAATCGCTCGAGGCCCGTTGCATCAAGCCAGCAGTGGTCCACCCCATCAGCCGCCATCGTGGCCACCATGGTGGCCGAGACCACATCGCGCGAAGCGAGCTCGTCAACGAAGCGCTGACCGCGAATGTCTCGAAGGATGGCCCCATGGCCCCGGAGTGCCTCAGAGAGCAGCGGGCGAGGCATCGCCGGGTGGTGGAGTGCGGTGGGGTGAAACTGAACGAACTCGATGTCCGCACAAGCCACGCCAGCTCGCAGCGCCATGGCCAGCCCATCACCCGTGGCCTCGGGCGGGTTCGTGGTCACCGAGTAGAGCTGTCCGGCACCTCCGGAGGCGAGCACCACGTGGCGAGCGCGCAATTGATCAGGGACGCCATCGGGTCCGAGCACTGAGATGCCGGCGATGCCGTTGTCGCCCACGAGGAGGTCGACAGCGAAACAGCGCTCAGCCACGATGGTCGCAGACTCCCACGTAGCCGCCACGAGCGCCCGCTCAACCTCGGCTCCGGTTGCTGCTCCGCCAGCGTGGAGGATCCTGGCGCGCGAATGGCCGCCTTCACGGGCGAGCGCCAGTGATCCCGAGGCCTCTCGGTCGAAGACCGCTCCGAGGCTGATGAGCTCCTCGACACGGCGTGGCCCCTCGTCCACCAGAATCCGCACCGCATCGACGTCGCAGAGGCCGGCACCGGCGGCGAGCGTGTCGGCAAGGTGCAGATCCGTCGAGTCCTCGTCCGCACCAAGGACCGCTGCCACACCCCCCTGGGCCCACCTCGTGGCCGACACTGAGAGTTCGGCCTTGGTGACGACGCCCACTGACATACCGGCATCAGCAAGCCGGACGGCGACCGAGAGGCCGGCCACCCCGCTGCCCACGACGAGGACGTCGAGTGGTGCCGATCCGAGTGCGCTCACCCGCAGGGTCCACTGATGGCAGCGAGGTTGTCGATGAGTCGTACCCCGTCAATCTCGGCGGCGATCAGCAACCGCAGCGGCGACCCAACAGCGGGGTCCTCGACGATGGTCAGGCTGGTGGGGTCCACCGCAGCAGCGTAGAAGAGGTTGGCCGCTGGCTCAGACGCGACTCGAGCCACCATCGCCGCCTCGATGTCTCGGCCACCAGCACCCTTGGTGGCAGCCTCAGCTCCCGCCAGCAATGCCGCGTGCAGCACCGGTGCCGCAGCACGTCCGGCGGCCGAGAGTCGCACGTTGCGGCTCGACATGGCGAGACCGTCAGACTCTCGCTCCGTCGGACAGCCCACCACCACGACCGGCTGGCCGAGGTCGGCCACCATCTGACGCACCACCGCGAGCTGCTGGAAGTCCTTCTCCCCGAAGTAGGCGCGGCACGGTCCGGCAAGATTGAACAGCAAGGTCACCACTGTGGCCATCCCGTCGAAGTGTCCGGGTCGATCGGACCCTTCGAACCCCAGGGCCGGTCCAGTGACGTGGACGGTCGTTGCTTCCGGCTCAGGATGGTGGGGGTACATCTCGGCCACCGAGGGAGCGAACAGCAGGTCGCACCCATGAGCCTTGAGCAGAGCTCCGTCCGCGTCGAGGGTCCGGGGATAGGCGGTGAGGTCTGCCAAGGCGCCGAACTGCAGCGGGTTCACGAACACCGACGCCGTCACCATCTCGACCTCGGAGCGGGCTGCATCGATCAGCGAGGCATGGCCGGCATGGAGCGCTCCCATCGTCGGCACAAAGCCCACCTGGCGACCATGGCGACGAGCGTCGTCGAGCGCCGCTCGCCAGTCGGCGGCCGTCGAGACGATTTCCACTGCTCAGCCGACGAGCGAGGCCGCCGGTGGGTTGCGGACCTCCGGCACATCGTCCACCGGGTCCTCGATCACCGGCGGCAACACTGAGGCCGTCGAGAGCTCGAGGGCGAGGCCCACGCCAGCGGAGTAGCCGGCATGCTCGCTCGGATCAATCGAGGCCAGGTGGCGGTCGAGCGTGGCCCAGTCTCCACGGGCCGCGGGGCCGGTCAGGGCGCTCGCCGGACCGAGCATGGCCACATCGTCGACGGCCGCCCGAGCCAGGTCAACAAAGGCCCCGAGCGGGAGCCCGGCCGTGGCGGCGATCCGCTCCACCTGCCCAAGCAGAGCCACGACGTGGTTGGCGGCAATGCAGGCGGCCGCGTGGTAGCTCGCCCGGTCCTCGTCGGCCACCGAAACCACACGGCCCCCGAGCGACCCAGCCAAGGCGGCAGCCACCGGATCCCCGGCCACGGCGAACGTAGCGCCCGAGGTCAGGCGGGCGGCACCCACCTCGACAGTCGGCAAGGGCATCAGCGGATGCATGGCGGCCCGACGGGGGTGGGTGGCGAGAACCTCAAGGCCCAGCGATCCCGAGAGATGCAGGACCACGCAGCCTGGGTCCGGGGTGAGCGAGGCTGACAATGAGGCGATGGCGTCATCGGACACCGCCAGCACCAGCACGTCGGTATCGCTCGTAGCCCGACTCCGGTCGACTCCGCGACCAATGGGTCCGAGCACGTCGTGGCCCACCCCTCGCAAGGCGCGTGCCAAGGATGACCCTGCACGGCCTGCGCCGATGATCTTGATCCGCATCACTCTGCCTCCGATGCTCCGGCCCCGCCTCGCGGGTGCCGGTCACTTCGACTGGTGGACTACTTCCTCGACACTACCGAGGATGCGTACCTCTCCGCCAGAGGTAGCAAGAAGTTTTCTGGTGGCGATATCCGGGGCCAGCTCGGCCAGCGGAGCGAGGACGAAGCGACGCTCGAACATGCGTGGATGGGGAACCGTGAGTTCCTCGGTCGACCGCTCCTCACCATCGACCCACAACACGTCGACGTCGAGGGTCCTCGGCCCGAATCGGACCGCTCGGACTCGCTGGGCCGACATTTCGAGCGCCCGACAGCGCTCGAGCAGTGCCTCGGGTGAGTCGGTGGTGTCGAGCTCAACCACCAGGTTCCAAAAGTCCTGCTGCTCGGGTCCACCCACCGGATCGGTCTCATAGACCTGCGAGGTGGCCACCAGGTCACCGTCGGCCGCCAATGAGCCAAGCGCGTCGGCGAGGTGTCTTCGGCGGTCGCCGAGATTGCTGCCGAGTCCGAGGAAGGCTCGGGTCACCGGCTCACACGACGTTGGACCCCGACCGTGTCGACGTGGGCCGGGACCGGAGGACGCAGCTTGGTCACCGACACGGTGATCGCCTCAATGCGCGAATCAACCTCGAGGGCGGCTCGGCCGATCTCATCGGCGAGGGACTCGAGGAGCTTGTGATGCATCGACGCCGCCACCGAACTCGCGATGTCGATCAGCTCGGCGTAGTTCACCGTGTCGACAAGATCATCAGAAGCACCGGCGGCGGTCAGGTCTACCTCGACCGAGAGGGAGATCTCGAGGGGCTGTTCGCGTTCGTGCTCCTCGGGCAGCACGCCCACGGAGGCGACCAGGCTCAGCGAGGTGATGTCGATGCGATCGGCCGTCATGAGCGATCGACGAGCTCCGCCACCGTGGCCACCACCGCCCGGCCCTCGGAGCCCAGCTGTCGGCCGAAGAGCTGCTCGGCGATGGTGGTCGCCCGAGGCATATCCGGCAGCCTGCCCACCCACAGCAGGTAGCCCGCCACGATCCCGATCATCCAGTCTCCGAGCTCGTCGGCGTGGATCAGCATCTGCTGACCCAGGGCCTGGCGCTCCGCCACGTCGCCATAGAGCGATACCAGTGCCGGCGTGACGTCGCCGACCTTCGGGACCGGATGGTGCGCCGACTCCATCGACAGCTCGGCGTAGGCCGCAAGGTTCTGCGGTGAGTTGAGGACCGAGATCACGACGTCAAAGCCATTCTCTCGAAGCCAGATGACTTCCTCTTGGCGTCGTACCTTGCGGTGCGTCGCCGCCTGACCACCCGGTCGCTCACTGACCGCCAGGATCCCCGGGAGCACCCAGGTCAGGTTGCGCGGCGGGATCCCCGCTGCCCACTTGCCCTTCATCACACCACCACCTCCTCGGCGAAGACCCGTGCAGCCTGCACGGTCGCCGTCACGTCATGAACCCGAACCATGGCTGCCCCAGCCTCCATCGCCGCCAGCGCGGTGGCCAATGATGCTGCCAGTCGCTCCGACGGCGCCAGACCCGGACCACCAGCATCACCGAGGAACCGCTTGCGGCTCGTCCCAAGAAGCAGGCGCGCACCGAGGCCTCGCGCCAGCTCTGCGAGCTCGTCGGCATGGCGCAGCAGCGTCCAGTTGTGGTCGAAGGTCTTCCCGAACCCGATGCCAGGATCCAACCAGAGGTCCGTCACGCCGAGGGCGCGAGCCTCAGTGCCCTTGGCTTCGAGCCACGCCGAGACCTCGGCCACAACGTCGTCATAGTGAGGAGCATCCTGCATGGTGGCCGGCATCCCTTGTGCGTGCATGGCGACCCAGCCGACGCCGAGGTCAGCGGCCACCGGCGCCAGGTCGCCTGAGACATCGTTGATCAAGGTGGCCCCAGCCGCTACCGCAGCAGTCGCCACCTCAACCTTGATCGTGTCGATGCTGATCCGAGCTCGACCGGCAAGGCCATCGACGACGGGGAGGATCCGGGAGATCTCGAGATCCGTGTCCACCGGATTGGCCCCAGGTCGGCTGGACTCTCCGCCGATATCAATCCAGTCGGCACCCGCCTCGACCATGGCGATCCCCCGGTCGACGGCTGCCCCGCCCGAGATCCGTGATTCCTCGTAGAACGAGTCCGGGGTGGCGTTGAGCACTCCCATGACGAGCGGAGTGGTTCGGTTCATCACCGGCAGGCTAGCCAACGATCGCCCGCTCACCGCCCGTGGATGAACTGCAGCGCCTCGTTCCGGGTCACCGGGTCTGTCCGGAAGATCCCTCGGACCGCCGAGGTCACCGTCATGGTGCCCGGCTTCTTCACCCCGCGCATCGACATACAGAAGTGCTCGGCCTCGATGACCACCAGGGCACCGGCCGGAGCCAGCACGGCGTCGAGCGAGTCGGCGATCTGGGCGGTCATGCGCTCTTGGACCTGGAGCCGGCGGGCGAAGCCTTCGACCACCCGGGCCAACTTGGACAACCCGGTGATCCTGCCATCGTCGCCGGGGATGTAGGCCACGTGAGCCCGTCCCATGAAGGGCACCAGGTGGTGCTCACACAGTGACGTGAACGGGATGTCTCGGACCATCACCATCTCCTGGTGCTGCTCCTCGAAGGTCACATTGAGGTGCTGGGTCGGGTCCTCGTGGAGGCCCGAGAACAGCTCGGCGTACATCTTGGCCACCCGGCGAGGGGTCTCGACGAGGCCATCTCGGCTCGGGTCCTCGCCGATGGCGTTGAGGATCTCGGTCACGCAGCGCTCGATGGTGGCGGTGTCGACGATCACGGTTGGGTGCTCCTGCTCTCGCTCTTCCCGAGGCGCGATGCCTCAGGCCTTCCTTGGTTGGCCCGGTGCGGTGCCGTTACCCACGAATGTATAGACCCCGTCAAGGTTCCGATACCGCTCCGCCACGTCGAGGCCGTACCCCACCACGAAGGTAGGCGGGATGGTGAAGCCCACATAGCGGAGGTCCTGCTCGATGCGCTGCTCCCCCTGCTTGAGCAGCAATGTGCAGACCTCAATCGAGGCGGGGATGCGCGCCGACAAGTACTTGCGCAGGTAGTTCAGGGTCAGGCCGGAG
>CAIUMH010000141.1 GCA_903900235.1 uncultured Actinomycetes bacterium
GAGCCAGCTGCGGTTGACCCACGGCCCGAGCAACTCTCGGTCATTGCACATCAGGAGTAGAAAGACCGTCGACATCGGGAGCATCAGTCCCGCCAGTGCCTGAACTGCGGTGGTGATCAGGCCAAGCGGTGCCCCTGGGATCAGCACCAACCCTGCCGCCAAGATCACCAGCGCGGCGAATGCTCCGTAGAAGCCCTTGGCCTCGCGCCAGCCCCGATCGAGCGAGTGACTGGCCCGCGTGACATCGCCGAATGCATAGGTGGTGGCCAGGGTCACCGCAGCGGCTCCGATGATCGAGGCATTGAGGAGCACGATGGCAAAGAAGGCTCCTGCCCACGGCCCAACCGTCTGGCGCAGCCCTCGAGCCACTCCGAGTGCATCGGTGTACTGGCCCAAGTGCTTGGTGCCAAGGAATGCCGCGGCAACCACCGAGACGATCACCACCGCGCTCAGGACCCCGACGAAGGAGCCCAGCACCGTATCGACCCGCTCATAGGCGATCCACCGGGGCGTGATCTTCTTGTCGATGATGTTGGACTGCTGGAAGAACAGCTGCCACGGCGCCACCGTGGTCCCGACGATGGCGATGATCAGCAGCACCGAGTTCGACGTCACTCCACCGAGCACGCTTGGCACCACCAGATGGTGGGCCACTGCTCCCGCCGCCGGGTGCGACAGGACGAGCAGCGGAACAAGAAGCAGGTTGGCGAAGACGAAGAGGAACATGAACCGTTCCCATCGCCGGAAGCTCCCGGTGGTGGTCATCAAGATCAGGGCGCCGGCGGCGAAGGGAACTGCCAGTCGTGGACTCACATTGAAGTAGCTCAGCGCCAGACCGACGCCGATGAACTCGGTGGCCACCGTGAGGAAGTTCAGCACCAAGAGGTCCACCACCGAGACCGTCCCCCATGCCCGGCCATAGCGTTCCCGAATGAGTCGGGCGTGCCCTTGTCCGGTGACCGCCCCGAGTCGGACGACCATCTCTTGGTTCACGATCAGCACGGGGATCAGCAGTGGCAGGGTCCACAGCAACGTGAGGCCGAAGTTTTGCCCGGCCTGAGCGTAGGTCGACACCCCACCGGCATCGTTGTCGGCCACCATGACGATGATGCCCGGCCCCAAGATCGCGAGCAGGGTGAGCAGGCGCGTCTTGAAGCTCCGCCGGCCGTCGCCGTCTCCGGTTGAGATGGTCCCGAATGCTCCGGTGATCTCATTGCTCGGGTTGTGCGGGGTCGTGCGGGCCATCTCTCACCTCCTCGTCTGCGGGTCCTGCGTGGTCGGGTCGCGATCCGTCACCCGCAGGAGGTCAGGCCAGACGGCGTCCTCTTGCGGCATGGGCCGCTCGGGATGCCGGGAGGATCTCCCGGCATGTGGTACTTGGGGGTTTCAGGTCTGCCTCCTCGGTCGAAGGCGGCGTGCGAGATGGAGCGCCATGGTCACTCCTCCCCCTTTGTCTTTCCAAGATCGCGGCGCCAGCCCTGAGGCAGGAGCAGCTCGATCAGGTCATCGATCGTCACCACACCCACCATGCCGCCGTGCTCACGGTCAACCACCGGAACCACCGTGAGGTTGAAATCTGACATCGTGCGTGCCACCTGGTCGAGGTCCCATGACGGGTGGACGTGCGGTGGTGCCTCATGGACCACCGTGGCCACCGAGTGCTCCGTTGGTGCGCGCACCAGGCTCGCCAGAGGTGCAGAACCGTGAAGCGTGCCGTCGTGCGCCATCGTGTAGACGACATTGAGTGCCTCGGGAGGAGCCGTGGAGTCGGCAACCGCCGCCAATGCTTGGCCGACGGTGCTGGTGGCCCGCACAGCTACGAAGTCGGGGCTCATGATGCCGCCGGCAGTCTCCGGGTTGTACGACAGCAGCTGGAACACCTTGGCTCGTTGCGGCTCGACCAGCAGCGAGAGCACCGCCCCCCGTCGCTCCTGACTGATCTCAGTGATGAGATCGGCCGCGTCGTCGGGTGCCATCTTCTCGAGAAGCCGCGCCACCTCCCGATCGGAGCGCTCCTCGAGGAATTCAACCTGATGGTCCATGTCGAGCTCCTCGAAGACGTCCGCCTCGAGCTCGACATCCTGAGCCACCGCTTCGATGATCTCCTCGCCCTCCTCGTGACTCGCCGCCTCGACGAGATCGGCGATCTGAGCGGGGTGCAACTTGGCCAGCTTGCGATACGGGATCTTGAGCTGGGCCGTCGGCACATGGGCCACGAAGGGCTCGATCGAAGCGAAGTCGACGACCCCGGCACCCGAGTGGTCATCTCGGCGGCCCACAATGCGGCTCAAGATGGTTCGGCGGCGAGGGTCGACCGCCACCACCTCCCACGAACCGTCCACCTGGGCGAGGAGGATCTCATTGGCCTTGACGAGTCGGCCGCCCACGAGGTTGATCAGGTTCCTGGTCAACAGGTCGGTTGAGAGCAGCAGCTCACCCTCTCGACGCTCGAATCGGCGCATGTCCACCCGTTGGCCAGCGAATCGCACCCGACCCTCGGCGAGGGAATCGATCTTGCGGGCTGGCACGAAGAGGTCACGTCCGCCGAAACGGACGACGAGGCCCACCACGGGCGGATGGGGTCGATCGCCGAGCCGAACCACCACGTCCTGGACGCGTCCGATGCGGTCTCCGTCGCGGTCGACCAACGGGCGGCGCACGATCTCAGACAGTTGCACGATGTCGGGGGTCACCGCCGCCCCTCCTGCCTTTTGCGCCGTCCCGGCGACGGCCCTTGTGTTCAGGTTACTCCCGACACCCAAGGCCTCCGCACCAGCGCATCCCAAGTGAGGAGGCTCAGGTCTGGAGGTCTCCGACTGATGAAGCTAGGGCATCGAGCTCCGCGTCCCACGCCATGGGAGCCACAAGTGGGCGCAGGACGAACTTCGAGAAGCCGACCTCGAGGTACGCCTCAAGCAGCTCACGAATCGCCCTGCTTCCGACGGGGACCACCGACGAGAGCCTGCTGGCTGGAGATCGTGCCTCGAGTGCCGCAACCACGGCGTCGGGGAGGACATCGAGCGAGTAGCCGATGCTCACACCGAAATGCTCAGGGTCGATCCGACGACCGTGTTCAGCCGCCACGGCATTGATCCGCTCACGGCCGACAGCACAGTCGGCGGGACTGATCATGGCGGGAAGCCAGCCGTCTCCCACCCGTCCGCACCGATCCAGGGCACTCGGCAAGGATCCCCCCAGCCAGATCTCGAGTGGCTGCTGGACGGGTCGTGGGTCGAGAACGACCCCCTCGGTCACACCCACCGGACCGGGGACATCGGTTGGATCTCCCGAGAGGAGCGATCGGAGGATCGGAAGCGCCTCCTCGATCATCCGACCACGGCCCTTCGGGTCCACGCCGACCGCATTGCGTTCGCCGCCGCGTGGCAGGCCGGGGACCGCAGCGAGCAGGAGCCGGCCCCCGCTCAGATAATCGAGGGCAGCGAGCTGTCGGGCCAGCCGCAGCAGATTTCGCCCCGGAACGAGGAAGGTGGCGCCAATCTTGAGTTCCGGCATCCTGCCTGACAGCCAGGCCAGCGCAACCATTGGATCGAGGCCGGGCCTCGACAGCAGCTCAGAAATCCAGATCGAGTCGAACCCTTGGGTCGCCATTGCCCGGCACAGCCCCTCGAGGCCCCCTGGGTCGAGGCCCTCTCCCCCGGAACCGATGCCGATCCGGACCTTCATGGGGCACACCGCAACGCCGCCGCCGCTCGCTCCGCCGCCGCATCATCGACGTCATGGTGGGTCACCAGCCTCACGACCCCCGGTGCCAGGGTGTCGCCGAGCACTCCAAACGAGGCCAGGTGATCGATGAGTGCCTCGTGGTCTGGCTCGACGAGGACCACCATGTTGGTGTGCTGCAGGGCAATCTCCTCTGCTTGGTTGGGCCACCGATCGGAGGCGGCTTCGCGCAGGAGCGCTGCTCGGCGGTGATCATCAGCCAGGCGATCGACCATCTCGTCGAGAGCCACGAGGCCTGCGGCAGCCAAGATCCCCGCCTGGCGCATCGCGCCTCCGAGTCGCTTGCGGTGCAGACGACCGCGGCCCATCACGTCGGCTGGTCCTGCGAGGAGCGAGCCGACTGGGCAGCACAATCCCTTCGACAGGCAGGCCATTACGGTCTCCGCCATGCCCGCGAGCTCGGCTGGCGTCCGACCAGTAGCAACGTGGGCGTTGAACAGTCGCGCCCCGTCGAGGTGGATCCGCAGACCGGCCGCCGCTGACATGACGCCGGCGAGCTCGTCGGGCGTCGAGGCCCTGCCGCCCGAGGCCATGTGGGTGTTCTCCATGAAGAGCGCCGTGGCCTCTGGGAGGTGGTGGATCGCACCAGCGCGCACCGTGGCGATCTCCTCAGGTTCGAGGCGTCCTCGAGCATCGTCGAGAACATGGAATTGCACTGACCCGTTGGCCGCTGAGGCGCCGAGCTCGTAGCGCACAATGTGCTGACGAGCTCCCGCGAGGACCAGGTCCCCGGGTGAGGTGAGGCACCGCAGAGCGATCTGGTTGGCCATGGTTCCCGAGGGGACGAAGATCGCCGCTTCCTTGCCCACGAGATTGGCGAACCGCTCCTCGAGGGCGGTCACCGTAGGGTCCTCGCCATAGCCGTCATCGCCGACGGAGGCATCAGCCATCGCTGCCCGCATCGCAGGGGTGGGCTGTGTCACGGTGTCGCTGCGGAAATCGACGATCGGCAGGCTCATGGGGTGATGCTACCGGGACCACCCGCGTCGGCATCGTAGGCTGAGGCCATGAGTGAACCACGTCCCATCGACCTCGATCTCTCCGAAGGCCTCCACAACCAGCTCGGCGTCGAGACGATCGAGATGACCCCTGAACGGGTGGTTCTGCGCGTCCCAGTTGGACCGCGCGTGCACCAGCCATTCGGCATCCTTCACGGCGGAGTCTCTGCCCTCATCGCCGAGTCGGCCGCGTCCATGGGCGGGATCCTCAATGCCCCGCCCGGCAAGGTCTGCGTCGGCACTGAGATCAGCGCCAGCCATCTCCGCCCGGTATCGTCCGGGACTCTGACGGCCACTGCCACGCCAATCCGAGTCGGCCGCACCATGCAGGTCTGGCGGATCGAGCTCACCGATCAAGATGGACGGCTGATCTGCGATGCCAAGTGCTCACTGGCAGTGATCGATCAACCCTCCGGCTGACCTCAACCCTCCCAACTCCTATGCTTCGAACAATGTCTGTGCCGTCAACCACGACTCAGCGATGACCGGCCTCACTGTCACCGGATGGGGTACCGCCCTGCCCGATCGCATTGTGACCAATGCCGAACTCGCAGAGTCACTCGACACCTCGGACGACTGGATCCTCGAGCGCACCGGGATTCGAGAGCGGCGAGTTGGTGGAACCACATCTGAGTTGGCCATCGCCGCCGGGCGGGCGGCGCTCGAGCGTGCCGGCCGCCGTGGCGATGACATCGACCTCGTGCTGCTTGCCACCACCACTGGTGATCGCATCGTGCCGGCCACTGCACCGACAGTTCAGGAAGCGTTGGGAATCCCCGGAGGTGCCGTCGACCTGAATGCCGCCTGTTCCGGATTCGTCTACGGACTTGTGCTCGCCAACGGCATGCTCGCCACCGGCGCTCGACGCATCCTGCTGATCGGAGCCGAAACCCTCTCGTCCATCACTGACTGGACGGACCGATCAAATGCCATCTTGTTTGGCGATGGAGCTGGCGCCCTCGTGCTCGAAGCGACTGACGACGCTGGTGACCTGCTCGGGTGGGATCTCGGCAGCGACGGGAGTGCCACGCACATCTTGAAGTGTGAGCACGGCGGAACCATCGAGATGGATGGCAAGGAAGTCTTCCGTCGAGCAGTGCGGGTCATGGTCGACTCCTCGAAGGCCTCCCTCGAGCACGCTGGGCTGACGATCGATGACGTCGACCTCGTCATCCCGCACCAGGCGAACCTCCGTATCATCCACTCCGCATGCCAGAAACTTGGCATCGACCATGAAAGGGCATCGATTGTGATCGATCGCTATGGGAATACCTCCTCCGCCTCAATTCCGCTCGCGCTGGTCGATGCCATCGAGACGGGTCGGGTCACAACCGGCGACACCCTCCTGCTGACCGGCTTCGGAGCCGGGATGACGTGGGGAAGCGCCGTGCTGCGGTGGTCCCGATGAACGGCCCGACCCTCGTCATCCTGGCGGCTGGGCGCGCTCGGCGCTTTGGCGGCATCAAGCCACTTGCCCCCATCGGACCTGCAGGCGAGGCCGTGATCGACCTGCTTGCCGGCGATGCGGTGGCCGCTGGGTTCGACCGGATCATCCTCGTGGTCAACCCTGATACCGGACCGGTGATCCGCGAGCATGTGGCCGAAAGCTGGCCACGCACGGTCGACGTCCGCTTTGCCGTGCAGGAGCGTCCTCTCGGAACGGTTCATGCAGTACTCGCCGCTCGAGAGGAGGCCGACGACGCCCCCTTCGGTGTCGCCAATGCCGATGATCTCTATGGACGGCCAGCGCTCACGACCCTCGCCGAGCATCTCGCGGGAGACGCCATGAACTGCCTCGTCGCCTTCCGGCTCGATCGGGCGCTCGTCGGGGATGATCCTGTCACCCGGGGCGTCTGCGACGTCGCAGACGGCCGCCTCGTGGATATCGCAGAGCGCCGTCAGGTGACGGTCTTGAACGGAGTGTTCACGTCCGATGATGGCCTCGATCCACGCCAGCTCGACCCGGCCTCGCTCGTCTCCATGAACCTGTGGGGCTTTGCTGCTCCGATGTGGTCGATCTTCGCCGACGCGATGACCGCAGCGACCGACGCCAGTGAGGATGCCGAAGTCCTGCTCCCCGGGGTGGTGGGTCGGATTGTGGATGGCAGCCTGGCGGTCGAGTCACCTCGGATGGCAGAGTTCCACGTGCTGGCCACCGAGTCACGGTGCGTAGGGGTCACCCATCCCGGAGACCTCGAGGTCGTCCAGCGCGACATCCGCTCGCAGATCGAACGAGGTGAGCGATCAGCGGCACCATTCGGTGATCGCTCTTAGGGCTCACGGTGACTAGGACGACTCGCCTCAGCCTGGCGCTCGTCCTCAACGTGATCCTGACGGCTGGCCTCGTCGTCGCCGGGCGATCCGCCCACTCGACTGGGCTCATGGCCGATGCCGGCCACAACCTCACTGATGCGGCGGCCGTCCTGCTCGTGCTCGTTGCTGAGTTCCTCGGCATGCGGCCGGCCACCGCTCGTCGTTCCTACGGCCTGCAGCGAGCCAGCATCCTCGCCGCCTTCGTCAACGGCGTCGTGCTGCTCGTCGTCACCGGGTCCATCGCCTGGTTGGCCATTGCTCGGCTGCTTTCCCCACACCCCGTCCACGGGGCCACCGTCCTCATTGCCGCGACGATCTCGGCGGGCATCAACCTCGCCGTGGTGAGGCTGCTGGTCGAGGGCCACGAGGATCTCAGCATGCGGAGCGCTTGGCTCCACGCCGTCGGCGACGTTCTCGGATCGGCCGTGGTGGCCATCTCCGGCCTGGTTGCCCTCCTGGCCTCAGGACCCCTCGTCGAGCGCATCGATCCCATCGCCTCGTTGCTGGTGGCCGGCCTCATCATCACCGAGGCATTCCGGATCACGAGAGGGAGCATCCATATCCTGCTCGAGGGCGTGCCGGCCGATCTCGACCTTGACGAGGTCCGCTCGACGATGTGCGAGGTATCCGGGGTCATCGAGGTGCACGACCTCCACGTGTGGAGCCTTTCTTCGGCCTCGAGAGCGCTGAGTGCTCACCTCGTCATCGAGGGAGACCCCATGCTCTCCGCTGCAGCCAAGACATTGGCCACGACCCGTACCCTCCTGCTCGATCGATTCAACATTGATCACGCCACCATGGAACTTGAGGCCAACTCATGCGAGGGTGGCGAGCACCACTAACGCCGGGCGCGACGACGCCCCGAGTGACTGGTCGGCCAAGGCCGGCCCGCCTCTCGGGGCGACGCAACGATGGTTTCACACCTCGACCTGGGACCGTGTCGGACAACCCCGGACCGATCGCCCAACTCCGAGAAGGAGCCAGACGGCGAACCACCCGCCAGACCTGCACCGCCCTCTCGGCTCACCCCTCTTGCGAGAGATGCTCCGGCCCTGCGGAGCGCCTCCAAGGAGGCTACGTCGCTCAGGCCGCCACCCCGCAGGCTCAAGGCCCCCGGTGCAACGATCAGCGGGCAGTGCGAGCCCGACGTGAAGGTCAGTGTGCCCGGCTGCTCGCAGCCGTTCAAGGCACGGGCGAGAAATCCACGGGATTTCCACGATCCGATACCCATGATCCCCGGTTCATCGCGTGATCTCCACGCTCTCTCCACAGGCTCACGACCACTTGTCCACACTCCGCGCGCTGCGGAGCCCACAGACGGTGGGGCGCCACGGCGTCAGTCGTCAGTCGTCAGTCGTCAGTCGTCAGTCGTCAGTCGTCAGTCGTCAGTCGTCAGTCGTCAGTGGCCAAGAAGACGTTCTTGACTTCAGTGAACGAGTCAAGTGCGTCTGGACCGAGCTCGCGCCCGATGCCCGAGCGCTTGAAGCCTCCGAAGGGAGTCCAATACCGGACCGACGAGTGGCTGTTCACCGACAGGTTGCCCGCCTCGATTCCCCGAGCGGCACGGAGCGCACGACCGACGTCGCGCGTCCAGATCGAACCAGAAAGTCCGAACGAGGTGTCGTTGGCGATGGAGATGGCGTCGGCCTCATCCTCGAAGGGGATCACCACAACGACCGGACCAAAGATCTCCTCGGTCACCACGGCGGCCGCAGGGTCCACCGGAGCCAGCACGGTGGGCGGGAACCAGAAGCCCGGACCCGTCGGGCAAGAGCCCCGAAAAGCGACCGGGGCCCCGTCGGGAACGAACGAGGTGACAACCTCGAGCTGGGAGCTCGACACCAGCGGTCCCATCTCGGTCGACTCGAGCGTCGGATCGCCGACCACAACCCCAGCGACGGCTGGCTCGAGCAATTCCATAAATCGGTCATACGCGCTGCGCTCCACCAGGATCCTCGATCGTGCACAGCAGTCCTGCCCGGCATTGTCGAAGACCCCGTAAGGGGCCCGGGCGGCTGCCATCTCGAGGTCGGCGTCGGCGAAGACCACATTGGCACTCTTGCCACCGAGCTCGAGGGTCACCCGCTTGATCTGCTCAGCACAGCCCGCCATGATCTGCGTGCCCACCTCCGTCGAGCCGGTGAAGCACACCTTGGCCACCTTCTGATGAGTCACAAAGCGCCAACCCACCACCGAGCCCTTGCCGGTGAGCACCGTGAAGACCCCTTCGGGGATCCCAGCCTCGAGGGCCAACTCCCCAAGGCGCATCGCCGTCAGAGGGGTGATCTCGGCTGGCTTGAGGATCACGGTGTTTCCAGCGGCTAGCGCAGGAGCAAATCCCCACGCGGCAATGGGCATCGGGAAGTTCCAGGGCACAATGACACCGACGACGCCGAGTGGCTCTCGGAAGGTGATGTCGACTCCGCCGGGTACCGGGATCTGCAAGCCGGTGTGCCGCTCGGGTGCCCCGGCGTAGTAATCGAGGACATCGCGGACATTCCCCGCCTCCCACCGGGCATTGCTAATGGTGTGCCCGGCATTGGCGACTTCGAGCTGAGCGAGTGGCTCGAGATTGGCGTCGACCAGCGCGGCGAAGCGCCGAAGCAGTCGCGCCCGATCGCCAGGCGCCACACGACGCCACGACTCGAAGGCGTTCGCAGCTGTCTCGATGGCGACATCGGTCTCGGCGAGCGAGATCGATGGGACCTCGGCGATGATCTGCTCGGTGGCCGGGTTGATGACAGAAAAGGTGTTCACGATCGAATCTTGGCAGACGCAGAGCCCCAGACCATCAGCACAAGAGCCCCGTCACGAAGTGCGGCAATCCACGAGTGATCTTGGCCGAGATGCTCGATCGCATCGGGGCGAGAGTCGATTTGGCGGCACTCGAACTCCCCGAAGTCATCTCAAGATCGGACCTTCTCGGCCCCTTCGTTACTCCGGCGATATCGTTACCTGGTGCTCGACACCCAGACCGACGATCAGTTCAACCTCGGCAAGGTCTTCGTGACCGTGGCCGAGGCCATCCCCGACCGCGAGTTCATCGTGAGCTCCCAGCGTCGGCTGACCTATGGCCAGGCACTCGATCGCTCGCGACGTCTGGCCTCATACCTCGCTAGCCAGGGCCTTGGAAGCGTCACGGAGCGCGAAGGATTGGCCGGCCATGAATCTGGCCAGGACCATGTCGCCCTGGCGCTCTATAACGGCTCGGAATACCTCGAGGGCATGATCGGCTCCTACCTGGCTCGCTGCGCTCCGTTCAATGTGAACTACCGCTACGTCGGACACGAACTTGCTTACCTGATGAACGATGCGGCCCCCGCAGCCATCATCTTCCACTCGTCCCTCGCCCCTGTCCTCGCCGAGGTCCTCGACGACCTCATCAACCGACCCACGATCTTGCTGCAGGTAGCGGACGATTCCGGCGAACCACTGCTGCCGGGCGCCGTCGACTACGAGACGGCTCTCGCCTCAGCGGATCCCGCCGGACCCCCGATCGAAGCGAGCCCGGACGACCTCTATGTCCTCTACACCGGCGGAACCACCGGAATGCCCAAGGGCGTGCTGTGGCGGAACCACGACATCTTCATGGCCGCCATGGGTGGGCGAAAGATCGGAAGCTGGGAGCTCGTGCGCTCCTATGAGGCCCTCGAACTCGGAGCCCGCAATGGCATGGGTCTCAAGGTCCTGCTGCTGCCGCCACTGATGCACGGTGCCGCTCAGTGGGCCAGCTTCATCATGATCTGCGAGGGAGCCACGCTCGTCTTCCCGAACAATCCTCGTCACCTCGACCCAGCTGACGTGTGGAAGACCGTGGCCGATGAGGGGATCAACACCTTCACGGTGGTCGGAGATGCCACCGTTCGACCGCTGCTCGATGAGCTCGACCGGGCCGACCACGACACTTCGTCGCTGTTCGCCATTGGCAATGGTGGAGCCCCGTTGACGTCCGCGGTCCGATCTCTGCTTGCCGAGAAGCTCCCCAACGTCCTGATCTCGGACTCGGTTGGATCCTCAGAGACCGGGGCGCAGATGTCAGCGACGTCGGCCGGTGGCGAGAAGGTTGGAACCTTCAAGCCGGGTCCCGGAGCTCTGGTCGCCAACGAGGATCTCACTGCCCTCCTCGACGACGGCCACGACGGCCTCGGTTGGCTCGCTCAAGGCGGCTGGGTCCCGCTGGGCTACCTCGGTGACGCCGAGAAGTCGGCCAAGACCTTCCCAGTGATCGATGGGGTTCGGTACTCCATCCCGGGCGACCGAGCCCGCATGACCGCCGAAGGAATCGTCGAGCTGCTCGGCCGCGAGTCAGTGACCATCAACTCAGGCGGAGAGAAAATCTTCGCCGAGGAGGTTGAAGCAGCCATTGCCGGATTCCCCGGCGTCGCTGACGTGGTGGTCGCCGGTCGGACGTCGGAGCGCTGGGGCCAAGAGGTTGTGGCCGTGGTCCAGCTCAGCGCCGGAACCATCGAGGACGCGGCGGGGATCATCGATCATGCCTCGGGCTACATCGCCCGCTACAAGCTCCCCAAGCAGGTGGTCTTCGTCGAGAAGGTCCAACGGTCGCCCTCAGGAAAAGCAGACTACCGCTGGGCTCGCGAGGTCGCTGAGTCTGCGTCCCAGGCCTGATCGGGACCTAGCTGGCCCCAGTAACCCGCAGGAACCAGGCGGGAGGAGCATCACTCACCACGAGGTAGTAGGGACTGCCCTGTGCGGAGATCGAAGCAGTCTTTCCTCCCTGTGCAGGTGAGGTCAACACCTCAGGACCGAGTTTGCCCTGCTCGTCCATGGTCTGGATTGACACGATCTGAGACGGCGCATAGTAGGCCCCATACGCAACGGTGACGGCCTGGGTTCCGGAAAATGGACCAACGACCTCAGGTCCGATGAGCGCCTCGTTCAGCGGAATCGACACGGCCGGCGACTTCGAGGGATAGGAGATCGAGATGCTCCACTTCCCACTTCCGGTGAGAGCTGCCGTGTAGGTCCCTGCTGGTAGCGACATCGGCACGGTCCCAGTCACCACACCGGGGGTGGTGAGGTTGACGGGAATCGCCACTGGCGATCCTGCGGTGTCAATGACCTTGACCGAAAACTGACCGTCACAATCGCAGCGATACGACAGCACCGCCAGGCCCGCTGGTGCCGTAAAGGCTGCTGTCGCGGTCGTCGGCTTCACTCCGCTGAAGGTCACCGACTGAGCCTGGTTGGCGCCCGCCGTGATCGAGAAGACCTTCGGTACCAATGAGAGCTTGATGATTGTCGTGCTGGTGCTGGTGCTGGAATGCAGCGACTTCGAGAGCGTTGGCTTGAAGAAGACGAA
>CAIUMH010000142.1 GCA_903900235.1 uncultured Actinomycetes bacterium
ATGCAAGCCGAGCTCGCTTCCATCCAGGCCGGCGTCGCCCTCACTGGTGACCTCGCCGGACTCGAGCGCACCGAGGCCGTCTTGCGCGATGCCGGAGCGATGCTCTCCCCCAAGCAGATCGAACAACGACTCGAAGCCGGTGGCCGTAGCGATACCTATCGGACCATCACGGCAACACTCGACCACCTGATGAAGCAGAACAAGGTGACCCGGGCCGACTGGGGCCACTACCTGGCCTTGTGAGATCAGCTCGTTCAGCGGGAACTAGTGGGTCTGCCAGTAGTTGCAATCCTTTTCCCATAAGGGCTATCCGGGGTAGTGCCGTAGCTCTTATTGTGAATACATGCGTCTCACACCGCTGGCGAATTCAGCCGTCGGCAGGCAAGAAGGGTGTTGCCTCTTGCAATACAGGGTATCTTCGGTATAGTACAGGGCATGGCACGTACAACCTCCGCCACACCCAGCACCATCACGAACCCGGTTGTCGCAGCGTATGGTGACATCGAGTTGCGCTGTCGTGCCCGTGAGTTGCGTGGTGATCGGACTCTCGCCGATGCAGCGCGCCTGGTGAGTCTCAATCGAGACGAGCTTGCTCGGATCGAGCGAGGAGACACCGTGCAGATCCGCTTCGATACGCTTGTCAAGCTGATGAACGGCTACGGCTGCGAGCTCAGCGATCTGCTTGAGGTGGTAACTCCTGACGAACGGCAGGTAGGTGCACCGTGGCTGGCACCTCTCACCGCCCTACGAGCTGGCCGTGTCCGCCCAGGGGTACCAAGTCGCCGTGAGCCTGACGAGCTTGTCGACGAGATTCTCCCCTCCGGAGTCGGCTCTGATTTTGCTGAGGATGACTCCACGGATGATCGAGTTCGCCGATCGGCGTTCCGGCCTTCAGCTCGCCGGTGACCGAAGATCCGGGAGCCATCTACCGAGCAGATGATGATGGCCCGCTCCAACAAGGTGACATCCTCCTTGCACCGGTTGTCCGACTCGCATTGCCTGGGGCACCACCTGACTCTGATGGAGGTCAACTGCTTGACCAGGCATCCGCGATCGTGAGTGGTCCTCAGCCTGAGCTGGGACACATCGAGGTGCGCGTTGGCTGGGGGCCGGTCGTCGTCACCAGCCATGATTGTCACCTCGAGAAGGAGTTCCAGCGTCGGTATCGCCAGCTCCGCAAGGCCGGTCGGTCAAAGAACCAGGCCATTGCTGAAGCCGAGGATGACGCCTCGCTCGACCGGTGGCTCATCGTTGCTCCGATTCTCGATCTGTTCTCACACATCGACGAGCATGATGGTGCTGGCGAGCAAGCAGCGGCGGCCGCGCAACGCGGCGAGGTCATCGGCCTCTGCCCGATACCCCCCATGCTCAAGCGTGGACTCACCGGTGGCGTGGCCGATCTCACGTGGTTGGCAACGATCGAACGCGAGACCATCGTGGCCAGGCTCGCATCCATGACTGAGGAGGGTCGAGCGCTGCTTCGGATGGCACTGGCCCGAAGCAGCGCTCTTCGCAGTCCCGAGATCGGGTTCCTCCTCGAGGACATCATCGGAGACCGCATCGTGGATGCTCGTCGGGGAACGGAGAATGCAGCGGTGATCGAGCTGGACCTTCGACGAAGTGGAACCATCCGCCTCCTTGCACAGCCCGGTGAACCTGCGACCGGTGGACCTGAGCGCACTCGATCGTCGGCACCAACCTCTCAGAACTGAGCTACGAGCGGTTCGCCTACAGGGCTGCCTCCCCGACGCCCAGATCTCCCAAGCCAATGACTGCTGCGGGCACTGTTGCATTGAGCGCGACCCCTTCGGGTTGACACGCGTCTGGGTGAGAGGCCGCGGCGGCGAGGATCTCGTGCTCCTCAACCATGATGCGGACACACTGCTCATCGGGAACTGTGGCGAAGATCTTTCCGCGCACCCGGAACGAGCCCAACTCATGGTGAGCCAACTCAGAGCTCTCAGGCAACGACAGCGCCCAACTTCGAACATCCGCCATCGTCGGCATGGCCAAAGGTCTACTAGGTACATGCCCCAAACTGCTGGCTCGGGGGTGCTTATTCGCTGGCAGAAGTGGGAGCAGACAGCAGCGGCCTCAGCCACGCTGCCGTGCGATCCTCATCCCATTCGCTGCTGGCAACTGCCAGCACTGCACGCTCGGATTCGTCGATACCTGGATAGGGGGTCCACGCCCACCCGTTGATCTCGACGAAGAGGCGAAGCGTCACCCATGCGGCTCGCTTGTTCCCGTCGAGCAGCGGATGATTCTTTGCCAGGCGAACGAGGAGAACCGCCGCCTTGTCGACGAAATCAGGGTAGAACTCGTCTCCGCTCCAACTTCCGGCCGGTGCATGCAGGGCAGAGTCGGCAAGATCAACGTTCATGCTCCTGGACACCACGTCTGGTTCGGTGCCCGTCACTGCACTAGCGACAGCGATGTAATCCGCTAGGTCGGGGTACTCGACCGTCACTTCGCCAAGCGCTCGAGCAACTCCCGATCTTCCTCGATGATCTTGGTAAGACGAGCCTTGAACTCCGGATTCTTCCGACGGCGTTCGACCTCTTCTAGCAACGATCGCTTGACCGTCTCGTTCAGACTGATGCCGTCTACGCGGGCAACAGTCTCCGCATCAGCAGCGAGGTCGTCCGGCAATCGCACTGTGATGTTTTTTGTCATAGTGTCATGATACCACGATACTGCCCCCTACCGCCGGATGGAGGTCCGGTGGATGATCCGGCGACAGGTTGGCCTTCACCCGGTCGTACGCTGGACCGGGTCGGAAC
>CAIUMH010000143.1 GCA_903900235.1 uncultured Actinomycetes bacterium
AGGCGAGATGGGACGACTGATCGAGGGGCTCGAGGGCAAGGTGATCCTCGTCACCGGAGCTGGCCGGGGACAAGGGCGAAATCACTGTGTTCGTCTTGCTGAAGCGGGTGCCTCGGTGGTCGCCACCGACCTTTGTGCGCCAATACCCGAGGCCGGCTACCCGATGGCCTCAATGGAGGATCTGGAAGAGACTGCTCGACTGGTCCGGGAAGCGGGGGGTCGATGCTCGATCCACACCGTCGACGTCCGCGATGCTCCGGGGATGGCTCGAGAGGTCGCCGCTGGGGTGGCTGCGCTTGGACGACTTGACGGTGTCGTGGCCAATGCCGGGATCTGTGCTGTTGGGCGAGCCGAGGAGTTCTCCCCTGCGCTGTTCGAGGCGGTGATCGCCGTCAACCTCATTGGCGTCTGGAATACCTGCACGGCGGCCATTGCTCACCTGCGCGAGGCCGGTGGTGGTTCGATGGTCCTCGTCAGTTCGGCGGCTGGGCTCAAGGGCATGCCCTACTTCGGTGCGTACTCCGCCGCCAAGCACGGCGTCGTGGGCCTCATGCAGTCACTCGGCCTCGAGCTCGCCGGCGCCTTGATCAGGGTGAACACCGTGCATCCGACGGGTGTCGATACCGAGATGACCCGGGGTCTCGGTGCGCTGGGAGGGCTCATCGCCGAACAGCCCGAGGTCGGGCCACTCTTCATCAATGCACTCCCCATGGCCACCGTCTCGGCCGACGATGTGTCAAGTGCCGTGCTGTTCCTGCTGTCCGATCAGGCGGTGGCGATAACGGGCCTGACCATGACGGTCGATGCGGGGATGACCCTTCGCTGAGGGTGGATGTGCGGGGCTCGGTAGGCTGAGAAGGTGCTGCGACTCACTTCCACCGTGGCCGATCGCATGATCGCCCATTGCCTCCTGGGTCTTCCTGACGAGGCCTGTGGCCTTCTGGCTGGACATGAGGGAACAGGTGACGTCGACGAGCTCTACCCAACCGACAACCTGGCAACGTCGGCCCTCGTCTACACGGTGGATCCGAAGGCCCACCTGAAGGCAGACCGTGACGCTGAGCATCAGGGGAGGGTGATCATCGGCGTGTTCCACTCGCACACCCACACCGAGGCCTACCCCTCACCGACCGATGTGGCGCAGGCGCCGGACCCAGAGTGGCATTACGTGATCGTCTCGCTTCGAGACGAGGCACCGGCGATCCGCAGCTACCGCATCGTCGAGGGACAGATCGTCGAGGAGCCCGTTGAGATCCTCAGCGGTGCCGTCTGACCGAGGATCGACGAGTCGGCTCGACCTCCCCACGGCACAATGCGATGCGCAGTCCATCCCCTGGGGCGCTGGTTGTGACAGTCTTCGGTGCGCAATCGCCGCAACACACACGGAGGAACCATGACTGCAACTGCCGTCCAACACATCCAGACCCACTCGACGGTCTATTCGCTCTGCGTCCTGCTGATGCGAGTGATGCTCGGTGGCATGATCGCCTCCCATGGCCTCAACAAGTTCTTCGGCGGCGGCAAGATTGCCGGCACGGCCGGCTGGTTCGACTCCATGGGGATGCGTCCGGGCAGGTTGAACGCCCTGCTCGCTGCCACGACTGAGGTGGGAGTGGGACTCCTGCTGATCGTGGGGCTCCTTACGCCACTGGCATGCGCAGGACTGGTATCGATCATGGTGGTGGCGATCATCACGGTCCACCTCAAGAATGGGTTCTTCGTCTTCAATGCCGGACAGGGCATTGAGTACTGCCTGGTCGTGGCGGTCATGGCTATTGCCCTTGGTGGACTCGGTGGCGGCAAATTCTCCATCGACCACGCGGCCAAGGTCTGGACCATGCGTCCGGCCATCGGGCTGGCGGTGGCCGCCCTGGTGGGTGTCGGTGGAGCGCTCTTGCAGCTTGCGGTCTTCTACCGGCCGACGAAGGCACAGGCCTGAGCCTCGCTCGGAGCGGGGCCAGACTCTCGAGGGGGCGTCATGGACGATCTGCTGCACGTCGATCTCAAGGATGTCAGGCCAGCCACGGCTGAAACCGATGTCTTGGTGATCGGGTTCGGCGCTGCAGGGACCTGCGCCGCCCACGCTGCCCGAGAGGCTGGTGCCGAGGTCATCGCCATCGAGCGCTCCGCGGGGGCCGGAGGAGCGGCGGCACTGGCCGAAGGGATCATCTACCTCGGCGGAGGCACCCCGGTGCAGCAGGCCTGTGGCTTCGATGACTCGGTGGAGAACATGACCGCCTACCTCATGGCCGCATGTGGGCCGGAGCCCGATGAGGCCAAGGTGGCTGCCTACGCCAACGGGAGCCTTGATCACTTCGACTGGCTGGTGGCCCGAGGGGTGGAGTTCGACGCTCGGCTCGATATCGAGACACAGATGGCACCACGCGACACCCACGGACTGGTGTGGTCGGGGGGAGAGAACGCCTGGCCGTTCAGCGAGATGGCCACCCCGGCCCCCCGAGGCCACCTTGCCAAGACGAAGAACTCCACCGGGTGGCTCTTGATGAAGATCCTGGCTGAGGCCTGCGAAGCCATCGGCGTCGAGACCGTCTACGACACGAGGGTGACGGCTCTCGTGGTCGATGGTGATCGGGTGGTTGGGGTGGTCGCCTCGTCCTATGGCGAGGAGAGGGTCTATCTGGCTCGGCGGGGGGTGGTCCTGACGGCCGGAGGCTTCATCTGGAACGACGACATGCTGCGCCGCCACGCCCCGACGTTGTTGCGAGGGACGTGGAAGGTCGGCACCGAGGCGGACGACGGCCGAGCGATCGAGATGGCTCAGTCCGTCGGTGCGCGGGTCAAGAACATGCACGTCGGGGAGGTCTCACTTCCCATCATCCCGCCTCGCGATCTGATCCAGGGGATCATCGTCAACGGCCACGGACAGCGCTTCATCAACGAAGACACCTACATGGGGAGGGTCGGCCAGGCCGCCCTCTACGACCAAGATGCCACCTGCTTCCTCGTGGTGGACGAAGCGGCCTATCAGCCGAACTGGATGGGACTCACCGCAACCTGGGTCTGCGAGACGGTGGGGGAGCTTGAGTCAGAGATGGGTCTTCCCGCCGGCTCACTCGAGGCCACCGTCGATCTCTACAACCGGCACGCCGCGACCCACGACGACCCGATGTTCCACAAAGCTCCCGATTGGGTGCGCCCCTTGATTCCGCCCTTGGGGGCTTTCGATCTGCGACCCGGTGTGGCGCCCTACGCCCCGTTCACCCTTGGTGGTCTCGAAACCTCGGTAGCAGGCGAAGTGATCGGCCTCGGTGGCGAAGCCATCCCCGGTCTCTTTGCCGCAGGCAGGACCACGGCCGGGATCTGCAGCTTCGGCTATGCATCGGGGCTCTCGATTGGAGACTCGACGATGTTCGGACGCTTCGCCGGCCACTCGGCGGCAGGCGCCTAGTCCTCCAGGGGCCATGACAGGCGCGTAGTCTGCCGCCATGCATTCTGACAACAGCTTCTGGCCCCTCGATCGCTCCGAGGTGGCGGCATTCGATGATTCCGCAGACGTCATCGTGATCGGCTTCGGTGCCGCCGGGACGTCAGCCATCCTTGGTGCCCGCGAGGCTGACCCGGAAGCCGAGATCCTCGTCCTTGAGAGCACTGGCGGGCCCGGGGGAGCTGCCGCCCTTGCCGGAGGGATCATCTACCTCGGTGGTGGCACCGCGGTGCAGCGAGCCTGTGGATTCGAGGACACCCCGGAGAACATGGAGGCCTTCCTGCTCGCCGCCTGCGGCCCGGAGCCCGACGCCTCCAAGATCGCGTCCTACTGCCAGGGGAGTGTGGAGCACTTCGACTGGCTGGTGGCGGCCGGCCTCGAGTTCGAGCACTCCTTCAGTCATGAGACGCAGATGGAGACGGTCGGCACCGAGGGGTTGGTGTACTCCGGTGGCGAAGATGCCTGGCCATTCTCGGACATCGCCACTCCAGCAGCCCGAGGGCACCTGATCCGGACGCCAGGGTCAACCGGGCGACTCCTCATGAAGACGCTGACGACCACGGCGCTCGCTGCCGGACCGGTGGTGTCATACGACTCGAGAGTCGAGCGGCTGATCGTAGAAGATGGCCGAGTGGTGGGGGTCGTGGCCCGCCAGCACGGTGTGCAGCGCCATCTTGAGGCCCGGCGTGGGGTCATTATCTGCGCCGGGGGCTTCATCTGGAATGACGCCATGGTCGGCCGAAATGCACCGGTCCTCCTCGAGGCCAATTGGAAGGTCGGGACCGAAGGCGACGATGGGCGGGGGATTGAGATGGCCCAGGCGGTCGGGGCGCGCGTCAAGCAGATGCATGCGGGGGAGGTCGCCTTCCCGATCATCCCGCCTCGCCGGCTGATGGAGGGGATCCTCATCAACGCCAAGGGACAGCGTTTCATCAACGAGGACACCTACAACGGCCGCATGGGCCAGGCGGCCCTCTACGACCATGATGGTGAGGTCTACCTCGTCATCGACGAGGCCAGCTACGAGCCGAACTGGATGGGCATCCAGGCCTCGTGGGTCTGCGAGACGCCAGCGGAGCTCGAAGCGGAGATCGGGCTGCCCGCAGGGTCGCTCGAGGCGACCCTGTCGATCTACAATCGCCATGCCGCCGTGGGGGAGGATCCGGTCTTCCACAAAGCGGCAAGCCTGCTGCACCCGCTCGACGGTCACCTCGGAGCGTTTGACCTTCGAATCGGGAAGATCCCCTACGCCGTCTTCACCTTGGGCGGTCTCGACAGCGATACCGAGGGTCGAGTCATTGATCTCGAAGGATCCCCGATTCCCGGTCTCTTCGCTGCGGGTCGTTCGACATCGGGAGTAGCGGCATTTGGCTATGCATCGGGTCTTTCGATCGGCGACTCAACATTCTTCGGTCGCCGTGCAGGACGGACAGCGGCCCAACGCTGAACGACCCGGCAGGCTGGTGTCACTGCACCGCAGTGACACCAGCATCCGTCGCTTCGATATTCGTCTCGTACCGCTCGAACATCAGAGGCGGTTGGCGTGGTTGCGGCTCGTGGCCAATCACCAGAGAACACGACGCCCGAATGTCGATGTCAGGGCCGTTGCTGATTGCGACTGAAACCGGGATCACCCATGGTGGCCGATGGGATTACACCCTGCCATCGACGATAGTGAGGGCGCCGTTCCAGGTATAGGTTCCACCGTCAGGATTGGTCACCGTGAGGTCAATTGTTCCAAGAACGGTTCCCGTGACCGAGAGGGTGAGCTGACTGGCATCGTCAAAGGTCGTCGAGTCGATGACGGCGCCACCGACGGAGGTGCCAGCGACCGTGATCGCCGACCCGTCGACGAACTGGCCTCCAGCGACAGAGATCGTGTGGGACCTTCCATCGAGCGCCACGGAATTCGGGGAGAATCCTTCGATCCAGGGGGCGCTCTGGAACACGATGGTGCCGGGAACGGCAGTCGTGTCGCCATTGGGATTGGTCACGGTGATCGATTTCGCGCCAGCCACGGTGGAGCTCACGTCCACGGTGATGGTTGTGGCATCGACCACGATGAGGTCGGTGAACGTGACGTCACTGCTTGCCTCAGAGACCGTGGCACCAGGAGCGAAGTTGGTCCCGGTGATGGTGACGGACTGATGGACGCCGTCGGCAGCAACGCTGGCCGGCGTAATCGAGGAGATCTCGGGTGCACAGCGAACAGCAATGGCGCCAGAGACGGTGACGGAGCCGCCAACGATGCCGAGGAGGCCGTCCCCTCCAGCCTGCGTCGGGTTGGTGATCGTGAGCGACCCCGTGCCGCGTACGCAGGAGGTTGCGGTCACGGAGAGATAGAGGGGGTTCGAGTCGATGTAGCCAGTGGACTGGTCCTCGAGACCGCCGTAGGCGGTGGTGACGGAGACTCCGGCAAGTCCAGTGATGGAAGCGGTGGGAGCCAGGTGCGATGCGGTGGTGGTGGAAAAGCCCGTCCGTCAGCGAGAGCGACGAATGGTACGTACATGGCAACTCGCAGGGCGGTGCTCGACACCGAAACTCCGCACCGCAACCTTGAAACCGACTCCTCGACACACCCGGGCACGAGAGGGCCTTTGGGCAGTAATATGTGACTAGATCAGTCAGGTTTCTCACCGGCGCGGCCGGGTGAGTCGAGGAGGACTTCGTCATGCCAGTTTCCATCAGGCTGCCAACCGTGCTCCGACCCCAAGTTGGCGGGCAGGCCACAGTTCAGATTGAAGGGTCCACCATCGGTGAAGTTCTCTCGACGCTCGTCGCCGAGCATCCTGGCCTGTCGGGTCAGGTGATCGCTGAGGACGGGGCCCTGAACAAGTTCGTCAACATCTACGTCAACGATGACGACGTGCGCTACCTCCAGCAGCTCGACACCCCGGTAGCCGACGGCGACGAGGTATCGATTCTGCCGGCGGTCGCCGGCGGGGCCAACTGACCACGTGCTTCTGTGACTCGCTACTCCTCAGTCCTTGACCTCATCGGCGAGACCCCGATGGTCGACGTGTCAGCCCTGAGCCCCAATCCAAATGTGAAGATCTGGACGAAGCTTGAGGGCCGAAACCCTGCGGGATCAGTCAAAGATCGGGTGGCGCTGAGTCTCGTCGAGCAGGCGGAGGCTGACGGGATCCTTGTGCCGGGTGCTCCGGACCAGATCCTCATCGAGCCCTCGTCGGGCAATACCGGGATTGCCCTCGCCATGGTCTGCAGGATGAAGGGCTACCACCTCAAGGTGGTGCTGCCGACAAACGTTTCTATCGAACGCCGCCAGCTGCTCGAGGTCTTCGGCGCCGAGATCATCGAGTCTCCCGGCTCCGAGGGCTCGAATGGTGCAGTGCGCATGGCCAGAGGCCTCGCAGCTGAGCACCCCGAATGGGTCTTCCTCTACCAGTACGCCAACCCCGCAAACCCCAAGGCACATTACGAGCACACCGGTCCGGAGATCTTCGCCGATGTCCCGGAGATCACCCACTTCGTGGCCGGCCTCGGCACGTCGGGGACCTTGCTTGGCGTCGGTCGCTATCTCAAGGAGCAGAACCCCGACATCCAGGTCTGGGCCATCGAGCCCCCCACCGGGGAGATGGTCGATGGACTGCGCAACCTCGATGACGGCTACATCCCACCGATCTTCGCCGACCTCGGTGGAGCCGAGATCCTCGACCGCAAGACCGTGGTCCGCCCCAGAGAGTCGATCGAGTGGACGCGCAAGATGACCGAGCTGGGACTGTTCGTGGGAATCTCCTCCGGGGCAATCATGGCGGGCGCCGTCCGCTGCGCCAGTCAGATCCCCGAGGGCCAAGCGGCCACCATCGTCACCATCGCCTGCGACGACGGCTGGAAGTATCTCTCGACGGGAGCCTGGACCGATGACATCGATACCGTCGTCGACCGTGCCTCGAAGGTGATCTACTTCTAGTCTCAGTGGCGCCCCGACTTCGGGACGCCCGACAACAGGAGGATCCCATGAGCGAGGTCGACCCAAGGACACTGCGCAGCGACGGACGCCAGCTGGACCAGCTGCGACCGGTGGCCTTCGAACGAGACTTCACCGTATTCGCTCCCGGTTCGGTGCTCGTCTCGATGGGTCGGACACGGGTGCTGTGCACTGCGTCGGTGGAGGACCGGATCCCGCCGTGGCTTCGGGGTTCTGGCAAGGGCTGGGTGACGGCGGAGTACTCGATGCTGCCCGGTTCGACGCCCGAGCGCGCCAGCCGAGAGGCGGCGAAAGGCAAGCAGTCCGGCCGGACCCAGGAGATCCAGCGCCTGATCGCCCGGTCGCTGCGAACGGTGACCGACCTTGTGGCGGTCGGCGAACGCCAGATCACGGTCGACTGCGACGTTCTCCAGGCCGATGGTGGAACTCGCACCGCAGCGATCTGCGGCGCCTATGTGGCACTCCACGACTGCTGCAGCCGACTCATCGCCGAGGGTCAGCTGGCCCATCATCCACTCATCGAAGCGGTAGCAGCGGTCAGCGTCGGGATCATCGACGGCGTGCCCATGCTTGACCTGCCCTATGTCGAGGACTCTCGGGCAGACGTGGACATGAACGTGGTGATGACCGGGTCAGGCCGCTTCATTGAGGTGCAGGGGACGGCCGAGAAGGAGGCGTTCAGCCGCTCTGAGCTCGATAGTCTCCTCGGCCTCGCCGAGTCCGGGATTACCGAACTGCTCGCTGCCCAGGCGGCCATCCTCGCCACTCCGCCGACGCCGAGGCCCCGATGACACTGCGTTGCGTGGTGGCCACGGCGAACCCCGACAAGGCGATGGAGATCGTGGCCATCATGTCGCAGGTCGGCGATGTCGAGCTCCTTGCTCGGCCGGGGGACATCGGCGAGATCGAGGAGACTGGCGACACGCTGCTCGAGAACGCTCGGATCAAGGCATTGGCGCTGTGTGAGGCCTCCGGTGAGGTGGCCATCGCCGATGACACGGGTCTCGAGGTCGATGGACTCGGCGGAGCCCCGGGGGTCTGGTCGGCGCGCTACGCCGGCGAGGACGCCACCTACGACGACAATGTGAACAAGATGCTGACGGAACTCGGCGGGAGCGACGATCGAACGGCACGCTTCGTGACGGTGGCCTTTGCAGCCTTCCCAGACGGCACCGAGATCTTCGCCTCGGGAGAGGTCGTCGGGCAGATCACCACGGAGCGACGCGGCGAAGCGGGCTTCGGGTACGACCCGATCTTCGCTCCTGATGAGGCCGATGGGCGAACCTTTGCCCAGATGACGGCCACCGACAAGAACGCCATCAGCCACCGGGGTCGGGCGTTCCGGGCACTCGCCGAGCAGCTCGGCGACATGGGACTTCTCTAGCGAGTCGCCGAGCCCCCGGATCCTTGGCTACGGTTCCCTCGGGCGTGGAGGCCGAGGGGTCATCACTGCCAAGGAGAGGATCGAGATGGCTGACGGATCGACGCTTGAGGAATTGATCGGCACGCGCACCGCGGTGTCGACCGTGGTGGTGGAGCGAGGCCCGGTGGGATTCTTCGCCGACTGCGTCTTCGACGAGAGCCCCGAGAGCCGCCTGCCCTCGGCCGCCGCAGGGGCTGGCCTCGACGGCATCGTCGCCCCGCCGACATTCCCGATCGCCTTCGAGGGGTGGGGTCGATTCCCTGAGCTCCAGAACGAGGCGGAGCAGGGCCCCGGCATGATGGCGGCGCTGGCCCCCCTGATGGCCAAGGGTGGGCTGATCCTCCATGGCGAGCAGTCTTTCCACTACCACCGCCCGGTGGTGGTTGGGGACGTGCTGCGCGGCGAGGGGACCATCGTTGATGCCTACGCCAAGGAGTCCAAGGGAAAGACGATGACCTTCGTGGTCACCGAGACCGTCTGGACCGACGCCGAGTCCGGCAACCCAGTAGTCACCTCGCGTTTCAATATCATCCACCGCATCTGAGGAGCGGGGAGGCTCGCTCGCGCGAACCACCCTGTGCGAGACTTCTAGAACGCGTTCTAGAGACCGGGAGCACCCATGCCCATCGGCATCAGCGAGGACCACGTCGACCTTCAGCGGACCATCCGTCGGTTTGCGCAGGAGCAGCTTGCTGGTCGCGCTCGGCTCAACCTCGAGCTTGAGGCCGAGCCGGCGGATGCCACCCTGGCGGATTTGCGCGAGCAGGGTCTGGTGGGGATCCACATCTCCGAGGAGCACGGCGGCGAAGGTGCCACGTTCTTCGAGCTTTGCCTGGTGGCCGAGGAGCTCGGGCGCGTGGCGGCTCCCGGGGGATTTGTGACCACGGCCCTCGGCGTAGGACTGATTGAGCGGGGCGGCAACGCCGAGCTCGCCAGCTCGGTCATTGCGAGCGTCCTGGCGGGGGACAAGACGCTCACCGTGGCCTTTCTCGGCCCTGAGGCTTCGGTGCTCTGCGCCCAGAGGACGACCGATGGCGATCTCGAGGTGACGGGCACCCTCAGCGCGGTCCTCAGCGGCTCGAGCAGCCTGTTGGTGGCCCCGGTGGCCGATGCGCAGACCACCCAGCTGTGCGTCATCGACCTGTCGGCGCCGGGGATCTCGAGCACTGAGCATGCGGGGCTGGACCTGACCCGACGAGTCTCGACCATCACGTTCGACGCCGTTCGAGTTGGTGCAGGGAACATCCTCACTGGGATCTCGCTGCCCCTGGCGAGGGCCATGGGCGTGACGCTGGCCTCGTCGGAGCTCGTCGGCGGGGCTCGTGCCTGCCTGGAGATGGCCACGGAGTACGCAAGGACGCGTATCCAGTTTGGTCGGCCCATCGGTCAGTTCCAAGCCATCAAGCACAAGCTGGCTGATCTGCTGGTGGCCGTCGAGCAGACGACTGCACTGGCCTGGGATGCAGCTCAGGCCGTCGATCACGCCGTCACCCCGGCGACCGAGGCCGAGGCAGCCCTGTGCGCAGAGGCACTCGGGGCGTTGGCCATCGATGGCGGAGTCGACGCAGCCCGGGTTGCGATCCAGGTGCTCGGCGGCATGGGGTTCACCTGGGAGCACGATGCGCACATCTTCTTGCGCCGGGCACTGACGATGAGGGCGCTGCTCGGTTCGGCCTCGACAGCCCGTCGCGCGGTGGCTTCGATGGCACTGGCGGGCATCCGGCGACCCCTGGGGATCGATCTGCCCGAGGAGGCGAATGTCCTGCGGACCGAGCTCGAGCCAATTGTGGCGGAGATCGCCGCCGCTGAACCTTCGGAGCGAACCGCCATGTTGGGCGAGCGAGGCCTGTGGTTCCCCCACTGGCCAGTGCCGTTCGGGCGGGGAGCCGGAGCTGTCGAGCAGCTTGTCATCGATGAGCTATTGACGGAACACGGGGTCCGCCGGCCGCCAGCGCACGTCACCGCGTGGGCGCTGCCCACCCTCATCGCTCACGGCACCGACGAGCAGAAGGAGCACTACGTGACGCCGTCGCTGCGCGGCGAGATCATCTGGTGCCAGCTGTTCTCCGAGCCGGGGGCGGGCAGCGACCTAGCTTCGCTCGCCACTCGGGCGACCAAAGTCGATGGAGGCTGGCGGATCGACGGCCAGAAGGTGTGGACCTCGGCAGCCCGTTGGGCGAAGTACGGGATCTTGCTGGCCCGATCCGATGCTTCGGGTTCGAAGCATGAGGGGATCACCTACTTCATCTTGGACATGGCGTCCGATGGCGTGGACATCCGCCCCCTGCGCGAGATCACCGGCGAGGCCTTGTTCAACGAGGTCTTCCTCGACGGCGTGTTCATCCCTGATGATCTGGTGGTGGGCACGGTGGGTGACGGCTGGCGACTGGCTCGCACCACCCTGGCCAATGAGCGGGTGGCACTCGCGGCCACCTCTGCCTTCGGGGGCCTCGCTCGAGGCGGCCCTCGAGGTGGTGGCCTCAGGCCCTGCAGATGACTCGACGCTCGAGTCGCTCGGTCGCTTGCTGGTTGATGCCCAGTCGCTCTCGCAGATGCGGCAGCGCTCGGTGTTGCGCTCGGTCTTCGGCCTTGAGCCGGGGTCGGAGTCCAGCCTGGCCAAGTTGCTCGGTGCCGAACACGACCAAGACGTTGCCTACTTCGGTCTCGAGATCCTCGGTCCGATGGGCGTGACGGGAGCCGACGGGCCGTCGGCAACCTTTAGTCGCGACGTCCTCCATACGCTCTGCCTGACCATTGCTGGAGGAACCTCCGAGGTGCAGCGCAACGTGATCGGCGAGCGCATGCTCGGCCTGCCACGCGATCCCGAGCCCGCTAGTTGACCAGAGAAGACCCAAGGAGCGACCATGACCACACTCACCACACAGACCGCCGCCGTCGGACTCACTGCACCGGTGCTGCGCCACACCCTCACGAGGACCGACCTGGTTCGCTATGCCGGTGCCTCGGGGGACTTCAACCCCATGCACCACGATGAAGTCAAGGCCGCCGCAGCGGGTCAGCCCTCAGTCTTCGGCCACGGGATGCTCTCGATGGGTTTCCTCGGCTCGGCGATCACCTCCTTTGCCGGGGCCGGAAGCGTTGTCGACTACTCGGTCCGTTTTGCCCGCCAGACCTGGCCGGGCGAGGAGTTGATCACTGCCGTGACCGTGACAGCGCTCCGGGACGAAGACGGCTCGGCGCTGGCGGACCTCGAGGTACGACTCACCAATGCCGACGGCGAGGAAAAGGTGGTTGGCACCGCCACCGTCCGACTTGCCTCGGGCTCCTAGGGTTCCTGGACGATGAAGATCGGGATCGCCCTGCCGACGATGGCGCAGGGCTTCACCAGATCGGCACTGCGCGACTGGTGTCGGATGGTCGATGCTGGACCGTTCTCCTCGATCTCCACCGGTGAGCGGATTACCTTTTTCAACCCCGAGATGCTCACGACGCTGGCGGCCTGCGCAGCGCTGACCGAGCGAGTCGATGTCATGGCCAACATCGTGGTGGCGGGACTCCATCGGCCGGCATTGTTGGCCAAACAGCTCGCCACCGTCGACGTGCTCTCTGACGGTCGCTTGGTGGTGGGCCTTGGTGTCGGCGGTCGACCACATGACTACGCCGCAGTCGATGCCCCGTTCCGCTCGCGTCACGACACGGTCGACGCGCTGGCGCACCAGTTGAGAGAGCTGTGGGCCGGCGTGCCGCCCTTCGAGGGCGCCGACTCGGTCGGCCCGCCCTGTGTGAGCGAGGGTGGCCCCCGGCTGCTGTCAGGGGCCATGGGACCCAAGGGTCTGGCTCGTGCGGCCCGCTGGGCCGAGGGGATCACCGGCTTCTCGGTGTCTGGCGACCCGAGGGAGGTAGCGCTGGCCGCACTTGGGGCCCGACAGGCCTGGGAATCGGCCGGACGATCGGAGGAACCATGGCTCGGTTCGGGGACGTTCTGTGTCCTCGGCGTCGACGATGCACTTGGGGTGCTCCGGCGCTTTGCTGGCACCTATCTCGGCTTCCTCGGAACCGAGATGGCCAATGCGGTGGCTGAATCGTTGACCGTGGCCGACACGTCCGAGCTCAATCGAGTCCTTGACGGGGCCGAGGAAGTCGGGATCGATGAGTTCACCCTCGTCCCGGGCACCTGGGACCTCGCTTGCCTCGAGGCCATCACCGACGCCGTCGCTGAACGCCGCTGATCACCCACCAACCAAGGGAGCCATCATGACTGCAGTCGATCTCACGGGGTCCACGATCCTCGTCACCGGGGTGACGGGCCAGGTCGCCGCACCCTTGGCCGTGTCCCTCGCCCGCCAGGCGACGGTGATCGGCGCCGCTCGATTCTCCAATCCAACCAAACGGACCGAGCTCGAGGCAGCCGGAGTGTCGTGCGTCACGATCGATCTCGAGAAGGGAGAGGTCACGGACCTTCCCGGCGACATCGACTACGTGCTGAACTTCGCCGTGGCTAAGACCAATGACTGGGATCGGGACCTCGACGCCAATGCCGGCGGCGTCCTGAGCCTGATGGAGAAGGTGGCCGACGCAAAGGCCTTCGTGCACTGCTCGTCGACTGCTGTCTACAAGCCCATGGGCCACCACGTCTTCAGCGAGGAGGGTCCCTACGGGGACAACCACGGGGTGTGGGAGTTCCTCCGGACGTACTCGACCGCCAAGATCGCGACGGAGGCCTCCGTCAGGTGGGCGGCGCGTCGCTTCAACCTGCCCTCGACCATCGCTCGGCTGTCGGTGCCCTATGGGGACAACGGCGGCTGGCCGGCAATCCACCTCGAGATGATGATCAATGGTTCGAAGATCCCGGTCCACACCGACGATCCCTCCACCTATCACCCGATCCACGAGGACGACATCGCCAGCATGGTCCCCGGTCTGCTCGCAGCAGCCTCGGTCCCGGTCACCACGGTGAACTGGGGAGGCAATGATCCGGTCTCGATCGAGGAATGGTGCTCCTATATGGCGGACCTGACTGGCCTGACGGCCAGCTTCGAGGCGACCGATGCCACCATCGACTCAGTCATGGTGGACCTCAGCCGTCTCCACAACCTCGTCGGATCGACCGAGGTGCACTGGCGCGACGGCATTCGCCGAATGATCGCCGCCCGTCACCCTGAGCTGCTCGGCTGACCGAGTGGCCATCGCCTCGCTTCGAGGCAGCGGAGTCGTCACGATCGTCGATGATGGCGGAGCAGGGCCATTCGGGCTCCGAGCATCATGCACACGACCCTGAGGTCAGGCAACTGGCTGGTCTCGGTGCCGGTGGGTTGGCACGGGAGCTGCTGCTTCTGAGGATGGACCGAAATTTCCGAAGGGGCACGCTGAGGTCGCCGAGGCGCGGCACGACGGTTGAGGCGCGACGGTTGGGGCGCGAGTCCCCATACCCTGAGGGCGTGCACAATCCCGTCGTCGAGATCCCGATGTTCCCGCTCTCCACGGTGGTCTTCCCGGGAGCCGAGTTGCCTCTCCATGTATTCGAGGAGCGCTATCGCCGTCTGGTCGGCGACGTCCTCGATGGCAACCGGGAGTTCGGCACCGTTCTGATCACCGCAGGGTCCGAGGTTGGAGGCGGTGACCGCCGCAGCGAGATCGGCACACTGGTGCGAATCGAAATGGCCGCCCCCTTCGATGATGGTCGGTGGTTGCTGGCGTCGAAGGGGATCGAGCGGATCCGAGTCGTCGAGTGGCTCGACGATGCCCCCTACCCGAAGGCCATGGTCGAGCGATCCCCCTCGAGCGCGTTGTCACCGGGGAGCGAGGTCCTCGGGCGGGCCGCTGCAGCGGTCCGGCGGCTTCGGATGCTCCTTTCCGAGCTCGACAGCGGTCCATGCGGCCGTATCGACCTCGATCTGGGTGATGATCCGACGATGGCGTCCTGGATGGCCTGCGCCGTCGCTCCAATCGCCCAGCTTGATGGACAGGCACTGCTCGAGCTCACTGACCCTGTCGCTCGACTGACGGCATTGATCGCCATGTGCTGCGACCGAATCAAGGACGTCGAGATGCTCCTGGCCGCCGACGGGTCGTGACCGTTGGACTTCGGAGGCTTCTCGGCTCCGAAGCCATCGAGGCTGGCGAGCCTCCCCATTGCATCGGGCACCTCCGGTGGGCGGGCGGCGCCCCAAGCCCCGATGATCTTGTGGTCCTCGGGATCTGCGCCGACTCAGTGCCGACCTGGCTGGTGCTCGACGGCGATGTGGTCGTCGGGATGTGTGGGCTTCATGCACCGCTTGAACCTGCCGTGCCGGTAGAGATTGGCTATCACGTGGGGGTGGCTGAGCGAGGTCGAGGTGTCGGCACCACGACCGTGGCGCTCTTGCTTGCCGAACTGGATCGCAATGGGGTGCATCTTGTTGTGGCCGAGGTGCTTGAGCAGGCACCGCTGGCCCTCGCCAGCAGGGGAGTGCTTGTCGCCAACGGCTTCGAGGTCGACTCGATGCCAGCCGAGACACCTGGGGCGGTTCGGTTCGTGCGGGCCCTCGGGCGCGACGAGAGCCGGTGACCTCTTCGCCACCGGCTCTCGTCTTACCGCCAATGCGGCGGGGGCTTCCTAGAAGAAGCTGAATGGCGGGACGCCCGATGAGATGCCCTTGAACAGCTCGCCCTTTGCTGCTGCCATCTCGGCCGGGGTCCAGGCGCTGTTGCGGTGGATCTCGCCGACCGGGTGGAAGCCGCCCATGGCCCAGACGTCGCCGCCGAAGACCACGAAGACCTGACCGGAGACGTCGCCAGCATCAGGAGAGGCCAGGAAGCCGACAAGGTTGGCGATGTTGATGGGGTCGAACTTGTCGAAGTCCTCGCCGCCGGTGCTCATCTCGGGGAAGACCTGCTCGGTCATGCGGGTGCGTGCACGCGGGGCGATGGCGTTTGCCGTCACGCCGATCCGGGACAGCTCGCGAGCGATCGTCCACGTGAGGCCGACGATGCCAGCCTTGGCCGTCGAGTAGTTCGCCTGCCCGGCATTGCCGAAGAGACCGGCCTCAGAGCTGGTGTTGATGATGCGTCCGTAGACGTCCTCGCCGGCCTTGGCTTTGCTGCGCCAGTAGACAGCGGCCCGCTGGATGGTAGCGAAGTGGCCCTTGAGGTGGACGCGGATGACGTCATCCCAGTCGGACTCGGTCATGTTGAAGCTCATCTTGTCCCGCAGGATGCCGGCATTGTTCACGATGATGTTGATGTCACCGAACGTGTCGATGGCCTGGTCGATGAGACCTTGGCCTCCCTCCCACGTCGAGATGTCGTCGCCGTTGATGATGGCTTCGCCTCCTTCCGACGCGATGAGGTCCACGACCTCTTGGGCCGGATGGACGTCTCCGCCTTCACCCTGGAGCGAGGCGCCGACATCGTTGACGATGACCTTTGCCCCCTCGCGTGCGAGCAGCAGTGCCTCCTCGCGTCCGATGCCACGTCCGGCTCCGGTGACCACAGCCACCTTTCCATCAAGAAGTCCCATGGTCGTCTCCCTCAGTCGTCATGCCAGCCGCACTCGCGGCGGATCTCGTCCCCGTCTGGCCCCGGGGTAACCGGGTGTCAGCGAGCCGTGCCCAGAGCATTGCCGCGATCAGCCGCCGATGGCAACCTCACTGAGCAGGTCCTCGACGGCGAGCTGCAGCGCACGGTGCGGTGCGGTGCGACTGAAGGTGTCGCCAACGAGTTCCGACAGTGAGCGGACGACGACCGAGGCTCCTCGGAGTTCCGAGAGTCGCTCGGCCATCCCGTCCTCGACGGAGCCGGCCACCACGCAAAGGGGGAGGGTCAGCGGCAGCCGTCGAGCGAGCCCGGCCACAACCTTGCCCTCGAGGGAGCTCGCGTCGAGGCGTCCTTCGCCCGTGATGACGAGGTCGGCGTCGACGGCCAACTCGTCGAGGCTGAGGAGATCGGCGAGCAGGTCGAAGCCCGAGACGGCTTGTGCGCCGAGTGCCATGAGTCCTCCCGCTAACCCACCAGCGGCACCCGAACGCTCAAGAGAGGCGATGTCGTGGCCGCAGCGACGGGCGAGCGAGCCGGCCACCGCCTCGAGTCGCCGTTCGAGGGTGACGACCTGCTCGGGGGTCGCTCCCTTCTGTGGGGCGAAGACCCGGGCGGCGTCGATGAAGCGCGTGGTGACATCGGTGGCGACCAGCAGCGTCGCCGTCCCGAGCCCTCCGGCATCGTCGATGGCGACGATGGCCCCATGCCCGCCGTCAGTGGTCGCCGATCCACCGCAGCCAACGATGATCGTTGTTGCACCGTGAGCCACCGCGTCGACGATCAGCTGGCCGACTCCAGTGGTGTCGGCCCGCACCGGATCGTCGCCTTGAGGTGAAGGGAGCAGGCCACGACCAGCGGCCTCCGCCATCTCGATCACCGCCGTCAGGCCATCATCGCTCCAGACGGAGTGAGCCATGACGGCCTGTCCGAGAGGTCCGACCACCGAGACCTCTCGTTGGCGCCCACCGAGGATCTTGGCGAAGCCCTCTCCGCCGTCGCTGAGCGGTAACTCGTCAGCCAGCCACCCTCGCGAGCGAGCAGCATCGGCGATTGCTGCTGCTGCGTCAGGCGCAGCGATGGTGCCGCGGAACTTGTCCGGTGCGGCGATCAGGCGCATGGAGCGCTCAGCGCACCCCAAGGAGGTCGACAACGAAGATCAACGTCTCGTTGGGCCCGATGACACCACCCGCACCCTGGGCTCCGTAGCCGAGGTGCGGTGGGATGGTCAGACGTCGACGTCCACCCACGGCCATCCCTTGGACGCCCTGGTCCCAGCCGGCGATGACCATCCCTTGGCCAAGGCCGAAGGAGAAGACATCACCTCGATCCCACGAGGCGTCGAACTGTTCGCCGGTGGACCACGCCACGCCGACATAGTGGACCTCGACGAGGTGGCCGGCGGCAGCCTCCTCACCGTCGCCGACGACGAGGTCTTCGATCAGTAGTTCGGCCGGTGGCTCGCCCATCGGGGGGTCGACAAGGGGTCGTTCGATGCTCATGGCCGCATCGTAGAGCCAGGAGCCGGTGTGGTGCGAGCGAGAGGACTTGAACCTCCACCCCCGAAGGGACCGGGACCTAAACCCGGCGCGTCTGCCAATTCCGCCACGCCCGCCTACCGTCGAGCTGTTGAGGCTCGTGCCTCCATCCTAGGGACTGATGGTGCGACGGGTGTGGGCCGGCGGCGGGTAGCGTGTGGAGATGGATTCACCCCTTCGTTCTCCGATGATGGCCGGACCGGGCGGCGACGTCACGGTCGACCTGACCCAGCGCCTGCTCCGTGAGCGGATCGTCTTCCTCGGATCGGTCGTCGATCAGCTCGCGGCGAACACCCTGTGTGCGCAGCTCTTGCTCCTCGAGGCCGAAGACCCCGAGAAAGACATCTCGCTCTACGTCAACTCGCCCGGAGGCTCCGTTACCGACGGCCTCGCCATCTACGACACCATGCAGTACGTCTCGTGTGACGTGCGGACCATCTGTGTTGGCATGGCCGCATCGATGGGGCAGTTCCTGCTCTGCGCCGGCACGGCGGGTAAGCGCTTTGCTCTGCCCCATTCACGGATCCTCATGCATCAGCCCAGCGCCGGTGGGATCCAGGGTCAGGCCTCGGACATCGCCATCCAGGCGGAGCAGATCGTGTTCATGAAGAAGATGCTTGCGGAGCGGATCTCCTTCCACACTGGCCAGCCGGTGGAGCGGATCGAGGCGGACTCCGACCGGGACCGGTGGTTCACTGCCGCCGAGGCCAAGGAGTACGGCTTCATCGATGCGGTGATCGATCGCTCCGCAGCGCGCTCCGGGGCCTCCCAAGCGTGAACCCTGACGCCGCAGCGGCTTCGCTGCCGGCGGACGGCCACGAGGCCGAAGCTGTTGTCCCAGCCCGCATCAAGCCGGTGCGCGTTGTCTCGGCACGGGTCTCGGTGCGCGACCGTGTCGTCGAGATCTGGCGAACTCGTGAGCTGCTCAGTTACCTGATCTCCACGGAGATAAAGGTCAAGTACAAGAACTCGGCCCTCGGCATGCTCTGGTCAATGGTGGCACCGGCGATGTCACTCATGATCTTCTGGTTCGTCTTCGGTGTCGTACTCAAGAACGCCTACCCGAGCTTCGTGATCTACCTGTTTTCTGGGTTGTTGTTCTGGAACTTCTTCTCCACGGCGGTGTCCTCGGCCACCCGGGTCATCGTGGATCGGGCCGGCATCGTGAAGAAGGTGTCGTTCCCGAGGGAGATCCTCGCGCTCTCCTCCATCGGCACCTCCCTGGTGTTCATGTTCTTCCAGACCGCCGTGTTGATCGCGTTCATGGTGGTCCTCCAGCATGCTCCCGACTGGCACTTGCTTCCCTTGCTCATCCCGGCGCTGCTGGCCACGACGATCATCGCTGCGGGCCTCGGGATCCTGCTGTCAGCGGCCAATGTCTACCTGCGCGACATGAGTCACCTGATCGAAATCGTGCTTCAAGCGTGGTTCTGGGCCTGCCCGGTGGTCTACTCCTTCTGGTCGCAGATCAACCCTCGGCTCGGAGGCTTCTTCTTCATCTATCTGATGAACCCCATGGCACCCATCGTGCTCACCTCACAGCGGGTGATCTACGGACACACCTATGTCCACCTGACCACGCCAACCCATCCCGGAGTCCAGCTCCTGCCGACATGGAGTGGCTGGACCTATCTCGCCATGGACAGCTTCTTGGTGGTCGCTGGTCTTGTTCTGCTCTGGATCGCCCTCGCCGTCTTCGGGCGCCTTGAGGGCAATTTCGCCGAGGAGCTGTGATGGCTGCTGCCGTTGAGATCGACAATGTCTCCAAGACGTTCAAGCTGTACCACGAGCGGGGTACGTCGCTCAAGGAGCGCCTCGTCAAGGCGAGGCAGTCACGCTACGACGAGCTCAAGGCGCTCCAGGGGATCTCCTTTGATGTCGAGGAAGGGGAGACCATCGGGATCCTCGGCCGCAATGGCTCTGGCAAGTCGACGCTGCTCAAGTGCATCTGTGGGGTGCTTCAGCCGACCTCGGGAGAGATCCGGGTGCGAGGCAAGTTGGCCGGACTCCTCGAGTTGGGTGCCGGGTTCCAGCCGGAACTTTCGGGCCGGGACAACATCTACCTCAACGGCTCGATGCTGGGACTGACGCGAAAAGAGATCGATGCTGTCTTCGACGACATCGTTGGATTCGCCGAACTCGAGAGCTTCATCGACAACCAAGTGAAGTTCTACTCCTCGGGAATGTACGTCCGCCTGGGCTTCGCCGTGGCGGTGAACGTGGACCCTGACGTCCTCGTGATCGATGAAGTGCTCGCCGTTGGCGACGAAAAATTCCAGCGCAAGTGCATCGCTCGCATCAAGCAGTTCCAAGAGATGGGCCGCACCATCATCTTCGTCTCGCACTCGGCGGATCAGGTGCGCACCATCTGCGATCGAGCGGTCGTGCTTCAGACGGGCGAAATGATCGGCATGGGGACACCCGGCTCGGCGGTCCGACTATTCCGCGAACGCCTCCTCGAGTCCGATGGCGCTCCTCCGGCAGAAGACACTGCCCCCTCGGTCGATCAGACCCAGAAGGAGGAGAAGTTCCAGCTGCGCGTCCGGGAGGTGTTCACCTCGGTGTCCGAACTCGAGGATCCGGTGCTCGAGTCCGGTGACCCCTTCAGTGTCACCGCCGTGTTCCGGGTCAAAGAGAAGATCGACTCGATGGTCTTCGTCCTTGAGATCCACGGGGCCAAGGGCGAGCTCCTGCTGCGCACCGACACCGACCAGCTCGGCCTGAGCACCGAAGCCCCGATGGGAGAGGGACGCATCACCTTCGACTTCCCCTCCTGGCCGCTCAATGATGGTCGCTATGACATCAGCATCGGTGCGCAGAATCGTCTTGGTGACGTCACCTTTGACTGGCGGGAGAACGTGGCCTCGCTCGAAGTGATCTACCACGGCCGTGCCGCTGGTCTGTTGAATCTGCCGCTCTCGGCATCGCTGACCGCCGGGGGCCCGATTGTGAGGAAGGTCCTGTGAGCGACGCTGCTGTCGACATCGATTCCGTGCGTTCCGAGATCGCCGACGAGGTCCGTCGTCGCCGTGCTGGCGGATCCTTCGATGCGCTCAAAGAGCGCGAGCTCGAGCAGCTGTTCCATCAGTACGCTCCGCTCCAAGGGCGCGACGGAGCGCTCGCCGAGACCCTTCGGGCGGTCGACGTCACAGCCTTCATCGACCCCCATGTTCCCGTGGCCTCAAGTCAGCCAGCCGGGACCGCCATCAAGCGGGGTCTGCGCAAGGCGAGCTTTTGGTACGTGAACTGGATCGCCACCCAAGTCACCCGGGCGCTCTCGACGGTCGCCCGATCGCTCCACCTGATCGATGACGAGCTGACCGATATGCGCAAGTCGCTCGACGGTCTGACATTCTCGGGCTCGCCGGTGATTGAGCTGGCAGGGGCCGAGGGGCCCAGCGCGTGGTGGGCCGAGTCGGCACGGTCGCTGGGGGTCCAAGCGCCCGGACGTGTGCTGGTCTCCGCCTGTGCAGACGGATGGCTGGTGTCGGCCCTGGTGTCGGCCGGCGTCGACGCCTATGGGCTCGACCCGAGGTCGGAGCGCATCATGGAGGCAGAGATCGCTGGGCTCGACCTGCGCGATGACGATCTCCTCGACCACCTCGATGCCGTCGCTGACGACCGCCTCTCGGGGATGGTGCTCAACGGAACGACCGAGGCCCTTCTGCCGGCTCAGCGTCGTCGCCTGCTTCGGCACATCGATCAGGTGCTGACGCACGATGCCGTTGTGGTGATCCATGCCGTTCACCCAGACGCGGTCGACGGTGACGACGTACCAGCGGAGCTCGACCTTGCTGGGGCCAGACCACTTCGGCCGATCACGTGGGTGTCCCTCCTTGAGGATCTGGGATTCGTGGCCACCGTCGAGCTCGGCCCATCAGAGTCCGACTTCTTGGTCACGGCCCGCCGCGGGTCACCCATCTCGGCTCCGTGAAGGTCGCCTTCGTCACCCCGCGCTACGGCCCCCAGGTGATGGGTGGGGCCGAAGGGGCCGCCCGGTCCTTGGCTGAGCATCTCGTGGCAGACCTTGGCCACGAGGTTGAGATCTACACGACCTGCGCCATCGACCACCTCACCTGGGCCGATGTGCTTGAGCCCGGCACGAGCCAGATCAATGGGGTGACCGTCCACCGCTTCCGATCGGCCGCCGGCCGAGCCAAGGAGTTCTTCATCCTCGACGGGTCGATCCGCTCGGCGCCGTCAGCGGTGTCGATGGAAGAGGGGAACCGCTGGGTTGAGGCCAATGGACCGGTCACGCCTGAGCTGCTCGATGCTCTCGAGGACTCGACGGCCGATGTGGTGGCCTTCTATCCCTATCTCTTCTATATGACCGTCCATGGCATCGACCGGGTGCGTCAGCCTGCGGTACTGCACCCTGCTGCTCACGACGAGCCGGCGCTCTACCTGAAGCCATACCGCAACACCTTCGCATCAGCAGATGCGTTTTGCTACCACACCCGGGCCGAGCGCCACCTGGTTGAGCGGGTGCTGCCGGTGGCCGAGACCCCGCAGATCGTCCTGGGGCTCGGAACCAATGCCGAGGTCGGGCGGGGACGATCGGGGGCGGAGGTCCTCGGCACCGGCGACCGGCCCTATGTGGTGTGCGTCGGTCGAGTCGACGAGCAGAAGGGGGCTGTGATGTTGGCCAACTTCTTCATCGAGTACAAGCGGCGCCATCCGAGCGATCTCGCGCTGGCCTTCGTGGGGCCGACATCCTCAGTGCTGCCGGAGAGCGATGACATCGTGATCACCGGCATCGTCGACGAAGAGGACAAGTGGGACATCATTGCCGACGCTCTGGTCTCCATCTCGCCCTCGGCCATGGAGTCGTTCTCGCTGGTCGTGCTCGAGGGCTGGGTCAAGGGCATCCCAGCGCTGGTCAACGGCACCTGTGGGCCGACGGTCGAGAACTGCTCGCTCAGCGGCGGGGGCCTCTGGTTTGACTCGTATGGATCCTTCGAGATCGCCCTCGGACGATTGCTGGCCGACTCGGCACTTCGAGAGCAGCTCGGAGCGGCCGGACAAGACTTCGTACGCCGCACCTTCGACTGGCCGGTGCTGATTCGGCGCTACGAGGCATTTCTCGAGCAGGTGATCGCCCGAGGCCGCACCATGCCGACCACGTCGCCGGAGCGCTAGGACTCGGAGCGCTAGGACTCGGAGCGCAGGCGCTCGATGCCCCCGAGCAGGGCAGCGAGGAAGGTCTCGGTGGCGACGCTGAGATCGTAGGCATCGAGGCGGGCTTCACCCGCTGCGATCAATTGACGACGGAGTGCATCGTCCTCGACCACTCGGTGGACGGCGGCGGCGAAGGCGATGGGCTTCTTGCTGGCCAGCAGCAATCCGGCATCGGCCACCGTCTCAGGGACGGCAGCGACGCCGAAGGCCACCACGGGAATACCGTGACCCATCGCCTCGACGAGGGGGACGCAGAAGCCCTCGTGGTCTGAGGCAGTGACAAAGACGTCGGCGGCGGCCCAGTGGGCTTCGAGCTCGGCGACCGAGAGTGATCCGGTGAAGGTGACGGAGTCGCTGAGGCCGAGGGCGGCGATGTAGCCGGTGAGAGCCTCGAGGTAGCGATCACCGAGTGGCGAGCCGACGATGGTGAGGGTGGCCCCGGGACCATAGAGCTCGCCATAGGCGGCCAGCATGGCGACGAGGTCATGCGGAGCCTTGTGGGGGGAGATCTTGCCGACATAGAGCAGTGACGGTCCACCCGAGGTGGCCTTTGCCTCGAGAAGGCGCTCGAGCATGCCCGCGTCGGGGGCCTCATGAGCCTGACGCATGTCGATCAGCAGAGGTGCGACCGATGTGGGGGAGTAGCCCAGGTCGATCAGTTCACGCTCGTTGTAGGCCGAGTCGGCGAGGCCGAGGATGCACGATGGGGCCAGCTGGGCCAATTGACGACGGCCGAGGCTGAGCTCGTGACCCACGGCCGGCTCCCAGCGATCGATCAGTTTGGTCGGCGTGATGTTGTGATAGTCGACGACGATGGGGTCGGGAAGGTGGATGACCGTGTCGAACACCGGGCTGCCGATGGAGGCGTGGTACATCACGAAGCGGTCGGGCACGGGAGTCGTGACTTCGATGACGGGATGGCCGAGGTGCGTCACGTCTGGGGTGGACGTCGAGAAGTAGATGTGCGACTCGATGCCGCGGGCCTCGAGCGCCCGCTGGACGTTGATGGTGTGGGCCCCGATGGCGTCACGACCGACGAGCGAAGGGAGGACCTGATCGATCCTCACGCCACGTCCTGGCCGGCGGTCTGGGCCACGACCTCATCGAGGCTCGAGAACGCGGAGAGCTTGCTCAGCCGACCGAGCTTGGCGCAGCTGACCCCGTGGTCGGATGCACGCAGGAGCCGCAGGTCGCCTCGGCTATTGCCGTAGGCCCACAAGATGGGCGCCTGGGCCGAGGAGCCGAGGAGGCCCTCCGCTCTCATCCAGGTCGTGACCCGAGAGAACTTCTCGGATCCCCGGCAGTTCTTGCCGTCGTAACGGCCGGTGAGACGGCCCTGGGCATCCACGGCCAGGTTGGTGGCGACGACACCGCGGACGCCCAGCATGACGCCCATCGGCTCGACGTACAGAGCAGGTGAGGCCGACACGATCACGACATGGTGTCCTGATGCCACGTGCCAGTCGAGACGAGCCTTGGTCTTGGTCCGAAGCTGGCCAGCCACGTGCTCGGCGGCATAGGCCCTCGAAATGGCCCGGACCTCGTCGAGGGAACGGTCGCGCAGCAGCTCAGAGAACAGCCGCTCCTTGTGCTTATCGGCGGTCGAGCCGCCGCGGATGGCCGCCTCGGCCATCGAGGGGGCCATGCCGGCCACCGCTCGCAACGCCGTCGAGGTCCCCGCAATCTTGCGGAGCCAGCCGAAGACGGATCCACCCTCGGTGAGGGTGCCGTCGAGGTCGAATGCGGCAACGACCACCTCGCTGCGTGCCGGCATGCTGCTGGTCACCCGACGTCCTTTCGGCGGGGCTCGCCCGGCGACGACCCATCTCCAAGGGGCAAGCAAAATGGGTCACTCATGGCCTCGCGGTCGTGCACGACCCCTATCTTCTCACGGGCAGAACGGGGCGTTGGTCACCCTCGTCCGGCAATTCCCGCAAAATCCGACAAGAAAAGTCGACAATTAGCGAATCGCTCGCTATATTGACCTCTGACAGCACACTGACCCCGACTTCCCGGCCACGGGAAGCGCAACCAGGAGGCATCATCAACGATGGCAATCCGACTTGGCGACATCGCACCGGACTTCACCGCAGAGACCACGAATGGGACGATCAACTTCCATGAATGGCTCGGCGACAGCTGGGGCATTCTGTTCTCCCACCCCAAGGACTTCACCCCGGTCTGCACGACCGAGCTCGGCGCCTTCTCGGCCCGCAAGCCGGAGTTCGATGCCCGCAACACCAAGATCATCGGCCTCTCGGTTGACTCGCTCGAGTCGCACCAGAGCTGGGCAGGCGACATCGAGGAGACCCAGGGCACCGCACTGGCCTTCCCACTGATCGCTGACGAGAACCGCAATGTCGCCGAGCTCTACGACATGATCCACCCGAATGAGCTCGAGACCCTCACGGTCCGCTCGGTCTTCATCATCGGCCCCGACAAGAAGGTCAAGCTGACGCTGACCTACCCGGCATCGACCGGGCGGAACATCGACGAGGTGCTCCGAGTCCTCGACTCGCTGCAGCTGTCTGCTGGTTACACCATCGCCACTCCGGCGAACTGGCAGGACGGTGACGATGTGATCGTCGCCAACTCGCTCTCCGACGACGAGGCCAAGGTGAAGTTCCCCAAGGGCTTCACGACCATCAAGCCCTACCTCCGGGTCACTCCGCAGCCGAACAAGTAGCTCACCCCCATCGCGGGTGTCGACGACAGGGCCGCTGGGCGGCCCTGTCGTCGCGTCCGGGCTCGGACGGGGCCGAGGACTACCCTCGGGTGGGACAATGGAGGGAGCCGAGATGGCGAAGATGGTGGAGTCGAGCGGAACGTTCACGATCGGAGCCAAGACGGTCCACCGACTGGGCTTCGGAGCGATGCAGATCACCGGGCCTGGAGTCTGGGGTCCGCCGAGCGATCCCGCCGGTGCCGTGGCGGTCCTGCGACGTGCAGTCGAGCTTGGTGTCGATTTCATCGACACGGCCGACTCCTACGGGCCGACCATCTCCGAAGAGCTCATCGCTGAGGCGCTGCACCCCTATGGAGAAGTGGTGGTCGCCACCAAGGCCGGGCTCACGCGCACTGGTCCCGGCCTTTGGCACCCGGTGGGTCGTCCTGAGTATCTGCGCCAGCAGTGCGAGCTCAGCCTGCGGCGCCTCGGCGTCGAAGCGATCGACCTGTTCCAGCTCCACCGGATCGATCCCATGGTCCCAGCCGAGGAACAGTTCGGCCTCCTTGCCGAACTCCTTGCTGAGGGCAAGGTTGCCGCGGTGGGCCTCTCCGAGGTCTCGGTCGAGCAGATCGAGGCCGCTCAGCAGATCGTGCCGATCACCACGATCCAGAATCTCTACAACCTTGCCAACCGCCAATCCGAGGCGCAGCTTGAGTTCTGCGAGGCCGAAGGTATCGGATTCATCCCCTGGTTCCCGATCGCCACTGGTGCCCTGGCGGCTCCCGGGGGTCCTCTCGAGGAGATCGCCGCAGAAATCGGAGCGACGGCTGCTCAGGTGGCGTTGGCCTGGCTGCTTCGCCGATCGCCAGTGATGTTGCCGATCCCCGGAACGAAGTCGGTGACCCATCTCGAGGAGAACTGCGCAGCATCTCTCGTCGAGCTCACCGATGCTCAGGGTGCAGCCCTCGAGGATGCCGCACGATGACGAGGCGACTCGGTGCGGTCGTGGCTATCGGCTTGCTGGCGGCATCGTGCTCGTCTTCGCCCTCGACCTCGACATCGACCTCGAGCCCAGCCCGTTCGACCACGTCCACAGCGCTGGCGACGACCGTGCCGCCAAGCTCAGTGCCTTCTTCCAGTACTGCTCCGACCACGACCATCCCGGCGATGATCCGGGTCGACTCGCCAAAGCCAGGAGCGGTGGTGACGAGTCCGTTCACCTTGTCAGGCTCAGCCAATGTGTTTGAGGCCGCGCTCAATTGCGAGCTCGCCGCAGCCGACGGCACGATCCTCGCCTCGATGCCATTCCAGGCGACGGCGGGGACGGGTACCTGGGGTACCTACTCGACGTCGATCACCTTCCCCAGAGGCCATGTTGGGCAAGCGATGCTGCGGGTCTATTCGATCAGCGCCAAGGATGGCAGCCGGATCAACACCGTGACCGTCCCGGTCACGCTCGGCTAGCCGTTGGTCAGCCGTCGATGACCTGAGCGCGCAGCTCGCGCTTGAGGACCTTGCCGGCAGGGTTCCGCGGGAGTGGCTCATCGGTGAAGAAGAAGTGGGCTGGCACATTGAAGGCGGCGAGCCGCTCAGCAACGTGGTTGGCCAGTTCCTCAGCGGTCACCGAGATACCGGGTCGAGGGACGATGACTGCTCCAACCTCTTCGGAGAGGATGGGGTGTGGGATGCCAATCACGGCGCAGTCGGCGATGGCCGGGTGCTCGAAGAGTGCTGCCTCAACCTCGACGGAGTAGATGTTCTCACCACCTCGGATGATCACGTCCTTGGCTCGGTCGACGATGTAGATGAAGCCCTCGTCGTCGATCCGGGCCACGTCGCCGGTGTGGACCCAGCCATCAGTGAAGATCGCAGCGGACTCAACCGGGCGATTCCAATAGCCCCGCACCACATTGGGGCCCTTGATCCACAGCTCTCCGGTGACGTCGGGCCCCATGGGTCGATTGGGGTCAGGGGAGGTGCCCTCATAGTCCTCGGGGACGACGGCCACGTCGACGACCGGTACGGCCTGGCCGACGCTCTCAGGTCGAGCGACGTAGTCGGGGCCTGAGTTCATGGCGGAGGCGGCCGAGGTCTCGGTCATGCCATAGCCGTTGCCCGGTTGGCCGACAGGGAAGGCGGCAGTGATCCTGCGGACGAGTTCGGGGGGTGCGGGTGCGCCGCCATAGGAGACGTTGCGGACACTCGAGGTGTCTCGGGTGGCGAAGTCGGGGGAGTCGAGGATCCGCATGACCATCGTTGGCACCCCCCCGAAGGTGGTCACCTGCTCACGCTCGATCAACTCGAGGGCTCGCTCAGGGTCGAAGTGATGCATCATCACGAGCGTCCCTCCCGCGGCGGTATTCACCACAAGGACGGCCTGGCAGCCAGTGGCATGGAACAGCGGAACGGTCAGCAGATAGCGGTTGGGCCCCGGCGAACTCTGGTCATCGCCGATCTGGAGCGATGTCCGGGACGACACGAAGAACAGGTTCATCAGGTTCGAGGCGGTGTTGCGGTGCGTGCCGACCGCGCCCTTGGGCCGACCGGTGGTCCCGGAGGTATAGAAGATCGTCGCATCGTCATCGGGGGAGATGTCGGCCTCGGGAAGTTCCTGCTGGGCGTCGCCGGAAGCCATGACGTGGGCATAGGACTCGACGATGACCCGGTCAGCCGCCTCATCGGCCCCTGTGAGCTCCGTCCGGGACTCCGACGCGACGATGACATGGTGGAGCGCCGAGATGGCGTCGAAGTGGCCGGAGAGTCGCTCGAGCCGCTCGGCATCGATGATGGCCACGGTGGATCCGGAGTCGTCGAGGCCGTAGACAAGTTCGTCAGTGGTCCACCAGGCATTCAACGGGACGGCGACGGCGCCGATGGACATGGTCGCCCAGAACGCAATGATCCACTCAGGCAGGTTGCGCATGGCGATGGCCACCCGGTCGCCCGGAGCTACGTTGCGCTCGCGCAGGCGATGGGCCAGGGTGGCGGCGAGTTCGAAATGTTCGGTGAAGCTGTAGCGCTCGTCCTCGTACACGATGAAGGTCCGGTCGCCATAGCCTCTCGAGAGCTCGAGGACCTCGCGCAGCGATCCCGGGGCATGAGCCCACACCTTGGTCTCCACGCCACGGACCAAGGTGGTGGTCATCTCGAAGCGGCTTCCCTCGGCGAGCAACTCGGCGGTGGCCTGGGCATTGGTCAGTTTCGATGTCTCGGTCATGATCCCTCCTCGGGCGATGCGATGAACAAGGTGCGTCGGTAGTGGGCGAGCTCGGCCACCGACTCGCGGATGTCGTCGAGTGCCCGGTGGCCGCCGTTCTTGGCCGGGGCAGACGTCACGGCATCTGGCAGCCAGCGCCGGCCAAGCTCCTTGATGGTGGAGACGTCGACGCTGCGATAGTGGAAGAAGGCTTCGAGTGCCGGCATCTGGGCATCGAGGAACTTTCGGTCGGTGCCGATGGAGTTCCCGGCCAGGGGGATCTCGCCCTCGGCAATGTGCTGGCGCAAGAAGGCAATCGTGGCCGCCTCGGCCTCGGCGAGTGAAATAGTCGAGGAGGCGATTTGCTCAAGCAGCCCCGATGATGTGTGCATCGACGTGACGAACTCGTCCATCTCATCGAGTTCGGCCTTTGTGGCAGAGAGCACGAGGTCGGGACCCTCGGCGATGATCGTGAGGTCGTCGTCGGTTACGAGCGACGCGATCTCGACGATGACATGGCGTGACGGGTCGAGGCCGGTCATCTCAAGGTCGATCCACGCGAGCACGGCCTGAACAGTAGACCCCGACCGAGATCTGGGCTCGCCGAACGACATCAAGAGGGTCGAGGGGTACGCTGAGCGAATGGTGGAGGTGTCAATCAGCCTGGCCAGTGGGGCAGTCGAAGCGCCTCGCTACGCCACCGATGGCGATGCAGGCTGCGACCTCGTGGCCAATGAGCACGTGGTCCTCGCCGCAGGCGGAGGCCGGGGTCTTGTTGGGACCGGTATCACTGTCGCAATCCCCGAAGGCCACGGAGGGTTCATCCAGCCCCGCAGCGGCCTCGCGCTCCGCCATGGGGTGACGTGTCTCAATACGCCAGGCTTGATCGATCCGGGCTATCGCGGCGAGATCAAGGTGCTGCTGATCAATACCGACCCCGCCGAGGACTTCGAAGTGAAGCCTGGGGACCGCATCGCCCAACTCGTGCTGCTCAAGGTGGAGCAAGCAGCATTCCGAATCGTCGAGGCCGACGAGCTCTCAGCATCCGAGCGCGGTACCGGCGGATTCGGGAGTACGGGTCGGTGACCGCAGAGGCGCTCACCGCCCTTGACAGCGTCTTTGTGACGATGGATTCGGCGAATGCGCCACTGCATATCGGCATCGTGCTCGAGCTTGAGCACCGGGCGTCAACCACCGCCGATCCGATTGACCGGTTCGCCGAGATCCGGCAGCACATTGAAGACCGGCTTGGGAACGTGGCGGTATTGCGTCGTCGGATCCTTCGGGTGCCATTCGACCTCGGTCCACCAGTGCTCGTCGACGACCCGGACTTCGATATCGACTTCCACGTTGTTCGACGCGCGGTGCCCTCGCCGGGCGGTCCTCGCGAGCTCGAGGCACTGATCGCCCGAGTCATGGCCCGGTCGCTGGCTCCCGATCGACCGCTGTGGGAGATCAGCGTCCTCGAGGGGATGGCCAACGGCGGCCACGCGCTCTTGGCCAAGGTGCACCACTCGCTGGCCGATGGGGTCTCCGGCGTGACGGTGTTCGCTGGCCTGTTCGATCTTGGACCCGATGCCGTGGCACCACCTCAGAGCGAGGCGGTGGAGGATGCCCCTCCGCTGCCAAGCCCGATCGAGCTCCTTGCCCGGTCGTCCTCGGAACTGCTTCGCCGACCAGGGGCCATCCTCGAGGCCCTCGGTTCGAGTCTTGAGCGGCTCGCCGGGAAGGTCGACGAGTTCACTGGTGCCACTGAGTCCTCAGGCGAGGAGGCGCCGAGCGGCCCGACCCTCCTTGACGCCCCGCGCACGAATCTGTCGGGGACGGTCTCGTACGCCCGCAAGTTCGAACGCTTCTGTCTTGACTTGACTGATGTGAAGGAGGCGACGCGTCCCTATGGGGGCACGGTGACGGACTTCGCCATGACGGTGGTTGGAGGAGCACTCCGAGAGCTCCTTGAGCAGCGAGGTGAATCGGTCGACCGTGACCTGATCTGCTTCACGCCAGTGAACATCCGGGTTCCCGGCACAGAAGGCGAGCTCGGCAACATGATTTCCGGAAAGCTCGATCCGCTCCTGATCGAGATCAGCGATCCCTTCGAGCGGCTGGCCGCGCTCAGCGAGCGAGGCCGCGAGATCCGGTCCGCCGGCGAGCGTCCTGCCGACTTCATCAACGAACTGGCCGAAGCCGCAGGTCCCGCAGTGGCCTCCTTCGCAGGTCGGGTCATCTCTGCGTTCGACCTCTTCGAACTTCTGCCCAATGTTGCCAACGTGATCATCTCCTCGGTCCAGGGTCCACCGATGCCGTTGTGGTGTGCAGGTGAGCAGATCGTCCGGGCGTCACCGATGGGTCCGCTGATGTTCAACCAGGCACTCAACATCACGCTGTTGGGCTACGCCGGGACGCTCGAGTTCGGCATCCTGGCCTGCGCCAAGAAGGTCCCCGACGCGGAGCTGCTCTGCGAGCTACTCCAGCGTGAGGCAGTGATCCTTCTCGGGCGAGACCCCTTCCTCTCGGACGTGCTTGAGGACTGAGGATCCGGCTGGTCGGGCCCTCTCGGCCAGAGCGGTTAGGATGGCGGAGTCACGCGGACGTGGCTCAGTGGTAGAGCACAACCTTGCCAAGGTTGGGGTCGCGGGTTCGAATCCCGTCGTCCGCTCCATTCGGTGTCGCCAGACATCGACACTCCCCGGTTCTTCGATTCGGGGAGTGTCGTACCGAGCACCTTGGCGGTGGAGGAGCGGCGGGATCGCAGCCTGTGGAGGGCAGCTCCTCGCGATCGCCCTGCCGGAGAATCCCTGAACACATCACCGATCGGCATTGGCGGCCGGGTCGGTAGCCTTCCAGCGTGGCCTTCTCCTCGCTTCGGCCCCTCCGCTCGCGCAACTACGCGCTGGTGTGGTCGTCTGCGCTCATCTCCAACGTCGGCAGCTGGGTCCAGACCGTCGCACTCGGAACCCTGGTCACGCTGGATCAGCACAATCCATTCTGGACGGCGTTCGTCATGGCGGCGGGGTTCCTGCCAATGGGTCTCCTCGCACCGGTGGGCGGAGTCCTCGCCGACCGACTCGACCGTCGCCGATGGCTGATCATTACCACCCTCGCAGAGTCGACCTTCGCCTTCATGCTCGCCGCCTTGGTGGCCGGTGGTCACCGCTCGCCGTGGATGCTGGTCCTGATGAGTTTCATCGGGTCTTCCGCTGGCTCGATTGGTTTCCCGGCCTATCAGGCCCTCCTGCCTGACCTCGTGGCCCAGGAAGATCTCCTGGCGGCGGTTTCGTTGTCGTCGGCCCAGTGGAACATGGGCCGGGTGCTGGGGCCGGCGGTGGCAGGGGTCATCTTGGTCACGTGGTCTCCCTCGATGGCCTTCTTGATCAACGGGTTGTCCTTCGGGGCTGTCGTCATTGCTCTGTCGATGGTTCGGGTTCCGAGTCATCATCGGGCCCCGAGCGCCGAGGGGATCTGGGCTCGCCTCAAAGAGGGCGCTCGGGTAGCAGCCATCGAGCCGAGCTGTCGGGCGGCCATCGGCCTGATTGCGCTCTTGGCGCTCCTGGTCTCGCCGTTCATCGGCCTGATCGCCTCGCTGGCCATCGATGGGCTCCATCGACAGGCTGGCGGACCAGCCACGTTGACAACGGCGCAGGGGGTCGGAGCGGTGATCGGGGCGCTGGCCCTTGCACCGTTGGCCATGTGGATCGGGCACCGACGAGTGGTTTCGGTTTCATTAGTGGCGGTCTCGGTGGCCATCGTGCTCTATGGCCTCAGCCCCACCCTGCCGCTCGCTGCTATCGGGATCGCTCTGGTCGGTGGTACCTATATCTGCGTGCTGTCGGGGCTCAATACGGTGGTTCAGGTCACCGCACCGGAGGCCTCGAGGGGTCGAGTGCTCAGCTTGTTCATGATGGCGCTCGGCGTCCTCTACCCGGTGGGCTTGATGCTTCAGGGTGAGTTGGCTCGCTACATCGGCGTGCGGACCCTGACGGTGGCCTCAGGGGTGGCGATGCTCGTCGCCCTTGGGATGATCCGCTTGGTGAGCCCAGGAACCTTCCGGGCGCTCGACACAGGAGTGCATCTTCCGGTGTCCGACGTGGCGGTGGCCGGCATCGCAGAGATCGACCAAAAGGAGTTCATTGATCCTGAGGGAACCTGAGATCATCGGGCGAGGCCTATGCCCGGATGGCTCCCGGTAGGATGGAGAGGGATCCTTTGGGTCCTCCCATCGCTGCGACACCCCCCGGCGCCGCGGCCTCCTACCCCCCGAGGAGCAGAATTTCATGCGATCACTCGCAACCTGGTGCGTTCGGCACCGTCGCGCCGTCGTCGGCATCTGGCTCGTCGTCCTCGTGGCCATTATGGCGGCCTCGACCATCGTCGGCTCAGCCTTCACGCAGTCATTCAACCTGCCGAACACTGAATCAACTCAGGCATTGAACCTTCTCAAGACGGCCTTGCCTCAGGCTTCCGGCGACACCGAGCGGATCGTCTTCGCCGTGCCGGCTGGATCCTCGGTGAACGACCCGACGAATAAGGCCAAGATCTCGGCCGTCCTCGATCGGGTTGCCACATTCCCGCATGTCTCTCAGGCTCAGGTCATCTCGCCCTTCAGCGCCGCCGGTGCTCGGCAGATCTCCGCTGATGGCCGGATCGCCTTCGCCAACGTGACCTTCGCCGTCTCGCCGTTCCAGGTGAACGAGCAGCAGTCCAAGGCCTTTGTCGACCTCGTCGAGAAGGGAAGCTCGAAAGACTTGACCGTGGCCATTTCCGGCCAGATCGCCAGCCAGGCCAACAAGCCGGCGGTCGGCGGGATGTTCGGTGGAGTCCTGCTCGCCGGGCTGGTGTTGCTGCTGGTGTTCGGCTCCATCTGGGCCATGGCGCTGCCGATCGTCTCGGCACTGGCCTCGCTCGGCACCGCCATCGGCCTCATCGGTCTGTTGTCAAATATCGTGAAGATGCCGACCTTCTCCACCGAGCTGGTGCTGCTGATCGGCCTTGGGGTGGGTGTGGACTACGCCCTGTTCATCGTCACTCGACACCGACAGGGCTTGATGGCGGGTCGTGACACCGAGACCTCGATCGTCGCAGCCGTTGACACCTCGGGCCGTGCTGTGCTCTTCGCTGGGATCATCGTGTGCATCGCCCTGCTGGGGATGTTCGCCCTTGGCGTGAGCTTCCTCTATGGCCTGGCCATCGCCGCATCGCTCGGCGTGGCGTTGACCATGATCGCCGCGCTCACCTTGTTGCCAGCCCTGCTCGGATTCATCGGGCCGAGAGTGATGAGCCGGAAGCAGCGTCGATCGCTGGCGGAGCAAGGACCCCGCGTGATCGGTGCCGGCACGACGGGCTTCTGGCCACGATGGGCCGATGCGGTTCAGCGCCGTCCTGTGGTCCCGGCACTGGTGGCACTGGTTCTGGTGCTGCTCATCGCCCTCCCGTTCTTCTCGATGCGCTTGGGGAGTGCCGATGCCGGGAACGACCCGAAGGGCTCCACCACTCGGGAGGCCTACGACCTCCTCGCCACCGGCTTCGGTCCGGGCTTCAACGGACCACTCCAGTTGGTGGCGGTGACGAGGACTCCAGCCCAGCAGGAGAAGGTCGTCGCAGCCTTCGCCAAGGTGGGGACGACACCAGGTGTGGCGGCGGTCTCGCCGACCATCCCGACGCCAATCTCGGGCGGCCGAACCGTCGACCTCGCGCTCGTCTACCCGACGACCTCTCCTCAGGCTCAGGCCACCTCCGAGCTGCTGACTCGATTGCGGACGGTGACGATGCCAACGCTGCTGGCCGGGTCGGGAGCGACGGTGCTTGTGGGAGGATTCACGGCAATCTTCGCCGACTTTGCCCACGTCCTTGGAGAGAAGCTCCCGCTGTTCATCGGCCTCGTGGTCCTCTTGTCGTTCCTCTTGCTGGTCATGGTGTTCCGCTCGATTGTGATCCCGCTGACCGCAGCGATCATGAACCTGCTGTCGATTGGAGCGGCCTTCGGCGTGCTGACCGCGGTGTTCCAACACGGCTCGATGGGCTCGATCATCGGCGTCACCCGACCTGGCCCCATCGAGGCCTTCTTGCCGGTGATGATGTTCGCGATCCTCTTCGGACTCTCGATGGACTACGAGGTGTTCCTGCTCTCTCGCATCCACGAGGAGTACCTGCGCACTGGGGACAACCGCCTGGCGGTCCGCAATGGTCTTGCGGCGACGGGCAAGACGATCTCGGCCGCTGCGCTCATCATGATCTTGGTCTTCGGGTCGTTCATACTCGGAGGGGTGCAGGTCATCAAGGAATTCGGGCTCGGTCTGGCGGCCGGGATCTTCGTTGATGCCCTGCTGATCCGGATGGCGATCGTCCCGGCGGTCATGCAGTTGTTGGGTCGGTCGAACTGGTGGTTCCCGCCCTGGCTCGACCGTGTCGTGCCCCGACTCAACGTGGATCCAGAGGATCACCCCGAGGCGATCAGCGAGCCGACACCCGAGCGGGTAGCAGGCTGAGTGGTCAGGCCGTCGGGGCATCCTCGGCGGCATAGGAAGCCAACAATCGACGCTCCTCGTCGCGGCCGGGGAAGCAGGTGGCGATCACGATGCCGCCGATCACGATGGTGAGACATCCAATGGCGTAGGCCCAGTTGGCCCCTTGGAGGAACGAGGCCTTGGCCCCATCGATGATCGAGCTGGCGTACTCAGGAAACTGCTTCGAGACCACGGCGGCCGATGCGAAGGAGCGCTGGAGCTCGCTGGCCACGGCGTTCGAGACCTTCGTCGGTGAGCTTGTCAACCTGGCGGCCACCGCTGCCGCGTAGCCGGCGGTCAGGATCGCCCCGAGAATCGACTGCATGATTGATCCACCGAGGTCACGTTGGAGATCAGAGGTCCCCGAAGCCATCCCGGCCCTCCGGACCGGCACCGAACCAGTGAGCGAGTGCGAAGCGGGCGTGCCGGCCAGACCGACGCCGATCCCGGCCAGGCAGAAGGCGATGGCTACGACGAGGAAGCCTGAGGTCTCGGTCCAGGTGACCAGCATCATGACGAAGGCAGCCAAGCAGAAGGCGTAGCCACTCAGCAACGTGGTCCGCGAGCCGAATCGTTCGATCATGCGAGCGGACATTGGTGCAGCGATCAGCATGGCGACCGCTGCTGGCAGGCCGGCGGAACCAGCCTTGAGGGTCGAGTAGCCGAGCACATTCTGGAGGTACTGCTCTCCAAGGAAGATCGCTGCCATGAGGGTGCCAAAGACGATCAATCCCCCAGTCGCGGCGACCCAGAAGATCCGTCGCCGAGCGACGGCGAGATCGAAGAGGGGCTCCGCAACGTGACGCTGGCGGGTGAAGAAGGCAGCCAGGGCAGCGATGGCCACGATGGCGGTGATCAGCGCGAGTCGCCCTTGGCCGGGGCTGGGCGCCAGATTGATGGCCAGCACGACGGCCATCACGGCGATGATCGAGATGCCTCCGCCGAGGTGGTCCACCGGCTTGGTGGACTCGTTGACGTGGCTCGGGACGTATCGCAGCGCCAAGACGAATGCCACCACGGCCAACGGGATGCTGATCAAGAAGCACGACCCCCACCAGAAGGCATTGAGGCAGGCACCTGCGAGCAGGGGACCGATGGCAGCCAGGGAGGCGCCGATGGCCGACCATGCGGCGATGGCCCGAACGCGGCCGGGTCCGCTCCAGAGGGCCGTGATCAAGGCCAGAGTGGTGGGGTAGGCCATGCCTGCGGCGATGCCTCCGAGGACCCGAGCCACGATCAGCATTTCGACACTGCCTGACCAAGCGGCAGCGATCGAGGTGGGGACGGCGAGCGCTGTGCCGATCAGCAACATCATCGACCGGCCGTAGCGGTCGCCTAGGGCTCCGAGGTAGAGCACGGTGCCGGCGAGACCGAGGGAGAATCCGACAGCAACGAGGTTGAGGGATGACTGCGAGGCCTTGAAGGCCACACCGATGTCCGGTAGCGCCACGTTGGCCACCGAGAGGTTCAGGTTCGCCACCGTCGCCACGAGGATCAGGGCCACGAGGGTGACGCCGGCGTGCGGTGGTGAGGTGCCGAGCTTGCTACTCGTTGTCGAGGTCATGGATTCTCCGGGGGAGCGACGTGGACCTCACGCTACCCCGGTGAGTTCGCGATACCAGAGGACCGCGCCGTGATCGATCGATTGCCAGCGGGTCATCGTCGCTCGGTCCCAGGTGCGAGCAGGGGTGGTGCTCGCAACGACGCTGACGTCCGAGCGGCGGAACCGGTGGTCGCAGGCGCGAAGCCAATGTATTGTCACTTGGAGTGTAAAGAGTCGGTCGATCTTCGGTCGCTCCAGGGGTGAGGTGCACATGGCAGACAAGCTGAGCGAGACGATCACCTATGGCAAGGTCGACGAGGAGTACGCAGCGAAGCTCGCAGAGATCGCTCCGGAGCTCGATGGCCCGGTCTGGATGGTCAACCTGATGAAGTACCGCGATGTGGCGGTCTATGAAGACGGCCGGGAGTCCACGATCACCGGTGCGGAGGCCGATGCGCTCTACGCCCCGTTCGAGATCTTCCGTGAGCTTGGCGCATCCCTGGTGCTCTATGCCGAGGTTGAGGCGACGCTGCTCGGCGACGGCCAAGACTGGGACGCGGTCGCCATCGTCAACTACCCCTCACGCCAGGCCTTCCTTGCGATGCAGGAGCGTCCCGACTACCTCGACCGTCATGCCCACAAGGCGGCTGGTATGGAGCGGACCATCATCATGTGCTGCACGCCGATGGATCTTCCGATCCCTCCTCCGGACTTCCCTCGGGCCTCGTTCAGTACGGCACCGAACCCCTCGACTCCCGAAGATCCAGCCATCATCGTGTGCCACGTCGTCCAACTCGCAGGCGGGGGATCGGGTGCCGCCGACTTCAACATGTACTCGTCCAAAGCGGCCAAGATCGGCTTCGCTCAGGGGGTCCGGATCGAAGGCTTCTTCGAGGTCGAGGGCACACCGGTCGGCGATGGTCGGCGATGGGATCAGGTGCGCTTCAATGCCTTCCCAAGCCGGGCAGCCTTCAGTGCCGTGGTCAACGATCCCGAGCGGCAGGAGGCGCATGCGGCGCACCGCGAGGTGGCCATGTCCGACACCTACACCATGATCCTGCGGCCGCTCATCGATCGACTCGGAGCGTCGGTGGCTGCGGGCTGGTCCTAGCTCACTGAGGAGCGGCGAGGCCCGAGCAGATCGGGCTCAGCAGCCAGCTCATCCCGGAGCATCGCCTTGGCGACTTTGCCCGAGTGGGTGAGTGGGAGCTCATCGAGGACGACGAGGTGGCGAGGAGTCTTGAATCGCGCCAATCTGCCGTCGAGCCGCCGGGTGATCTCGTCGATGCCGAGCGTCGATCCTGGACCCAGGATCACGCAGGCGCAGACGTTCTCTCCCCACCGAGGGTCGGGGATTCCGACCACGGCCACCTCGACGACCTCGGGGCAGGTGGCGAGGATGGCTCGCTCGACCTCAAGCGAAGCGACGTTCTCGCCCCCGGTCACGATCATGTCCTTGAGTCGATCGACCACCTCGATGAGGCCGTCGGGGCGAAGCCGGCCAAGATCGCCGGTGTGCATCCATCCGCCTCGCAGTGCCGCGGCGGTGGCATCGTCGTCGTCGAGGTAGCCGAGCATGACCTGTGGCCCGGCGATGCAGATCTCTCCTATCTCGCCTGGTTCGATGTCGGCGTCGTCGGGACCGACGAGCCGCATCGCCACCCCTGGGCCTGGACTTCCGGCGGCGGCGAGGATGGTCGCATCGTCGCGAAACCCTCGCCGATGTGCGCTGGCATCGAGAAAGATGGCGTTCCCCGACAGCTCGGTCATGCCGAACCCCTGCGAGAGATCGACCGTGAGCAACTGATCGCACCGACGCAGCAGTTCGACGGGCATCGGTGAGGCTCCATAGGAGATGGTGCGCAGGGTGGCGACGTCGCGGAGGGCCTGAGGGTTGGTCTCGAGCAGATCGAGCAGGCCGGCCAGCATGGTGGCGGCAAGGCTGACCGAGGTGACCGAGTGCTCGGTGATGCAGGCGACGAGCGTCGAAGGGTCGAAGCGGTCGAGCAGGACCACCGGTCGACCTCGTGCATGGGTTCGCAGCACGTTGTAGCCAGCGACGTGGCAGAGGGGAAACGGGAAGGCGAAGACATCATCCTCGGGGATTGGTCTCGCCACCGAGGAAGAGTTGATCGCCGCGAGGAGGGAGCCGTGGCTGAGAAGTGCCCCCTTCGGCGTCCCGGTTGTGCCCGAGGTGAACAGCAGCCACGCGGGATCAGCGCTCTGAGCGACCGATGCAAGGGGGGCGGGGGGAAGGTCGGCGCCGAAGGTGATCACCGGGCGGTCGTCGAGGAGCGGCGCCATGCGCTCCGCCTGAGCCTGGCTGGCCAACAGGACCCCGCTGGCAGAGCGGTCGAGCTGTTCGAGGATCTCGCCGTCGGACAGGCGATGGTTCAAGAAGGTCAGAACATGGCCGCTCGACGGCACCCCGTAGTACGCAGCGACGGTGTCAGGGTGGTTCTCACCGAGCACGGCGACGCGATGGCCCGGCGGAAGCCCAGCGGTCAAGGCCGAGGCGATCGCCCCGGCTCGGTCGATCAGATCAGCGAAGGTCCACGTCTGGGCATCATGGATGAGCGCGGGTGCGTCGGCTCGGCCGGTGGCGATCTGATCGGTCAGCAGGTCGGCCAAGTTCATGGGTGCCTCGTGAGGAGAGCTGGGATGTCGGGCCCCACGACGGAGGCGGTCCTGCGATCGAGGTCGACGACAAGGTGGTGGGCCGGACCAATGAGCTCGAGGTGGCTCGTGGCCAGCGGATCGACGAGATCGACGGCCTCGTCGACCACGAGCTGGGCTGCGCGAAGTGCCTCGACGAGATCCCATTCGGCGGCACCGTAGCGGCGGAGGTCGTCGGAGAGCACGGTGAAGCCGCCGGTACCTGCGACCGTGGCAACCAAGCTGTGGCGCTCGGTGTCGGTGAGATCGGTATCCGATGGCCGGAGCAGGACGCAGTCCGGGTCGCCGGCATACCACCGACGATGGAGCGGAGCCCGGCGAATCGAGGCCTCGATGGCGTTGGCGGTGCCGACACTCGACTCGCTCCAGCCGGGAAAGTGATCACCGGGCCCCCAGTGGGGGGCGACGTCCTCTGAGAGCCGCATGCCATCGACGAGGCCGACAGCAGGAGCGAGGGGGCTGCCGCAGCCGAGGAGGTATGCGGTGTCCCCGATGGCCCCTCGGATCGCCGACAGGGCATCGGTGAAGCACTCGGTCCGGGTGCGACCATCCGAACCCCGTCGCTGACCCGGGACCATCCCGGCGTGGAGGAAGTCGATCTTGAAGTAATCGAAGCCCATCTCGGCGAGATCGGTGAACTGGGCAGCGAGGTGCTCGATCACCGAGGCCTGGCTGAGATCGAGGGCGTAGACCCGACCTCCCCATCCACCGTGGTGCAGGGCGGTGCGCGGCCGGCCGGCCTCGTTGGTCACCAGCCACGAGGGGTTGGCGGTGGCCAGCGGTGAGCCTTCGACAGCGAGGAACGGGGCCGTCCAGATTCCCGCCGAGAGGCCCCGCTGGCGGATGTGGTCGGCGAGGTCTCCAATGGGCATGCCGAAGCGCTCGCTGGTGCCCGACCACTCGCCGATCGATCGCTGCCAGCCGTCATCGATCTGGACGAGGCCAAGTTCGTGCTCGGCGGCCAGCCTCAGGTTGGCGACCACATCGTCCGCCGTGACCTCCGTGAAGTACTGGTACCAGCTGCACCACCCGAAGGGAGGGTCGGACCGGGTGCGGGCATCGGCCTCGATGCCGGTCAACGCAGCCCATTCTGAGAGCAGCGGCCCCGCAGGTCCATCGACCGAGCGCAGGCGAGCCACGTGACGAGCCTGTCCCGGCTCGAGGACGATCCCGTCAAGATCCATCGAGATTGCCACTCCGCCATCGAGATTGACGAGCATCGTCAGTGGAGGGCCGTCGAGCCAGGTCGTCGCCACCAGGCCGCCGGAGTGGACGAGGACGGTGTCGGCACACAGGGCGCGCCCGGCCGACTCGCCGTCAGCGAGCATCTGGTTGCGGAACCACCGAGGGGCTTGAGCCCGAACGGAGCGATAGTCCGATGGGATCGTCGGTCGCACGGTGGACCACGATTGATAGCCGTGCTCGACGAACTCGGTGACCACGAGATCGGTCCGGACCACGACCCGTCCGAGGTGGAGCGGATGGGTGGTGCCATTGGTGGCCAGAACCACGTGGGTGGCGGCACCATCGTCGAGGCTCGGAACGAGGCTGAGATCGAGGCCGAGTTGGACTGCCGGTGAATCAAGGAGCTTCATGATGGCGCTCAGTCTCGCGCTCATACGGGCTGATGATCGCACTGCTCGAATGGGGAACCTAGTGTCGAGCCGGAGAGGAGGTGTGGTGATCGATCCCGAGCTCGAGTTGGCCATCGTGTGGCAGCGGGCCCATCCAGCACCGTCCCTCCACTCGATCCCTGTCGAGACGGCCAGATCGAACTACGCCGCGGCCGCCGGGCTGCTCGACCCCACCCCTCCCGACGACGTGGCCCTGATGGAGATGGTGATCCCCGGCCCGGCCGGAGCCATCCATGCCCACCTCTACACGCCTCCCGGCTGCGAGGGATCGGGCATCGTGGTCTGGGCACATGGCGGAGGATGGGTCCTCGGTGGATTGACCAGCCACGATCACGCCTGTCGTCGCCTGGCCAGTGCCGCCCGCCTGCGACTGTTGGCCATTGACTACCGATTGGCCCCGGAGCACCCCTTCCCTGCTGGTCAAGATGATGTCTCGACGGTGGTCCGCTGGGCGGTGCAGCACGCTGGGCAGCTCGGAGCGCCGGCCATTGGAGTGGGGGGCGACTCGGCCGGAGCCACACTGGCGCTCGTTGCCGCCCTAGACGACGGTGACGGTCTGGCGTGCCTGGCGCTGTGTTATCCGTCCCTTGGTCCCGACATCATGTCGGAATCTCGGAAGGCATTCGACGGAGGGTGGGGCCTCACTACCGAGGACATGGACTTCTTCTTCGAGCGGCTCCTGCCGGAGGGTCACGACCGATCAGATCCCCGGGTGTCGCCCTTGCTCACCCCTGAGGTGGAGGGAGTTCCGTCGACCGTGCTGTCGATCGCGGGATATGACATCCTCCACGATGAGGGCTTGGCTCTGGCTGGCATGCTCGAGGGGGCAGGGGTGACGGTCGATCTGTTCGATGAGGGAGCACTGACCCACGGATTTCTTCGCCTGGGCGGGCTCTCGGCTGAGGTCCGCGCGGCGATCGACCGATTCGCCGCAGCGATGCGGTCCACGATGGAGAGGGCCAACACATGAACGTGCTACTCATCACGCTCGACCAGTTCCGAGCCGACATGGTGGACCACGCCCTGGTGGCCACTCCATCGCTTGACCGGCTGCGGGTATCGGGCGTGCACTTCGCGCGACACTTCGCCCAGGCCGCTCCCTGCGCGCCAGGCCGGGCATCGCTCTACACCGGGATGTACCAGGCAAACCACCGGGTGGTGGGCAATGGCACGCCGCTCGACCATCGCTTCGACAATGTGGCCCGACTCGCCCGCCGGGCGGGGATGACGCCGGTGCTCTTCGGGTACACCGACCAGGGCATCGATCCGCGAATGGCGACCGGCCCTGACGATCCTCGGCTCGAGGATTATTCGGGAGTCCTGCCGGGTTTCGACCTCGGGCTGTGGATGCCCGACTCCCAAGCGCCGTGGCTGGCCTGGCTCGAGGACCTCGGGTACGGGACCTTCCCGAACTACATCGCGGCGTTGGCTGCCGAGCCTGATCGTCCGTCGATCCACTCGCTCAGTACCTTCGTGACCGATGCGTTTCTCGAGTGGCACGAGCGCCAGGATGCCCCATGGTTCGCTCACCTCAGCCACCTGCGTCCGCACCCTCCCTATGCGGCAGCCGGTGAGTTCGCCACGATGTACGACCCCGCAGACGTTGGAGACTCACTGGCGCCGGCCCCAGAAGCGGACCGCCATCATCTCCACGAGCTGACGATGGGCCTCGATGTCTGTGCGGCTCCCGCCACCGAGGCCGAGCGTCGCCACATGCGCACCCAGTACTTCGGCATGGTCTCCGAAGTCGATGCCCAGGTCGGGCGGGTTCTCGATCAGCTCGAGCACATGGGGCAGATGGACGACACGTTGATCATCCTCACGTCCGATCATGGCGAACAGCTCGGCGACCATGGTCTGCGAGAGAAGCTGGGCTTCTTCCCGGAGAGCTACGCCATTGGTTGCATCGTCCACGATCCGCGATCCCCGCAAGCTCACGGGACCCGGGTCGATCACTTCACGGAGAACATCGACATCCTGCCCACGATCGCCGTGGCGCTCGGCGTTGACATCCCCGTCCAGGTTGACGGACTTCCACTCCAGCCCTTCCTCGCGGGAGAAGAACCCGAGTGGTGGCGTACCGCAGCGCACTGGGAGTGGGACTGGCGGGCGATGGTGCTCGGCTTCATGGCGCCAGGGTGGCCTCTTGACCGTCGGCTCGAACGCATGAACCTCGCTGTTGTGTGCGATGCGGACGGTGCCTATGTGCACTTCGGCGACGGGACCTGGCTGTTCTTCGACCTCCGTGCGGACCAGACCTGGCGGACCACTAGCCAGGATCCCGCTCGGGTTCTCACCTACGCCCAGGCCATGCTCGGGTGGCGACAAGAGCATCTCGAGCGCACGATGACCGATCTGCTCCTCGAACCAGGACGACCGGGCCGATGGCCGGCGATCGGCTCGGCCCTCGACGGCTAGCGCGTCGGGTGAAGACCGGCGATCAGCAGGTCGACAAGGCCGTCATAGCCCACTGAGGCATCGTCACTGAAGCCGATGTTGAAGAGCTCAAGCGAGATCCAGCCGTGACAGGCGGCCCAGATGCGCTGGGCGATCTCTCGGGGGTCTCCTTGGGCGAATCGACCCGAGTCCATCATCCGCTGAACGGCGCGGACGAGTTGAGCGAAGGCCTGCTCGGCGCTCGTCATGGCCCGTTCGCTCGGCTCGTGGCCGGGGATCGACCGCATCAGCATGAGTTGATAGGTGGCCGGACGGTCGAGGGCCAGGGCGCGGTAGATCACGAGTCCGGCTCGCAGTGCTGCTTCGTCATCGCTGAGGCGGTGGGCTGTCTCGAGGGCGTCGTAGAGCCGGTCGAATCCCCTGCGGCACAGAGCGTCGACGACACCGGACTTCGAGGAGAAGTGGTTGTAGATGCTCATGGGGGCGACCTCGGCGGTGGCGCAGAGATGGCGAATCGAGAGTGCACCGGGACCCTCGTGTTCGAGGAGCAATGCAGCCGCCTCGAGAATGTTCTCCTCGACGTCGGCTGACGCCGTCCGGTGGCGCAGCGTCACGAGGTGCACCTACTACAGAACATCATGCTATAAATGTAGCACGCTGTTCTTTAGAAGGAGATCCATGGACTCGCCCTCGCCACACCACGATCGCCGTTGGCTCATGTTGCCGGTACTTTGCCTTTCGGTCTTCCTCGTGGTCGTCGACAACACCATCGTCAACGTGGCGCTTCCGAGCCTGAACAACGACCTCGGTGCCTCCATCACGCAGCTGCAGTGGATCGTGGACGCCTACAGCCTGGCCTTCGCCGGGCTGCTGCTTGCGGGTGGCGGAGTGGGGGACCGGCTGGGCCGCAAGGGCGTGATGCAAGTGGGGCTGGTGTTCTTCGGAGTGTTCTCCGTCCTCGCGGCACTGAGCACCTCAACCGGCCAGCTCATCGCTGCTCGTGCGCTCATGGGGATCGCTGCAGCCTTCGTCTTCCCGGCAACCCTGGCGATCTTGACGTCGGTGTTCACGAACCCCTCCGAGCGGCAGAAGGCTCTCGGCATCTGGGGGGCCACCTCCGGTCTGGCGGTGGCGTTCGGTCCCATCACTGGTGGTGCGCTGCTCGAGCACTACTGGTACGGCTCGATCTTTCTGGTCAACATCCCGCTCGTCCTGATCACCTTGGTCCTTGGTCAGATCCTCATCCCGAAGATCGCCCGACCCCATCTGCATCGCTTCGACACCCGCGGGGTGCTCATCTCGACCCTCGGGGTCACTTTGCTGGTCCTCGCCATCATCCAAGGTCCGCAATGGGGATGGTCGTCGGTGACGACGCTGGTGTGCTTCGCCGCCGCCGCCGTCATCCTCGGGACCTTTGTCCTCGTCGAGCTACGGACACCGGAGCCCCTGCTCGACGTAAGGGTCTTCGCCATTGCCAAGTTCTCGGCCGGCGCCATGGCCATCGCCGTCTCGTTCTTCTGCCTGTTCGGGTTCATCTTCTTGATCACCCAGTACTTCCAATTCGTCAAGGGCTATTCGACCTTGTCAGCGGGCGTGCACACGCTGCCCTTCGCCATCGTCTCGGCGGTCTTCACCCCGATCGGAGCGATTCTGGCGCTCAAGGTAGGGATTCGCCTGGTGTCGGGAATCGGTCTTCTATCCATGGCGGCAGGGCTGGTGATCGTGGCGCTGAACGGAACCCCGGATGCTCCGTACTTCGGATGGATCCTGCTCTCGATGGTGTGCTTGGCGCTGGGTCTGTCGTTCAACACTGCTCCCGCCACCGAAGCGGTCATGAGCGCTCTGACCCCTGAGCAGATGGGTGCAGGGGCGGCCGTGAACAACACCACCCGCGAGCTCGGAGGCACGCTCGGCGTGGCGGTCATCGGCTCAGTCTTTGCCTCGAGCTACGCACCCAAGATCGCCAGCGCATTGCACGGCCTCCCAATTCCCGCCGAGGCGAAGAGCGCAGCGGGCCAGTCCATCGCTGCGGCGCTCAGCGTGGTCCGGCATGCTCCAGCTGGCGTGCAGCCGACGATTCGGTCGACGGTGTATCAGGCATTCTCGTCGGGCCTCGAGGTGGCGTGCCTCGTTGCTGCTGGCGTGGCAGTGCTCGGGGCGCTGGTCTCGTTCCGTTTCCTCCCAAGCCGAGCTGAGCGGCCCGAGGGGGCATCGATCACGCTCCACTGAGCACTGGTTGAGAGGCATCGTTTTATCTCGATGAGCAAGCGTGACAGACTGACGGCGCGAGATCTATCCACGTAGAGGAGGAGCCATGTCCCGTTCCTGTCCGTCCATGGGCACGAGAGCTGCAGTACTTGCTGCAGTGAGTGTTGCCCTACTTTCCGCCGCATGCTCGTCAGGTGGTTCGTCGGATTCGTCGACCACCAAGGCCCCCTCGGCGCCGACCTCGAAGATTCCACCAGCCAAGAAAGATCCTGCAGCGGCTGGATTGGTCCCCGCAGCCATCGCATCGAGTGGACGGCTGACCTTCGCCATGGACGCCTCGTATCCGCCAAACGAGTTCCTCGCCCCCGGATCGTCAACGATCATCGGCATGGATGCCGACCTCGGTACGGCCATCGCCCAGACTCTGGGGCTGACCTCGGTCCAGAAGAACGTCACCTTTGACGCCATCATCCCGGGTCTGCAGGCGAACAAGTACGACGTGGGTCTCTCGTCCTTCACCGACACGCCTGCTCGTGAGCAGGTGGTGGACTTCGTGAACTACTTCAATGCCGGTGAGGCCTTCTACGTCAAGGCCGGCGCCAAGAAGTCGTTCACCGCAGAAGACTCGCTCTGTGGCCACTCAGTGGCCGTCGAGGCCGGCACGATCCAGGAGTCCGAGTCGAAGGACGCCTCGGCCGCATGCACCAAGCATGGGAAGGCGGCTGTCAAGGTCCTGTCGTTCTCTGATCAGAACAGTGTGAACCTCGCAGTGTCCTCGGGTCGTGCGGAAGTCGGCTACGCCGACTCCCCGGTCGTCGGCTACGTCGTCGAGCAGTCGGGTGGGACCTTTGAGCAGTCAGGGCCGGTGTTCAATCAGGCGTCGTATGGCGTCGCCCTCCCGAAGGGTACGACGATGACTCAGGCGGTCCAGGCTGCCATCAAGAGTCTGATCGCCAACGGTACCTATGGTGCCATCATGAAGAAGTGGGGCACCGGCGCTGACGCAGTGAACATCAGCGGCGTGACCATCAATGGCGCCGGCAGTTGATCTCCGTCCGTAGATCTGCAGCAGTTCGATGACTGGCGGCGACGCCCCCGTGGTTGAAGGGGCGTCGCCGCGGTCCGCGACTCAAACCGGACCGATCCGCGCGGTCCCAGTTCGCCATCCTTGGCGATGGGCGATGGCGGCTGTCCTGGCTGTCCTGGTGGCGATGTTGGTCCATACGCTGGCGTTCTCCACGACGGAGCAGCCTCACGCCACAGGTAGCCGATTCGGTTGGGATGTCATCGGCCAGTACCTCTTCAGCTCCCATGTGCTTGACGGTGTCGTCGTCACGATTGAGCTGACCATCGTGGCCATGGCGGCCGGTGTCGTGATCGGCGTCTTGCTCGCGGTGATGCGGATGTCGAAGAGTCGGCTGCTGTCGTCGGTGGCGTGGGTCTACATCTGGTTCTTCCGAGGAACCCCGGTCTTCGTCCAGATCATCTTCTGGTACAACATCGCTGCGCTCTACCCCCATCTCACGCTCGGCATCCCGTTCGGGCCCAGCTTCGTCACGCTCAACATCAACAGTCTCCTGACACCGTTCATCGCTGGATCGCTGGCCCTAGCCACCAACGAGGGTGCCTACATGTCGGAGATCGTCCGGGCGGGCATCATCTCGGTGGATGAGGGTCAGGCCGAGGCTGCGAGCTCCCTCGGGATGTCGCGATCGAAGACCCTGCGCCTGATCGTCCTCCCACAGGCCATGCGCCTGATCATCCCACCCACGGGCAACGAGACCATCTCCATGCTCAAGACAACCTCACTCGTCAGTGTCATCGCTGTGCCGGACCTCCTCAAATCGGCCCAAGACATCGCCAATGCCAACTACCGAATCATCCAACTCCTGATCGTGGCCAGCATCTGGTACCTCGCCATGACCACCGTCCTGTCGGTTGGGCAGTTCTATCTCGAGCGCCACTTTTCCCGGGGGTCGCTCCGCAGCCTTCCGGCAACACCCCTGCAGCGGCTTCGACAGGATCTCACTCGCCTCCGACCCCAAGGCAAACCCCGGGCTGAGGCGATGGCCAAGGAGTTCCGCGAGGCCCTCGACCCATTGCTACATGGACGAGATCCCCTGGGAGCACCCCATGATTGAACCCATGGTCCGCGCCGAACAGGTCTGGAAGTCCTATGGCTCTCTCGACGTCCTTCGCGGGATCGACCTCGAGGTCTCGGTGGGCGAGGTGTTGTGCCTGCTCGGGCCCTCTGGGTCCGGAAAGAGCACCTTCCTCCGACTGATCAATCACCTCGAGAAGCTCGACGCTGGCCGTCTTTCAGTGGCTGGCGAGCTGGTGGGATACCGCGAGAGGGGATCAAAGCTCCATGAGATGACCGACCGGGAGATCGGTGTCCAGCGGGCGGCCATCGGAATGGTCTTTCAGCGGTTCAACCTATTCCCGCACCTCAGCGTCATGGATAACGTGACCATCGGCCCGGTCAAGGTCAAGGGTGCGACCAAGGCGGTGGCTTCCGAACGGGCCGTTGCGCTCCTCGAGCGGGTCGGCCTCAAAGACAAGATGGCGTCCTATCCCGCCCAGCTCTCCGGTGGCCAGCAGCAGCGGGTGGCCATTGCTCGTGCCTTGGCCATGGATCCAAAGCTGATGCTCTTCGACGAGCCCACCTCCGCCCTCGACCCTGAGCTCGTCGGTGAGGTCCTTGACGTCATGCGAGGTCTCGCCGCTGATGGGATGACGATGGTGGTGGTCACCCACGAGATGGGCTTTGCCCGCGAGGTGGCCGACCAGGTCGTCTTCATGGACGACGGCGAGATACTGGAACAAGGAGTGCCCTCGGTGGTCCTGTCGAACCCGACCAACGACAGGTTCCAAGCCTTCTTGTCCAAGGTGCTCTGACCTCGGGATGCGACGGCGACCAGCGGGCGACGTCTGGCCTGACGACGAGACGTCGGCAGAGACGGGCCTGCCGCTTGAGGGGGTCAGAATCCTCGATCTCTCGAGGGTCCTGGCGGGCCCCCTGGCGGCGCAGGTGCTCGGTGACCTCGGTGCCGACGTGATCAAGATCGAGCAGCCGTTGGGTGACCCCGTCAGGGCCATGGCGCCGCCGGCGATCGGAGACACTGCCACCTACTACGTGTCGGTGAACCGCAATCGACGCAGCGTCATCGCCGATCTGACGACTCCCGCGGGTCGTGATCTGGTCAAGCAGTTGGCCTCTTCGTCCGATGCCGTGGTGGAGAACTTCCTGCCCTCTCAAGCCCGAGCGCTGGGGATCACGGCGATCAGGGAGGCGCTGCCAGAGATTGTCTGGGTGACGGTGGCGCCGGCGGCGGCAGGAGGACCGCTCGACGATGAGCCCGCCTTCGACCTCCTTGCCCAAGCCCGGAGCGGACTGATGGGTGTGTCGGGCACTGATGCATCAGGGCCGATGAAGACCGGAGCCCCAGTGGCTGACGTGGTCACCGGGCTCTATGCAGCCATCGGCCTGCTCGCAGCCCTTCTTGAGCAGCGCACGACTCCGGGAACCCCGGGCCGACGCATCGAAGCACCGCTGCTCGAGTCGGCGGTCACGATCCTGATCAACCAGACCGCGGGTCTCCTCGGGGCAGGGGCGGTGCCTCGGCTGCTTGGTAACGACCATCCGAGCATCGTCCCCTATGCCCCATATCGCGCTGCCGATCGAGACCTCGTCCTCGCCGTAGGTACCGAGCCCCAGTGGCGTCGACTGCTCGAAGCCATCGGTGCACCCGAGCTGGCGTCGGACCCTCGTTTCGTCCGCAATGCCAATCGAGTGGTGCACCGCGATGAACTTCGCGTCGCACTCGAGGCGGTGCTCGCCGAGCGGGGTTGCGACGAATGGATCAGAATCCTTGGGTCCTTCGGTGTGCCGTGCGCTCCGGTGAATGACCTTCAATCGGCACTCGACCAGCCTCAGATCGCCGGTGGAGACCTGCTGACCGAGGTGATGCTCGCTGATGGCAACACCACCGGAATGGTCTTGACTCCTCTGCGGGTCGATGGAGTCCGACCCGGAGTGCGCCGTCGGCCGCCAATGCTCGGCGAGCACACGAAGGAGATCATGGCCGCAATGGAGGGACAGCAGTGACAGGGCGACCGTCTCGGGAGGCCATCGAGATCGATGATGATGCGTCGGCGATGCTCGCGGAGCAGATTGGTCGAGTCGGGGAGACAGGTGGCTGGATCAATCTGACCCCAGGCGTTCCCGCGGACGTCGCGACGGAGTCACCGCGTTCGCTGTTCTCGTGGCTCGTCGGGTCGAACGGACCAGCAGCCCCGATGGCTACCTGGATGCCCGCTGCGTCAGGAGCGGATGGACCGGGCCAGCTCGGAGTCCTCCATGCTCGAGGTCGATTGAACCGGGAAGGGATCGCAGGTCTGGTCAGCGTCCCCGCATCGTGGCGCTGCCTCGGAGATCACGCTCGACGAGGCCTCATCTTCGAGGTGAAGGCGACCACCGACGTCGAGATCGCCGATGTCATGCTGGCGGTCGTTGAGGAACTCACCACTGTCCCGACAACGGGGCGCTACCTCGCCGAGGTCTTCGTTCGCCCTGGATGATCAACGGATGCCGAACGCCTCGCCGTCCATCCGATCGATGGTGGTGAAGTCCGGCACTTCGCTGCGACGCAGTCGGGTGACCTGTTCGGTTGGCTCACCGAGGGCCACCACCGCAGCCACGGCAGTCCCCGCTGGTGCACCCACGAGCTTGAGGACCTTGGCCTCTGCCCGCACGGCCATGGTGGTCATGACGCCTCCAAGGCCTCGCGAGCGGGCTCCGAGCAGGATGCTCCAAACGAAGGGATAGATCGAAGCACCTCCGCTGATGCCCACTCGATCGAGATCGCGGTCGACGGTGGCCAGACTGCTGAGATCGGCCAGCACCAAGAGCAGCACGGGAACTTGATCGAGCTGCTCGGCAAACCCAGGGTTGGCCGCGCCGAGAGCGGCGAAGTCCCCGGCCCGCTCCACGGCGGCGGCCTCATCGACGGGATCATTTGTCGAGGCGAAGGGAGTCAGGCCGTGAGTGGTCATGGCGAGGTAGTCGTACCAGCCCGGCAGATAGAGGTCCCGCAGCGCTTGTCGCACCTTGGGATCCTTCAGGACGACAACCCGCCAACCCTGTCGGTTCCCACCGCTCGGGGCGAACCTGGCATCCTCCAAGATCGCCGCCACCGTCGCATCGTCGACAGGTCGGTCGGTGAATGCTCGGGTGGCGGGTGTGGTGGTCAGGGCGACGGTGAGCTCCATGCCGGGACCCTACCTGCACCCGTTGGTCGCCGGTGTGCGATGCTGACGGCGAACAAATGGGGGAGGACTGTGGAGAAGCTCCAGTACTTGGTGTGGTTGCCCGAGGGCACGAGCCCGGACGCTGTGCGCACGACGTTCATCGACGAGGTGGCGCCGAAACTGCTTGCCACCAACCTGCGAGGTCTCACAATGGACCTCGACGATGATCTCGCTGATGTGGCAGCGCCGGTCCCGGCACCCGAGGGCGAGCACACGCCCGCAGCACTGATCTCGGTCTGGGTGGACTGCTACGACCGGCGGGGCCCCATCGAAGACATTCTGCGATCGGTCGCTGTCCGCATCGACGGCTACCAGGTGCTCGAGTCGCTCTATGCCGACTATGGACAGAGCCAGTGGGCCGCTTCTCGGGACTGGCCTGACGGAGAGCGCTCCCCGGGAATCTTGACGGTGGCTCGCTTCGAGCAGCTCGAGGGGACCGACTTTGAGGAGTGGTTGGCATTCTGGCATGGGCATCAGTCGCCTATGTCGGAGGCGATCCAGCCCCGATGTCGCTACGTACGCAACCTGGTGGTCCGCGGCCTCGAGCCGGGGCTCCCCGGGTGGCGAGGCATCGTTGAGGAAGCGTGGCCCAGCAAGGAGCACGTCGAGGATCCGATGCTCTTCTACTGCGCTGACGGAGACCCCGCCGTCATGAGCGCCAACATCACGACCATGATCGACCACGTGACGAAGCTGATGGATCTCACGACGATGAGAAGTCAGACGATGAGCGAGTGGATCATGAAGACGGTGGGCTCCTGATGAGCTCCTTCACCGAGGCTCAGCTGCGGGCCATGCACGATCACTATCTCGAGGTTGCGAACCGCTGCTCGGCCATCCAAGAGTGGCGGGAGTGGGCAGACCTGTTCACTCATGACGCGGTGTACGTCGAGCACTGCTTCGGACGGTTCAACGGGCCGGACGAGATCTATGACTGGATCCAGCCGCTGATGAACCAGTGGCCCAATTCTGAGATGACGGCATTCCCTCATGATTGGTGCGTGTTTGACGTCGAGCGCGGCTGGTCGATCTGCCAGGTGGAGAACGTCATGCGTGACCCCGGGGACGGCAGCGTCCATCAGGCCGCAAACATCACGATCCTCCACTATGGCGAGGATGGCCGAATCACCTATGAAGAAGACGCCTACAACCCGATGAACTTCGCACCGATGGTCTCTGAGTGGATGGAGATCGCAAAGCGTCACGAACGAGGAGCACAATGACCAGCGTCACCGTCATCACCGACGAGGCCCAGCAGACCGAGGGGTGGCGTCTCGGGGATCGGCTGGTTGTCCCTGCTGCGTCGCTCGAGGCGGTCACCGGGTGGGTGCGCAAGCCCGAGGGCCTGTGTCGGGGCGACGTATGCGTCCCGGTCCGTGATGCTGCGGCGCTCGAGGTGGAGGGGTCCATCGATCTCGCGGGCTTCGCGGCAGCACTCGGTCGCAGGAGTGTGATCGACCTCGACGCTGGAATCGCCGCTATCTCGGCCGATGCCTCGGTGCGTCATGCAGCCCTCGAGGGTCTCGTGGCTCCGGAGGTGACGCTGCCGGATCTCGATGGGAGGGCCTTCACGGTCAGCTCGTTGCGTGGTTTCAAGGTGTTGCTGGTGGCATTCTCCTCATGGTGCGGCTGCCGCTATGACCTCCCCGGCTGGCAGGCGCTGGCTGATGAGCTTGCTGATGACGGCCTTCGCATCGTGACGGTGGCCCTCGACGACGACCCCGAGGTGGTTCGGCCCTTTACCGAGGGCATCTCGATCTCGGTGCTGCTCGATCGCCAACACCTGCTGAGCGAAGTGTTCGCCGTCTCGAACGTTCCGACTGCGGTGTGGATCGACGAGGAGGGCCGCATCGCCCGCCCCAATGGCTTGGCCTTCGGCACCGACACCTTCGCCGACTTTACCGGTGTCGACTCCGCTCCCACCTTGGCGGCGATCCGGCGATGGGTGCGCCAGGGTGAGATTCCGATCGACCCCCTTTCAGCGGCGGGAGCGGTGGCTGACCTCAGCGATGACGAGCTCGATGCTCGCCTCCATTTCCGCGTCGGCGCCGAGGCTCGGCGCCAGGGCGACGAGGTGGCTGCGGAGCGGAATCTGCGACGAGCGGGTGAACTCGCACCATTCGACTTCTCGGTACGTCGGGCGGCGATGCCGCTGCTCGGCGAGGACCCGTTCGGGCAGGACTTCTTGGACCTCTTCGCCCAATGGCAGGACCAGGGCGCTCCCTATCACGGGCTCCCTGCAACCTGGGATGCCGCCGACGACTGAGGGACTCAGGGCCTCACTGGCTCAGATCTCGATGCGAGGCTGCTAGGCGTCGCGACGGTTGAGCAGGACGGCGCCTGCTGCGAGGATCACGGCGGAATAGCCGATGATGACCAGAGTGGCAGGCCAGGCACTGAGCAGATGCCCTGCCCAGTCGGTGTGCGTTGATCCGACTGTTTCCATGGCTACCCCAAGGTTCGAGGGCAGGTAGGCCTGGATGGGATGGCGCACACTCGATGGGAGCAGTTGGATCAGGATTGGGATGACAAGCAGGACGACCACATAGACCGAGATGGTGGCGGTGGTGTTTCTGAGCAGGAAGCCGAGGCCCACGGCCAAGATGCCCATCAAGGTGAGGTAGAGGCCGGTGCGCAGCAGCGCCATCGGGACACCCGAGCTGCTGATCGAGAGCACCGGGATGGCCGCCGACTTGGCCTGGTCGAGTAGGGATGATCCAGCCGGGAGCTGCCTGCCGCCCGAGGCCAGCAGGACGGCCTGGCTCACAAAGAATGAGGCGAAGGCGGTGCACTCGGTGATGATCAGCAAGACCACCCCGGTTACGACGGCCTTGGAGGTGACCACCGTGGTGCGACGGGGGAGGGCGGCCAGGGTCGTACGGATCGATCCGTTGGCGTACTCCGAGCAGACGATGAGGGCGCCAAGGACCCCCACGACGATCTGTGTGATGAATGATCCGGCCTGGGAGATGCGGACTGGGTCGAACTGGGCACGGTCGAGCGGTCCGGACTGCTTCCAGTGGTTGGCGATTACCGCCGAGAACAGTGCAGCGAACCCGAGCCCCGCTACGACAATGACGATCAGAGAAATCCAGGTGGACCGGACCGATCGAAGCTTTGCCCACTCCGAGCGAACCGCCTCGGGGAAGCCAGCTCGACCACTGTCGATCGCGGGGGCATCGAGCAGGTCGGTCGTCATGCGTGGGCTCCAGGATCCATCGGTGTGGTGGCATACTCCTGCGCACCAGAGGTCATCTCCATGAAGACCTCCTCGAGGCTGGCTCGGACCGGGGTCAGCTCGTGCAGGGCGATTCCTGCGGTGAGGGCCATCTGTCCGATGGTCGGCGCATCGAGAGCGGTCACGCCAAGGGCTCCGTCGGGAGTGGTCACGACGGTGGCACCTGCAGCGACAAGCAGCTCGGCCAAGGCATCCTGATCCCCGGTGCGGACCTCCACCGTGGGGACGGTGTGCGAGCTGACGAAGTTGTCGACAGTGGTGTCGGCGATGAGGCGTCCGCGGCCGATGACGACGAGATCGGTCGCCGTCTGGGCCATTTCGCTCATCAGGTGACTGGAGAGGAAGATCGTGCGACCCTCGGCAGCGAGTCCCTTGAGGAGCTGACGCACCCAGAGGATCCCCTCCGGGTCCAAGCCGTTCACCGGCTCGTCGAAGAGCAGCACCTTCGGGTCACCGAGCAGCGCAGCGGCGATACCCAGGCGCTGGCTCATGCCGAGGGAGTACTTGCCCACCTTGCGGCCAGCCACGGCAGTGAGTCCGACGATGTCAAGGACTTCGTCGACTCGGGCGGTCGGAATCTTGTTGGCAAGTGCGATGGTCCGAAGGTGGTTCCGGGCCGATCGTCCGGGGTGGACAGCCTTGGCGTCGAGCAGGGCACCGACCTCTCGCAAGGGCCAACGCAGGTCTCGGTAGCGGACACCATCGATCGACACGTTGCCGCCGGATGGGTGATCGAGGCCGATGATCATGCGCATCGTGGTCGATTTGCCGGCACCATTGGGACCGAGGAACCCAGTCACGACGCCATCTCGGACCTTGAAGGAGAGATCGTCGACCGCCAGTGTCGACCCGTAGTGCTTGCTCAGGCCGGTGGCGGTGATCACCACATTATCGTAGCAGTGTCCATCGCGGTTAATTCCGAGCGACGTACTAGAACAACTCGCGTCACGCGCTCTGGACCCTTGCGGAGTTGCAGGCCGAGGCCCAGACTTGCCAGATGGTGGATGACGACGGCCTCCGACCACCACGGTCGCTGTTCTTCCTCAACGAGCTCAAGCGTCCAGACCGAATCAGGGAATGGTCGGGTGCGCCCTGGCTGGCGGTGGTGGCAGTCGGACTCGGGGCGCTGATGAGCCAGCTCGATGCGAGCATCGTGTCCCTGGCCTTCCCCACGCTCCAGCGGCACTTCCATGTCTCGATGGGGGCGATCACCTGGATCGGTCTGAGCTACCTGCTGACCGTGGTGGCGACACTGGTGATGTTCGGTCGGATCAGCGATATGGCCGGCCGCAAATTGATCTACGTCTACGGCTTCGTCGTCTTCATGGTCGGATCCCTGCTCTGTGGGACGGCCCCGACCCTGACGGTCCTGGTGGCCAGTCGGGTTCTCCAAGCGATTGGGGGAGCAATGATCCAAGCCAACTCTGTGGCCATCGTGGTGTTGTCACTCCCGCCCGAGAAGCGGACGAAGGGCCTGGGCTTTCAGGCGGCCGCCCAGGCCATGGGCCTCGCCCTCGGACCGACGCTCGGTGGCGTTCTGGTGGGACTCATGTCGTGGCGGTGGCTCTTCCTTGTCAACATTCCCGTGGGTCTCATCGCCCTGCCGGCGTCCATGGCCTTCATTCCTCGGAGTCGACACTTGGCCGACCCGAAGCCGCTCGACTGGCCGGGCTCGGCACTCCTGGCTCTGAGCGTGGTCGGAATCATGGGGGCGTTCTCCTTCTCGGAGTCACTGGGATGGACCTCGCCGATCGTGCTCGGTGGATTCGGTGTGGGGATCACTTCGACGTTGGCATTCTTCCTTCATGAGCGTCGAACTGCAGATCCGCTGGTCACTCCGGCGCTGCTTCGCAACTCGACGATCCGCACCGGCCTCGGCGCGGCATCGTTGGGATACTTCGCACTCTTTGCCTACCTGCTGATTGTTCCGTTTGAGGTGGAGCGAGGCCTTGGACGAGGTCCGGCAATCGCAGGGTTGATGCTGTTGCCATTGCCACTGGCCATCGGTATCACCGCACCCATGGCGGGTCGGTTTGCGGCACGATTTGGCGCACGGTTCGCCGCCCTGGTGGCCGCTCTCCTCGCAGCGAGTGGCACGGTGGTGGTGGCGATTGGAGCCAGTGCGCCCCAGATCATCGTGATGGGGTTGGCCATTGTCGGCCTCGGCGTCGGGCTCTTCAACACCGTAAATAACGCCACCGTGATGGCGGCGATCCCACCGCAGCAAACCGCCGTGGGATCCGGACTCTTGAACACCACGCGTGGCCTTGGTACCGCAGCTGGCCTCGCCATCGGCAGCATGTTTTTCGTAACCTTCGGTGGCTCGAGCCACATTGGCACGGTCGTCCAGCATGCATTCCTCGCAACCTCGCTGGCGATCGGAGGGTTGTTAATCGCCGCTGGCCTGCTGTCATGGCGGGCCGGGGGTGCCGATCGGCAGAGAATCAGCCTGCTGTCAAGCCTCGATTGAGCCGCACCGCGTGCACTCGCCAAGGACGGCGAAGTGGTGAGGGTCCACTGAGAACCCATAGCGTGCTGCCGCCTCGGTGATCAGCTCGACGAACAACGACGGGTCGGCCTCGGTCATCGTCCCGCAGACTTGGCAGACGAGATGGCCGTGGGCGGCGGTGCGCAGATGGTAGGTGGCGGGACCCTTGCCAGCATGGCTGTGCTCGACGAGTCCAATGCGCTCGAGTTCCTCGAGGATGCGGTAGGTGGTGGAGGCGGCGACATCGGGGCTCTCAGCCTGGACGGCTGCGGTCAGCTCATCGGTGGTCCGATGGGTGGGGTCGGCGGTGAGGATCTCGAGCAGAAGGCGTTTGGTGGGAGTGATTCGACCACCGGCTGAGCGGATGCGCTCGAGTGCCTCCTCGACAGTGCTCGTTGCGCCTCGTGGATCCATGACGAGAGGCTAGGTGGTGATCTCTGAGTCCGAGGCCAGCAGCGCTCGTCGCTCCGAGGTCGTTGCGCAGGCGGCCAGATGCTCAAGGTCTATCGTCCGCCAGACGCTCGCTGTCAGGGCAGCGAGGGAGACGTGCTCGCCGACGATGGTATTGAGGGCGTGCAGGTCGCGATGGATTCGAGCGACCTCTCCGAGGAGGGGTTCCATCGGGAGAGCGTCGCCCGCGAGAACATCTACTCCCGGACCATGCGCCACGCGGTGCCTCCAGAGGCCGCCCTCGAAGTCGACGGTGGTGTGGGTGGTGGCGTGCTCGATCAGGTGCACCCGGCATCCTTCGTCTGAGAGCTCGATCGCTCGACGAAGGATGTCGGCCGAGGCGACGCCAGCGGGAGCGATCAGCGCGAGGTGGAGGACCCCGTCGCTCCTCGTGAGGGTCGTCGTGGCACGACGAACCTCGACGCTCGACGGGTCTGGAATGTGTCGAATAATCGAAGGCGGAGTGGCCAGCCATCCCTCGAGACGTTCTGCTGCATACTGGCGGTCCGCAATGAGCGAGGAGAGGGTTCCGCTCGGCACCGCACCGTTGGCCTCGGCCTCGCCGATCTCCTCCTGCTGACGGTCAGCGAAGGCCCCGAAGTCTCGACGGACTACATCGGGTCCGTCGATGGGGGTCTGGTGACGGGCAGCGAAGTACGCACGGTTCACCAAGATGGTTCGCCGATCAGTGGCGATACGTCGCTCCGACCGGATGGCTGAGGGGAGGAATTTGTGGAACACGATGCCGCGGGGGAGTGGGCGGACGATCCATCCGGCGTCGAGGAGTCGTCGGGCGAGGTCAGTCTCGTCGTGGTAGTAGTCGAACTGCTCATCGAAGCCACCGATGGACTGCAGGGCAGCGGCCCTGACGAGGAGATTGGTGCCGATGGGGTAGGAGAAATCCCGTGCCGCTGGCGTCTCGGTGAGCCCCATCGTCGGATGAGCCAAGAGGGGTCGTGCGTCACCAGCGAGCGTGCACAGGCTGGCGACTGCCTGGTGAGTGCGGCCCGTGTAGTCGAGTGTCTCGCCGCCCACGGCCCCCATCTCTGGGTCATCGAAGGCCGGCACGAGGTCGGAGAGCCAGCCCTCGGCAGGATAGGCATCATCATCGATGAAGGCGATGATCTCCCCCTTCGCTGCATCGGATCCGAGATTGCGTGAGCGCGCCAGATTGCGGACAGGGCAGCGGACGAGCCCCCCTACCTCTGGCCGGCTGATGATGCTCGACGCAGAGGACTCCGCTCCCGGGCCGAGGACGACCACCACCTCAAAGGGGATCTCCTCGAGGCGGGCGAGCCCATCGAGGCAGAGATTGAGCGCCTCTGGTCGTCCGACGCTGCAGACGACGATCGAGACAAGAGGGGTCGAGGTGCTCACCCTCCCTGCGCCGAGCGACCTTCGAGCTCAGTGAGCCGTGCGTCGAGTGCAGCCATGCGTCGAGCTTCCGCACGCTCGGCGGAGCGATCCTGACCCTTGAGCTCCACCGCCTCCGCCAAACGGAGCTCGACCACTTCAATGAGTGCGTCAACCCGTCCGACCTCGGCCACGAAGGTGTCAATCCGCAAGTAGAGGTCTCGGATGAGATCGTCGAGCCGTCCGACTTCATCGCTCAGCGAACTCGCCAACCGTTGGCCGAGGCCTCTGATTTCGTCATCGATTCGTCCGTTGAGGCGGGCGACCTGTTCGTCAAGCACTGCTCTCGGTGTGATCAGCCGCGATGCCCTCGATCGCACGGACCCTGACGCCTGGTCGATGCTTGCCTGGGTGCTGGACTCCTCTTGTTTCGACACGTGGCCTCCTGCCGCGATGGTAGTGGGAAGGGCTCGTCTGCCGGTGGTTCACCCGTAGGCTCGACGGCAACGGTAGGACGAGGAGGACATTCATGTGGTTTGGTCGATCACCCGAGATGGTGAAGGAGGAAGAGGCGCTCCCCGGACGAGCAGTGCCCCTGACCATCGATCCGACGCATGTCGTGTTGGGGACCTCCATGCTGCCGCCGTATCCCGAGGGCACCGAGACCGCCATGGTGGCCATGGGCTGCTTCTGGGGGGCCGAACGAGCCTTCTTTCATCTGCCGGGGATCGTGACGACGGCAGTCGGCTACCAGGGTGGATTCACGCCGAACCCGACCTATGAGGAGGTCTGCTCGGGGCGCACCGGTCACACCGAGACGGTGCTCGTGGTCTTTGACCCCTCGATCGTGTCCTATGGGGAGATCCTCTCCGCGTTTTTCGAGCACCATGATCCGACGCAGGGATACCGCCAGGGCAACGACGTCGGCACGCAGTATCGTTCGGCGATCTTCACCACCTCGGCCTCCCAGCAGGCTCTGGCCGAACGAGCGGCTCGCGCCTTCGAGGAGCAACTCGAACGCGCTGGACTTGGGCGGGTGACCACGGAAATCGAGCCTGCGGGGCCGTTCTACTTCGCCGAGGACTACCACCAGCAGTACCTGGCCAAGAACCCGATGGGGTACTGCGGCCTCGGTGGCACAGGTGTCTCGTGTCCGGTGGGGCTCTTCGAGGCCTAGACGAACCTCGAGCGCCACTGGTCATCGAACTCGTGGCGGTGAATCTCGAACACCGACTGCACGTTGGTCCCCGTGAGGGACCGCTGTGCAGTTGGTGTCGGTTCGGTTCCAACCCAGCGGAACCCTGCGCGCTCAGCGGTTGCCCGAGAGCGATCATTGGACAGGTCGGCGCGGATCCGGACCACCTCGACCTCAGGGTGGGCGAATGCTTCCTCGCAGAGAACCTGGGTGGCCTCGGTGGCGAATCCCAAGCCCTCGGACCGCTCGTCGAGCCAGTAGCCGATCTCCATCGAGGCGTCATCGGGTCCTCGTCGATGGATCCCGACCATGCCGACAAGCGTGTCGTTGAGCCAGATGCCCATGTCGGCGCCGAGGCCCCTGCGGTGATCGTCAGCCCATCCGGCGACCAGGATCTGGCGATCAGCAAGCGTCATGGGCTCCTTGGCGATGAAGGCCAGGATCATCAGGTGATCAAGGTTGTCGAGCACCAACAGGTGGAGTTCTGCGACGTCCTCTAGGGCGAGCAGGCGAAGGATGATTCGCTCTCCGGGAAGGATTTCGGGCAGCGACTCGCTCAGCGGTGAGATCTGCTCCCCGGGGTGTCGCTCCGTCACGAAGTAGCGAGCTGTCCGCCTCGCGCCAGTGCTGCCTCGGCATCAGCCACGAACTGCCGTACGAGGTCGCCGGCAGAGACAAGCGAATCGATGGCCCCGACGGCCTGGCCAGCTGGGTAGCCCTCGCGGTCGGGGTCGACCCCCTCGGTCGACTCGTCTCCGCCGAGGTGGAACGATCCGTCACCGAAGGACTTCCCGAGTTGCTCGGGGAAGGGGGAAAGCTCCTCAGGGTGAGCCTCATAGTGGGCAGTGAGGGCATTGCGCAGCACGCGCATCGTCTTGCCGGAGAACGCCTTGGAGATGATCGTCCCAGACTCGTCCGAGGCGAGGATGCCCTCCTTGAAGCCCGGAAGTGCCCGTGCCTCAGGGGTGGCAATGAAGCGGGTGCCGACCCAGATGCCATCGGCTCCAAGCATCAGGGCCGCGGCCAGGCCACGCCCATCGAAGATTCCGCCTGCCGCAACGACGGGAACCGCACCCTGCACGGCATCAACAATCATCGGGACGAGCGGCAGCGTGGCGACCTGACCGGTGTGACCTCCGGCCTCGGTTCCCTGGGCGATCACGAGGTCGCAGCCGGCATCGACTGCACGGCGGGCGTGCTCGACCCGACCGCACATATTTGCCACGAGGACCCCGGCCTGGTGGCACCGCTCAACTGCCTCGGCAGGTACCCCGAGTCCTGCCACGAAGAGTCCCGCTCCTCCTTCGATGAGCAGGTCGACGAAACGGAGCATGTCGCCCGGCATTGCCGTAAGGAGGTCGACGGCGAATGGCTTGGTGGTGGCGGACTTGATGGAGGCCATCTCGTCGACCAGCTGGTCCTGGCTCATCGTCGAGGCTCCGAGGCAGCCATACCCGCCCGCCTCGGAGACGGCGGCAGCCAGCCTGGAGTAGGAAACCCCACCCATGCCGGCGAGCATCACGGGGTGCTCGACTCCGAGCACTTGCGTCAGGCGAGTCTTCATCAACGTCCTCCTCAGGCGGTGTGGCCTTGACGCTAATCCCGTCCTGCGTCCTTCGGCGATTTGGTGGCCATGATCACGAGCCCGACGATGGCGCAGAGCAGCGACGCGATGAGGAGACTGACCTTGGTGGTGGCGAGCAATGCCGGTTGAGAGCTGAAGGCCTGCTGGGCGAAGAGCAGGGGCACGGTGAAGCCGATCCCACAGGTGAGTGCGGCGCCAGTCATCTGTCGCCAGCTGGTCTCGGCGGGGAGGGACCCGAGGCCCAATCGGATGGCGAGGCCCACGGCGCCGACGATCCCGAGGAGCTTGCCGATACTCCGGGCGGCAAGCAGCGAGACAAGCAGGCCGCTGCTTGAGCCGAGGGAGAAGGTCGAGAGATCGACGCCACCGGCCACGAGGCCGAAGAGTGGGAGGACGACAAAGGTGGCGACGGGTACGACCGTACGTTCGAGGATCACACCGGGGAGTGCCGGGTCTGCCCCATTGGGAACCAACAGTCCGATCACGACGCCGGCCAGGGTGGGTTCGATCCCGAGGCGGGCCATTACCCACCAAAGGACACCGCACAGGACGATCCAGATGGCCCAGTGGGCATGGTGACGCCGCGCCACCAGAGCGCCCGCCAGCACGGCGACGACGCCAGCCGTCGCCGCGACCATGGCCATGGTTCCTCCGGTGACTGACGCATGTCCACTGGCAGCGAGGATGACCACAGAGAACACATCGTCGGCGACAGCCAGTGCCAA
>CAIUMH010000144.1 GCA_903900235.1 uncultured Actinomycetes bacterium
GCACCCACGCGCTGCTGACCGACGACGTGGCCTTCGCCTCGCTTGGTCTCGCCGTGGTCGACGAGCAGCACCGCTTCGGCGTGGAACAACGCGCCGCGCTGCGCGAGAAGGGTCGAGGAGCCTCCGGAGAGGGGAGTGATCCAGACCTGCTCGTGATGACGGCAACCCCAATCCCGCGCTCGGCGGCGATGGTGGTCTTCGGCGACCTCGAAATGTCGGTGCTCGACGAGATGCCTGGCGGTCGGTTGCCGATCACGACTCGCTGGCTGCGGAGCGACCTCGAAGAGTTCGAGGCCTGGGGAAGGGTGCGCAACGAGGTGGCGGCCGGCCGGCAGGCCTATGTCGTCTGTCCACTCGTCGAGGGTTCCGCCAAGGTCGAGGCAACCTCGGCCACCGAGGAGGCCGAACGTCTGGCAACCGGGGAGCTCAAGGGTTTGGAGGTGGGACTGCTGCACGGGCAGATGAAGTCCGCTGACAAAGACGAGGTGATGCACCGGTTCCGTGCGGGGGAGATCGACGTACTGGTGGCCACCACGGTGATCGAAGTCGGCGTCGATGTTCCCGCCGCCACGGTGATGGTCATCGAAGATGCTGGCCGCTTCGGGATCGCCCAGCTCCATCAGCTGCGCGGGCGGGTGGGCCGAGGCGGCGGTGACGCATGGTGCTATCTCCTTGGCGAAGCCACCTCACCTGATGCCACCATCCGGCTCGAGGCGCTCGAGGAGACCACCGACGGGTTCATCCTCGCAGAGGTGGACCTCGAGGTTCGTGGCGAAGGAACGATCTTGGGAAGTCGTCAGAAGGGCCGCAGCGACCTCGCCCTCGCCAGTCTGGCGAAAGATCGCGATCTGCTCGAGCAGGCAGCCGAGGTGGCGGTGGCCCTGACGACACATGATCCGAGCCTGGCCTCGAATCCTCTCCTTGCCGACGAGTTGCGGGCCACGCTCGACCCTGACGATGCGGCCTACCTGTTCAAGGGCTAGGGCTACGGTGTCGACGTGCGCGTGATTAGCGGAACCGCCAAGGGTCGACCTCTCAGAGCTCCGTTGCCCCCATCGATCCGACCGACCACCGATCGGGTCAAGGAGTCCATCTTCGACATCCTTGGAGCTCGAGGCGGGGTGGCCGACCTCGAGGTCGTCGACCTGTTCTGCGGTTCGGGTGCATTGGGGATCGAAGCGCTCAGCCGAGGGGCATCGAGCGTCGTCTTCGTCGATTCAGACCCACGGGCCATTGCCGCTGCTCGGGCCAATGTCGAGGCCACGGGACTCGCCGATGCAACCGTCCGCTTCGTGACGGCATCGGCGGCGACCTTCGCCTGCCCGCCGTGTGATTTGGTCCTGCTCGATCCGCCCTATGACCACGTTGAGCTCGCTGGCCTGCTCGACGGCCTCGACGCCGGGACCCTCGTGGTCGAGAGCCGCTCGCCGGTCGAGGCGACCACTCGCTGGGCAACCACGACGGAGCGCAAGTACGGCACTACGCTCGTCACCGTGCTCGACCTTCGACCTGACACCGACGGACTCTCGTGACAATTGCCCTGATCCCCGGTTCCTTCGACCCGTTCCACAACGGCCACCTCGAGGTGGTTGAGCGGGCCACTCGGCTCTTCGACTCAGTAGTGGTGGCAGCCCTGCGCAACCCGCAGAAGTCCCAGGCGCTCTTCGACCTCGATGAGCGTCGCGAGATGATGGCCGAGTCCATGGCGCATCTGCCGACGGTCTCGATCGTGTCGGTGTCGACCCTGCTCGTTGAGGTGGCGCACGACGTCGGAGCCACTGCCATCGTCAAGGGTCTTCGGGCGGTCTCGGATTTCGAGTCAGAGTTGCAGATGGCCCAGATGAATCGGTCCCTCTCGGGAGTTGAGACCCTGTTCATCCCCACGAGTTCAAGCCACTCGTTCATCGCCTCACGACTGTTGCGCGAAGTGGCCCGCTACGGCGGCGACGTGGCACCGTTCGTTCCACCAGCGGTCCTTCGCCGACTGCGGGAGAAGTTCGAGGGAGAAGAGCTGTGAGCGACGAATTCGACGAGTTCGACGATGACCTCCGCCAGCCGGCTGACGCCGAGACGCTGTTGCGCCAGGCCGTTGACATGATCTCGACTGCCAAGGCGATGCCGCTGTCGTCATCGGTGCTGATGCCCCGTGACGATCTGCTCGACGTGCTCGAGGCCGCGCTTGACTCGCTTCCCGAGGAGCTTCGCCAGGCGCGTTGGCTGCTGCGTGAGCGCGAGGAGTTCATGGCCGAGAAGCAGCGAGAGGCTGATGCGGTGCTCGAAGACGTCAAGGCTCAGGCGGAGCGGATGGTCTCGCGTACCGAACTCGTCCGCCAAGCGCGCACAACGGCAGCGAAGATTCTCGAAGAGGCCGACGAGTCGGCCCGTCGGATGCGCCACGAGGCCGAGGACTTCTGCGACCAGAAGTTGGCCGGCATGGAGATCGTCCTCGGTCGCGTCCTCAAGACCGTGGCGGCTGGCCGAGAGAAGCTCCAGCCGGCCCTCGAGGATCCCGATGCACCGAACCAGCTCGAGGAGATCGAGGTCGAGGACGACATCTTCTTCGATCAGGATCAGCTCTAGGCCAGTGGCCATGGACCCGCTGATCATCGGTGTGGCGCGACTGCGCCGCCAAGCCGGTGCCACGGTCCCGGTCATGGTGTCCGCATCCTTCGATCCCGACGGCTCGCTGGGCCCGACATCGCCAGGGGAGAGTTACGTGCCCGACGGCGATGATCTCGCCTTCGACGGTCTGCTCGAGTGCATTCCCGGGGGCGTGGTGGTGGGTGGCACGGTGAAGAGTCGCTGGCGGGGTGAGTGTCGGCGTTGTGCCAAGACCGTCAGCGGCGACATCTCGGTGGTGATCCAGGAGCGGTAACGTGAGGCGGCAGCCCCTGGCGACGACGAGGCCTATGCCCTTGACTCCGATCTGCTCGACCTCGGGCCGGCCCTGCGTGACGCGATTGTGTTGGAGTTGCCATTGGCGCCGCTGTGCGACGAGGCCTGCGAGGGCCTCTGCGTGCAGTGCGGAGCCGACCTGAATGACGGTCCGTGCCGGTGTCAGCCGCCGACCGATCCACGGTGGGCTACATTAGATGCGTTGCGCTCTCCTGAGTGAGGGCGTAGCACCCCGCAGACCGGCAGTCGGCTGTGGTGACCTCGTCTCTACTGAGGGACGAAGGCGCGACCGGAGAAGAAGAGATGGCTGTTCCCAAGCGAAAGACCTCAAAGGCCAAGGGCCGGAGCCGACAGGCTTCCAGTTGGACCCTTGACGTCCCGGCGCGCAGCGTCTGCCCTCACTGCACCACCGCCAAGGCACCTCACGTGGTGTGCCCGAACTGCGGGTGGTACAAGGGCCGTCAGGCCATTGAGGTCGACTAGGTGACCCTTCCCGTCGCAGTCGACGCCATGGGCGGAGACAACGCGCCGGGCGAGATCATCGCCGGAGCCAAGCGCGCCGCTGACGAGCTCGGGATCCCGATTGTCCTCGTCGGCCCGCCCGACCAGGTGGGCGATACCCTCGGGCTGCCACTCGTGGCCTGCACTGAAGTCATCGCCATGGACGAGGACCCCGCACAAGGTGTGCGGCGCAAGAAGGACTCGTCGCTCGTTCGCGCAGCCGAGTTGGTCCGAGACAACAAGGCTTCGGCCATGGTGTCGGCGGGCAACACGGGGGCGACCATGGCCTCGGCATTGTTGCGCATGGGTCGCATCCGAGGGGTGCATCGCCCCTGCATCGCCACACCACTTCCCCGGCCCGGCCGACCGCCGGCGGTGCTCGTCGACGCTGGCGCCAATGCCGAATGCACCACTGAGATGCTCGTGCAGTTCGCTCAGATGGCCGCTGCCTTCTCGACCGCGCGCTTTGGCATCACGGAACCTTCGGTGGCCCTGTTGTCGATCGGCGAAGAGGCCTCGAAGGGCACACCCTTGGTGAAGGAGACCCACAAGGTGCTCGCCGAGGGTGCGGGCGTACGATTTGTGGGCAACATCGAAGGACGGGACCTGCTCGATGCTCCGGTGGATGTCATCGTCACCGATGGCTTCACCGGCAACGTCGCGCTCAAGACCCTCGAGGGGTCGCTGAAGTTCCTTATGACGAAGCTGCTCGAGATCTTTACGACCAACGAGGAGACCCGGGCGGCGATGGACGTGCTGCTTCCGCACCTCGCTCCGCTGATGGGTGACCTCGATCCCGACGGTGCCGGCGGAGCGATGCTGCTCGGTCTCGAGGGCGTATGCATCATCAGTCACGGCTCCTCGTCAGCCACGGCCATGCGCAATGCCATCGCCGTCGGCCACGACCTCGCAGAGGCTGGGGTCACCGAGGCCCTGCGCTCGGCAGTCACTCCAGCCTGAATCCGTTCGCAGGGCACCTGTCCTTCGATAGGATGGCGCCGTTGCCGGCCGCCGAAGAGCCCGCAAAGCCCAATCGAGGAGTGCACCGTGCCCGCAGAGACCCACACCGCCCAGGGACCGATGGACCGCGCCGAGGTGTTCGCCCTCGTGGCCGAGCAGCTCGGTGACATCCTCGAGATCGACCCGGCCACCATCTCCGAGGGCTCCTCGTTCGCTGAGGACCTCGACGCAGACTCGCTGGCGTTGATCGAGCTCGTTGAGGCGCTCGAAGAGGAGCTGTCCGAACGCGCCTCGGGATTCCGCATCGACGACGAAGACCTCGAGGACCTCAAGACGGTCCGTGACGCTGTCGACTACGTGTACGCCAAGCTGTCGGCGGGCTGACCTGTCCGCGCTCCTCATGACCGAGGGAAGCCAGGTGCTGTGCGAACGGCTGGGCCTCACCCTCGGTGACTCCACCATCCTCGAGCAAGCGCTCGTCCACGCGTCCTACACACCCGAGCACGGTGTCGCGTCCAACCAGCGCCTCGAATTCCTTGGCGACGCGGTACTCGACGTCGTCGTGGCCGAAGTGCTGTTTCGCACCTACCCGGACCTCGCCGAGGGCGACCTGTCGAAGGCTCGTATCTCGCTGGTTAACGAGAGCACCTTGGCGGAGATCGCGGTATCGATCGGCCTCGGCGACCATCTGCTGCTCGGCCGAGGTGCCGAGACCGAGGGAGCTCGGTCGAAGCCGTCGGTGCTCTCTGATGCCCTTGAGGCCGTGATCGGTGCGGTGTACCTCACCAACGGACTTGATGCGGCATCGACACTCGTGGTGTCGCTGCTTGGGGATCGGATCGCCGCCGCAGCCAAGAGCCCTGGTGCGGAGAACTTCAAAGGAATGCTCAATGAGTGGGCCCAAGCCGAGCACGGTGCGTCGGTGACGTTCTCGTGCAGCCAGGAGGGATCACCTCACGACCCCGTGTTCACCGCCGTGGTGCTCCTCGGCGATCACGAACTCGCCAGCGGGACGGGGCGATCGAAGAAGATTGCAGAGATCGACGCGGCACGAGCCGCATGGGGGAAGGTCACGGATGCCAGAACTGCCTGAGATTGAGATCATTCGACAGCAGCTGTCGAGAGACGTCGTCGGCCTGAAGGTCAAGGAGGCTGCGGTCGCCGCCCCGAAGACGGTCAAGCGGAACAAGACCACAAAAGCCTTCCAGGAGCTGCTCGAGGGCCGTACCATCAAGGCGGTCGGCCGGCTGGGAACGAGTCTGGTGCTTGAGCTCGACGATGGCTCGTCATTGGTGATTGACGCGAAGGAGACCGGGCACATCCGCCGGGCCAAGTCGGCCAAGGAGGTCAAGGCCAAGCACACGACCGCGGTGCTGACCTTCACCAAGAGCGGACAGCTCCGACTGGTCGATACCAAAGGGGCGGCCGAGATGTACGTCTCGACGCCTCCGGCCGAAGGCACGGTGACCAAGGTGTCGCCGGCCTCGACGGTCTCGATGGGAGGCGAAGGCGCAGCGATGCGTCAACGAGTCCCTGAGCTCGCCGGCCTCGGGTTCGACCCGGTCGAGGACGTCATGAGTTGGGAGCGCTTCGCCATCGTGCTGAGAGCTCGTTCGATGTCGATCCGAACCTTCCTGGTCGACCAGACCCTTGTGAGCGGTATTGGGGCGATCTACGCCGACGAGATCTGCTTCGCCGCCGGTCTCCGTCCCGACCGAGCCACCGATTCGCTCTCGACGACTGAGGTCCGTCGCCTCTGGCGGTCACTGGTCGAGATCATCGCCGAGTCCATCAAGCACGGTGGTACGACGACCGCGGTCACCGAGTTCGGCGATATCCACGGTGTGGCGGGCAAGTTCCAAGACCTCCTCGAGGTCCACGGTCGCGACGGTGAGTCCTGCCGGCGCTGCCGTCGGCCCATCTCTACGTCGAAGGTGGACAACCGCCTGGTGTACGTCTGTGAGCGCTGTCAAATTTGATCGACCAAGACCCGCCGCCGGTGGGCCCGTCTGAGCATTGGTAGGGTCGCCCCGATGTACCTCAAGCGACTGACAATGAAGGGCTTCAAGTCCTTCGCAGATGCGACCACCCTCGAGCTCGAGCCAGGGGTGACGGTGGTCGTCGGCCCCAACGGTTCCGGCAAGTCAAACGTCGTCGACGCAGTGACCTGGGTGCTTGGCGCCCAGGGCCCTCGTGCGCTGCGCAGCGCCAAGATGGAGGATGTGATCTTCATGGGCACGGCCAGCCGGCCGGCCCTCGGTCGAGCCGAGGTGGCGCTCACCATCGACAACTCCGACGGCGCCATCCCTGTCGAGATGGCCGAGGTCACAATCTCGAGGACGCTGTTTCGTTCCGGTGACTCGGAGTACGCGATCAACGGAGCGCCCTGTCGGCTCCTCGACATTCAAGAGCTGCTCAGCGATTCAGGGGTCGGTCGCCAACAGCACATGATCATCGGCCAGGGCCAGCTGGCGTCAGTGCTTTCAGCACGACCTGAGGATCGCCGGTCGATCATCGAGGAGGCCGCAGGGGTGCTCAAGCACCGCCGCCGCAAGGAGCGGGCCGAGCGTCGTCTGGCGGCCACCCAGGAGAATCTCGAACGCCTCGGTGACCTTGTGCGCGAGGTGCGGCGCCAGATGCGCCCACTCGAGCGCCAGGCCGCCGCGGCTCGGAACTTCTCGGCACTCGACGAAGAGCGACAGGCTCTCCGCCTCCACCTCGCCGGCCAAGATTTCGCCGGATTCTCGAGTCGTGCTGAGGAGATCTCCTCCACCCTGCGAGCAGGACAGGTTGCCGAAGCCGAGCTACGCCGGACGCTGGCCGAGCTCGATGCCACTGCCTCGGCGACCGCCGCCAGCCTCACGCAGTCGAGCCGAGCCGAGGAGTTGGCGCAGTCGGTGGCCGACGTGCAGAGTCTCGTCGAGCGTTCGCGTGGACTCTCCGCCGTCCTGACCCAGCGCGCCCGGGGGGTCAGCCAAGCGCTCAATGCCTCGGCTGACGTCGACGTGGTCGCCAGCCTCGAGGCTGACAGCGCACGTATCAGCTCAGAGGTATCCGACGTCGACGGCGACCTCGAGGCCCTCGGTCCAGAGCGACTTGAGTTCAAGGAGGCTGAGGCCACCCTCGAGCGGGTCGAGTCCGAGTACGAGGTGACCTGGGGTGGAGGCCAAGAGGATGACTCGATCGAGTCGCTGGCCCGCGCCACCGAGCGCGGTGAGCTGCTCGAGCGAGCCACCGGCGTCCGTCGCCGAGCTGTCGAGGACCTCGAGGCTCGCCGGGATCGCCTTGTGGCTCGGCGAGGCGAGACCGCAGTCAGTTCCGAGGCCGCCCGAGCGGCAATCGCTACTGCGGAAGCGGTGGTGGCGGAGCGGACCACCTTGCTCGCCGCGGCTGACACTGCGTTGGACGCTGCACGATCGGCGGAGTCTGACGCCGACAACCAGGCCAGCCGTGCCGAGGAGGTGGCGACCCGCACCACGGCTCGTCACGAGATGCTGGCCGGCGCCCTTGACGAGTTGACCGGATCGAGCGGCCGCCAGGCGATCGCCGAGATCGACGGTGTGGTGGGTTCCCTCGTGGACCTCCTCGTCGTCGATGCAGGATGGGAGAAGGCCGTTGAGTCGGCTGCCGGGGCCGCCGTGGCCGCCGTGGTGGTTGACGGCCGGACGGCGGCGCATGCGGTGCTCGAACGGCTTCGCAGAGAGGGCGCCAGTGGTCTCGTGCTCGCTGCCGCCACGGGCTCTACGCCCACCGTCGAGGGCCTGCCGGCCGGCGTTGATCTCGTTCGAGCCCACGTCGGCGTCCGTCCTGGTGCACCATCGTCGCTCGCCGGTGTTCTCGATCAACTGTTCGGCCATGCCGTTCGGGTGGGCACGCTCGATGCCGCCATCGACCTCGCGCTCGACCGTCCCGATCTGGTGGTGGTCACCGAAGAGGGCGATCGCTTCTCGACCACGGGCTGGCGGGTCACCGCCGGCACCGGCGGCGTGGTCACCGCCCAGGCCGTGGCTGACGCCGAGGCAGAGGCCGAGATGGCGGTCTTGGCGGCCGGGACGGCGGTGACCCTTCGGGCGCAGGCGCGTGCTGGTGCTTCCGAGGCGGCTGAGCGACGAACGACAGCCCAGCGAGACCTCGACCGGGCGGTGGCCGCTGTCGCCACGGAGGCGGCCGCAGAGGTCGGCGTTCTCCAGCAGGCGGCTCGTCTCGACGAGGAGCTCACCGAGATCCACCGGTCGCTTGAGGATGCCGAGGCGGCCCTTCTAGCCGAGGCGGCTGATCTCGAGGCACTGCGATTGACCCTGCCGGCTCTCGAAGATGCCGCAGCACGCGCCGAGGAGCGCGCCTCTTGGGCGGAACAGGCTCGCACGACGCTTGAGGCGCATCGCGCCCATGTGATTGAGATGCGTCAAGCCCTCGAGGTTCGCACTGCCGAGCTGTCCGAGCGCCGCCGTGCGCTGACTGATCGCCTCGGGCAGGTGGAGCGGCGACTGGCCGGACATGTCGAGGCTCGCCAGCAGGCGGCCGATCGTCGTCAGCGCCTCGAGGGAGACGCCGTGGCCATCGAGCGTCTCGCCGCCAGCGTGGCAGGCATTACGGAGCGAGCTGAGCTCCTGCTCGACCGTCGCCGCGAGGCCTATGCCGCTGAGGTCCAGTCGGTTCGAGCCAGCAACGAGCGGCTCGAGCAGCTCCGCCGGGACCGGGCCGCGGCGGACGCAGGCCTCACGAGTCACCTGGCCTCGATCCGAGCCCTCGAGATCGAGTCGGCCGAGGTGGCCGTCAAGCTCGAGGCGGTGATCGAGATGATCCGTCGGGATCTCGGAACGGAGCCGGCGGCCACGGTGGGGGCACCGGCGCCCGAGCTTCCCGAAGGCGTCATGCCAGCCGAGCGAGCAGCAGCCCTCGACGCGGAGGTCGAGCGCCTCGGTCCGATCAACCCACTGGCCCTCGAGGAGCTCAGCGCCCTCGAGGAGCGTCACGAGGATCTCGACACCCAGGTCACCGACGTCAGGACGGCTCGCCGCGAGCTTCAGGAGGTGGTGCGGGCTCTCGACGAGGAGATCATGTCGACCTTCGCCGCCGCCGCCGCCGATGTCAACGAGCACTTCAGTGCGCTTGTAGCCATGCTGTTCCCAGGCGGCCAGGGTCGGCTCATCCTCACGGAGCCTGACGATCTGCTCCATACGGGGGTTGAGGTCGAGGTTCGACCACTCGGACGAAATGTACGACGCATCTCGCTGCTCTCGGGTGGCGAACAGTCGATGGCCGCTCTGGCCTTCCTCTTCGCGGTGTTTCGCTCACGGCCCTCACCCTTCTACCTGATGGACGAGGTCGAGGCAGCCCTCGACGACGTCAATCTCCACCGCTTCCTCGGCCTGTTGCGCGAGTTCCGCGACGAGGCGCAGCTCATCGTCGTCAGCCACCAGAAGCGGACCATGGAGACGGGTGATGCCTTGTATGGCGTAACGATGAAGCCCGGTGGCTCGTCGCAGGTGGTATCGCAGAAGGTGCCGTCTCGCCGCGAGAGCGACGAGGGCATCGCCTCATGAATGCGGCCCTCCTCGTCCTCGTCGTCCTAGCCATCGCAGTCTTGGCGGCCGTTGTCGTCCTGCTGGTCCGGGCCCGGAGGGCGGTGGGGAGTCTCGAGGCGCCCCCGTCGACGATCGCCCCGAGTCCCGTCGCCGTTCCCCCCGAACCCACGACGTCGGTCGAAGACAGCGAGGAGTCGGCTGCGACGTCTCTGCTCGACGTTGATCTCGATACCGAGCCGACCTATCGGGAACGCCTGGGCCGATCCCGGGGCCTGTTCGGCACGTTGCGATCCCTGCGAGGCCGACGGTCACTTGACGCTGACGCACTCAGCGAGCTTGAGGACGTGCTCTTGCGCTCGGATGTCGGCGTGGCCACCACCGAAGCGCTCATGGCCTCGGTGCGCCGGGCTGCGGAGGAGGGAACACTTGACGGTGGCGATGGGCTGCTTGAGGCCCTCCGCACGGACCTGATCAGCATTCTGACGGTCGATCCAGCGGGCATCCCGATTGATCGCCATCTTTCGACATCGGTTCGCGACGGTCACGTACCGGTCTGGCTCTTCGTCGGGGTCAATGGGGTGGGCAAGACCACCACCATTGGCAAGCTCGCGGCCAGGGAATCTGCGGCCGGCCGGCGTGTCCTGCTGGCCGCGGGTGACACGTTCCGAGCCGCCGCCGCCGACCAGTTGGCCATGTGGGCCGAGCGCGCTGGGTCGGAGATCGTTCGGGGTGCCGAGGGCGGTGACCCCAGCTCGGTGGTCTTCGACGCCATCGCCGCAGCGGGGGCCAGGGGGGCCGATCTCGTGCTGGCTGACACCGCCGGCCGGCTCCACACCAAGGTGAATCTGATCGAGGAGCTCAAGAAGATCCGCCGGGTGGCTGATCGAGAGCCCGGTGAGGTCACCGAGGTCTTGCTCGTGCTCGACGCCACCACGGGCCAGAACGGGATCAGCCAGGCTCGCCAGTTCGGCGAGGCCGTGGATGCCACCGGTGTGGTGTTGACCAAGCTCGACGGCACGGCGCGCGGCGGAGTGGTCATCGCCATCCAGCGCGAGCTCGGACTACCCGTGAAGCTCGTGGGTCTCGGAGAGCAGGCTGATGACCTCGTGATCTTTGACCCGGTCTCCTTCGTCGATGCACTGCTCGAGGCGTGACCGGCGCCCAGAGGCGCTCGGGTAACCTCACCTCCTGATGTTTGACGCCCTCTCAGACCGTCTCGACCGGATCGCCACGAAGCTGCGCGGCCGTGGCCGCCTCTCTGAGGCGGATCTCGATGAGACACTGGCCGAGATCCGGACGGCCCTGCTCGAGGCTGATGTCGAGCTTGGCGTGGTCCGGTCGTTCCTCGACGGCGTCAGAACCCGGCTGTCGGGCGTCGAGCTTTCCAAGGCGCTGTCGCCTGGCCAGCAGGTCATCAAGGCGGTCAACGAGCAGCTGGTAGAGGCGCTCGGTGGAGAGACCCTCTCGATCACCTATGCCTCGCGCCCTCCCACGGTCGTCTTGCTTGCCGGACTCCAGGGGGCGGGAAAGACGACCACGGCGGCCAAGCTGGCCCGATGGTTCAAGCAGCAGGGCCGTAATCCAATGCTGGTCGGTGCCGACCTGCAGCGCCCGGCTGCGGTTGAGCAGCTGCGGGTGCTCGGCGAGCAGATCGGCGTGACGGTCTTTTCGGAAGCTACCGATCCGGTCTCGGTGGCTGCCGCAGGCCTGGCCGAGGCTCGCCGCCTGGGCCGAGACGTGCTCATCGTCGACACCGCAGGACGATTGGCCATCGATGCGGCCCTGATGGACGAGGTGGCCAGAGTCTCCGCCGCCATCGAGCCGCACTTCACGTTCCTCGTCATCGATGCCATGACCGGCCAGGATGCCGTGGCTACGGCGTCGGCCTTCCATGAGACCTTGGCCCTCGACGGGGTGATCCTGACCAAGCTCGACGGGGATGCCCGAGGCGGCGCGGCGTTGAGCGTCAAGGGTGTCGTGGGTCGACCGATCGCCTTCGCCTCGACGGGGGAAAAGCTCGAGGACCTCGAGCAGTTCCACCCGGACCGGATGGCTGACCGGATCCTCGGCATGGGCGATGTCATGTCGCTGATCGAGCAGGCCGAGCGGACCATGGACGCCGAGGTCGTTGCTCGCTCCGCAGGTCGAATGCTCGACGGGTCCTTCACGCTCGACGATTTTCTCGAGCAGCTCGGCCAGGTTCGCAAGATGGGGTCAATGGGTGGCCTCATGAAGCTCATGCCCGGCATGACCAAGGAGATGCGCGCCGCCGCCGATCAGGTCGATGACCGAGAGATCGACCGCATCGAGGGCATCGTGCGCTCGATGACTCTCGACGAGCGTCGGGACCCTCAGGTGATCGATGGGTCACGTCGTAAGCGCATCGCCGCCGGTTCGGGCCGCAGCGTCAGTGACGTCAACCAGCTCCTCAAGCAATTTGGCGAGATGCGAAAGATGATGCGTCAGATGGGCGGCATGCCGGGTATGGGCGGCGGAGGCAAGGGTCGACTGGGCCAGATGCGTCAGATGATGAAGGGCGCACCTGACATGGCCGAGCTCGAGGCGGCACTCGGCGGATCGTTTCCCGGGGCGCCCCGGGGAAGCGGTCTTCCAGCAGATCTCACCGCCGGCCTCGGCCGGGGTTCGGACCCGGCTCCGGCACCTCGCGGGGGCTCGAAGAACAAGAAGAAGAAGGGTGGTCGAGTCACCCCCCGTAAACCCCGCTAAGATGATGCTTCGCTGGCTCGCCCCGTGGAGGGCATTCACCGCCGGTCAAGACGTCAGTTGAAGGGATACAGACTCGTGGCAGTCAAGCTCCGCCTTGTGCGGATCGGTAAGAAGAAGCAGCCGACCTACCGTCTCGTGGCGGCCGATAGCCGGGCGCCTCGCAATGGCAAGTTCCTTGAGATCGTCGGGACCTACGCCCCTCGTGGCGCCTCGAAGGCCGATCCCGAGACCATCGTGACGATCGACAACGACAAGGCCGTGTCCTGGCTGCAAAAGGGAGCCCAGCCGACGGAGCGGGTTGCTGTGCTGCTGAAGAAGAGTGGCGCCTGGGAGCAGTTCGAGGCGTCGAAGGCTGCCCAATGAGTGACTATGTCGAGGGTGACATCAACACGATCGAGTCCGACGACGAGGTCGCCGATGACTCACAGGGCAACGTCGCTTCGGACCCAATGGCTGAGGCTGTCCTGACCTACTTGGCCAAGTCGCTGACCCGTGACCCTGAGGCCGTCGTGGTCGAGGCCGAGGAGCGGGGCAATCAGATCCGTCTTCGCCTCCATGTTGGACCCGACGACATGGGCCGCGTCATCGGTCGACGTGGACGGACCGCCCAGGCGATCCGAGCACTCGTGGCTGTGGCAGGAGCTCGCACCGAGACCGCCACCAACGTCGACATCGTCGACGACTGAGCGTCGCATGACCGACGGCCTGCTCGAGGTCGGTCGGATCACCAAGGCCCACGGCCTGCGTGGCGAGGTGGTCGTCCAACTCCACAGTGACCTCGATGCGCGCGTGGCCAAAGGTGCCACGTTCTCGACCGATGCCGGCGAACTCGTCGTGATCTCAAGCCGAGTTCACCAGGACCGTCGACTCGTGTACTTCGAGGGTGTGGTGGACCGCTCCGGGGCCGAGGCCCTTCGAGGCACCGCGTTGATGGGCGAGCCCATTGAAGTCGAAGGAGTGATCTTCGTCCACGAGCTGATCGGGGCCGAAGTGCGCCTCGCCGATGGCACCGTGATCGCTACCGTGGAAGCCGTGGAGGACAATCCAGCCAGCGACCTGTTGGTGCTCTCGACCGGCCACCTGGTCCCCCTCGTCTTCATGGTCGAGCATGTAGCGGGTGAGGTTGTCGTGATCGACCCGCCCGAGGGCCTGCTGGACTGAACGCGTGCTGCGGATCGACGTCTTCACGATCTTCCCGGAGCTGATCGAGCACTATACGAGTGCCACCATCCTCGGGAGGGCGAGAGATCTCGGCCTGCTCGAGGTGACGGCCTGTGACCTTCGTGACGGAGCCACTGATGCTCGGCGAACCGTGGATGACACCCCCTTTGGTGGGGGAGCGGGCATGGTGCTCATGCCTGAGCCTCTCTTCGCCGCTGTCGAGGCTCGTACTGCGGCCGGGGGAGCCCCACGCCCGCTCATCGCCCTCGTCCCCCAGGGTCGACCCTTCCATCAGGCCACCGCTCAGCGACTCGCCGGTCTCGATGGGTTCTCACTGTTGTGTGGTCGCTACGAGGGGATCGATCAGCGAGTGCTCGACGGATTGTGCGACGAGCAGATCTCGGTGGGCGATGTGGTGCTCGCTGGGGGGGAGCTGGCGGCGCTGATGATCATCGAGGCAACTGCCCGCCTGGTCCCCGGAGTGCTCGGTAACAATGACTCCACCATCGAGGAGAGCTTCCAAGACGGGCTCCTTGAGCACCCTCAGTGGACCAAGCCGGCCGACTTCCGGGGTATGGAAGTTCCCGCCATCGTGCGGAGCGGCGACCACGCCAAGCTCGCCCAGTGGCGACGAGGCCTGGCGTTGCGGGTCACCCTCGACCGCCGTCCCGACTTGATCGAAGCCCGGGGTGGCTTGAGTGACGAGGACCAGGCCGCGCTCGAGGCGCTGGCTCGGGTGGAGGATGCCGCGTCGAGCGGCTAACATCAGATCTTCGCCACCCGACGGCAGAAGGACTTCGCCATGCACCCCACCGAACTCATCGACAGCGACTCGCTCCGCGACGACATCCCGGCCTTCCGGCCCGGCGACACCCTCAAGGTGCACGTGCGCGTGGTCGAGGGCACTCGTGAGCGTGTTCAGGTGTTCCAGGGCGTCGTGATCCGCCGCCAAGGCTCTGGCGTGCAGGAGACCTTCACCGTCCGCAAGGTCAGCTTCGGTGTCGGCGTTGAGCGGACCTTCCCGGTGCACGCGCCGACAATCGCCAAGATCGAGGTCGACTCGTACGGCATGGTCCGTCGGGCCAAGCTCTACTACCTGCGTGACCTGCAGGGGAAGAAGGCCAAGATCAAGGAGCGTCGCTTCAACCGCTGACATTGCCGACGGGGACTCGTTCTCCGTCGTGGTTGGCACACTGGTCATCATGGCGGCGGGTCCGCCGGGAGGGGATCTATGGACTCGCTGATCATCGAGCGCTCTGACGGAGTGGTGCGAGTCACCATGAATGCTCCGGAGAAGAAGAACGCTGCGTCGGGTCGGATGTTTGAAGCCCTGCGGGATGCCTTCGTCTCCGTGGAGCGCAACGACGATGATCGGGCCATGATCCTGACTGGCGCCGGGAGCGACTTCTGCACGGGAGCGGACCTGACCGATCCCGATGGCGAGAACATGAGCCTGTCGCAGCCCGGCGTGGTTCGGATGCGGCGTCTCAACGAGGTGGCTCTGGCGCTCCGGGCGATCACCAAGCCCACCATCGCTCGCGTCGACGGCCTGGCCGTGGGGGCGGGGTTGTCACTGGCGCTTGGCTGCGACCTCATCGTGGCCTCAGAGCGTGCTCGATTCTCGATGATCTTCGCCAAGCGGGCACTCTCGCCAGACCTCGGCGCCTCGTGGCTTCTGCCGAGAGCGGTGGGCATGGCCAAAGCCAAGGAGCTGACGCTGCTCGGCGACATCATCGGTGCCGAGGAGGCCCTCTCGATCGGCCTGATCAACCGGGTGACCACCGTCGAGGGTCTCGATGCGATGGTCGATGACCTCGCCAGTCGTCTCGCCACCGGACCCACCGTGGCGCTGAGTTTGGCCAAGACCCTTCTCGACACCGCTGCAGGCTCATCGTTCACCCAGGCCGTCGAGGACGAGGGTCGAGCTCAGGCCGTGAACTTCGAGACAGCCGATATGCGTGAAGCGATGACCGCCTTCTTCGAGAAGCGCCCCACCTCCTTCACGGGCCGCTGAGGTGGTTGGTTGGCCCTGGCTGGTACCGGGACCGCTGGCCGTCGATGACCTTGCGGAGCTCCGTGGGCTCCTCCGTTCACTCTCGGAATCCTTCGGCCTGATTGCCTTAGGTGACGTTCAGGTCGGCGGAATTGCTCTCGACCCCTTTGTTGTGTGCGCCGGCCTGTCCGATGCCGGAGTGGGGTGTGGCCTCGGCGTGGTGGCCCGAGTCGACGGTCGGCGCCTCCCGACGGTGCTCGGTCGGGAGCTCATCTCGCTCGATCACATCACCGCCGGCTCCACTGGCCTCGTGCTGCTCGGCGAAGGTCCGAGCCTCATCGAGACCGAGCGGATCGTCGCGTCCATGATGGGTGCCGAACAGGTGATCGGAACCCCCTCGGCGGCGATGCCGGCACACTTCTCGTTCACTGCTCGTCCGACTCCTCTGAGGATGGGCGGCCCGACGGTGGTAGCGGTGGACGCCACTCACCTGACCGGACATCAGATGGGCGCGTCGGTCGCCGTTGAACAGGTGTCTGCGGAGCGGCTCATGGCGGAGCAGCATCAGTCCCGCAATGCCAGCGTGGCGCGTCTCGTTATCGCTGATGGCTCGCTCAGTGCCTCGTGAGCCGAGGTTGATCCCGGCGTTGACCGTCGAGTCCCCGGGGGCGTCAATCGGGCGGCTCGGTTGCGCGAGACTTGACTTCGGCCCGCCGATCGGTGGGACGACGCCTGAGGAGGCCAGAACGTGGGCATGAGGATCGAGACCGACAGCATGGGACCCATTGAGGTGCCCGAAGAGCGCTACTGGGGCGCCCAGACCGCCCGGTCGCTGCACCACTTCGCCATCGCCGCTGACACCATGCCGGCGCCACTCATCCACGCCTTCGGGGTCTTGAAGGAGGCCTCGGCGATGGTGAACCGGGACCTCGGCAAGATGGACGACGAGACGGCGTCACTGATCATGGCTGCCGCCCGAGAGGTCGCTGATGGTCGTCTCGATGACGAGTTTCCCCTCCGGATCTGGCAGACCGGTTCGGGCACCCAGACCAACATGAACGTCAACGAGGTCATCTCCAATCGGGCCATCGAGATGGCCGGTGGTGTCCGGGGCTCGAAGGAGCCGGTCCACCCGAACGACGACGTCAACATGAGCCAGTCGTCGAATGACACCTTTCCCACAGCGATGCACATCGCGGCGGCCCGACAGATGACGGACCGACTGATCCCGGCGGTGGCATCGCTACGTGATGCACTGGCGGTCAAGGTGGAGGCCTTCGCCACCATCACCAAGATCGGCCGTACTCACCTGATGGACGCCGTGCCGCTCACCTTGGGGCAGGAGTTCAGTGGCTACGTCAGCCAGCTCGACGCCGACCTTGTTCGACTCGAGCAGGTGCTCCCCGCGCTCTATGAGCTCGCTGCTGGCGGCACTGCTGTCGGCACCGGCCTCAACACCCATCCGGAGTTCGGCGAGCGGGTGGCAGCTGCCATCGCTTCGCTCACCGGTGCTCCGTTCGTGACGGCCCCCAACAAGTTCGCCGCCCTGGCCGGTCACGATGCCTTGGTGTTCGCCTCAGGCGCGCTCAAGACTCTGGCAGTGAGCCTGACCAAGATCGCCGATGACCTGCGTTGGCTGGGATCAGGTCCGCGCAGCGGCCTCGGCGAGCTGGTGCTGCCGGCCAATGAGCCGGGCAGCTCGATCATGCCCGGCAAGGTGAACCCAACCCAGTCGGAGGCGATGATCATGGTCTGCATCCAGGTCATGGGCAATGATGCCGCCATCGGCATCGCCGGCAGCAGGGGAAACCTCGAACTCAATGTCTGCAAGCCGGTCATCATCCACAACTTCCTCCACTCGCTTACGTTGCTCGCCGATGCCTGCGGGCTGTTCGAGGAGTTCTGCGTGGTGGGTCTCGAGCCGGACTATGACCAGATCCGTCGGCACCTCGAGAACTCGCTGATGCTCGTCACGGCCCTGAATCCTCACATCGGCTACGACCGGGCCGCCGAGGTGGCAAAGAAGGCGCACAAGGAACGTTCGACACTGCGCGACGCAGCTATCGCCCTCGGGCACATGACGGGCGAGGAATTCGACGCCGCAGTGAAGCCCGACGAGATGACCCGTCCATGATTCGACCAGAACCCCTGGCCCATGACGACGTGGCCTCCGCCTTGGCGGCCACCAGCTGGCTTATCGACGGTGAAGTGCTGCGCCTCAGCGTCGAGCTTCCCTCCTTCGCTGGAGCACTCGGATTTGTGGTTTCGGTTGGCGCGCTCGCCGAGGCGGCCAACCATCACCCTGACATCGACCTGCGCTACCGGATGGTCCACCTGGTGCTGTCCACCCACGACGCCGGGGCGCTCACCGAGCTCGACGTCGCGCTGGCCCTCAAGATCAGCGGGCTGGGAGGCGCAACGGTCATCGAGACTGCTCCCGTGGTGCCGGAGGTCAGCGATCGAGCAGAGAATTTCGGAGGCTGGCGACAGTCGACGCAGTGATCCCGATGGCGCTTGCGCAGTCATCGAAGCTTCCATAGCGCTGCCGAATGACGCCGATCAGTCGCTCCATGTGCTCAGGAGCGGCGGAGAACATCTCTCCAGCCTCGAGGATCTGCTCGGCGAAGTCTGGGTAACGCTCAGCGAGGCGCTCCTTGAGGGCACCCATGGCGTGGGCGCTGAGTGCGTAGTCCTCGACGATCAGCTCATCGGGGACGCCGAGCAGTCCGAGCAGCATGGTCGAGAGCACTCCCGTGCGGTCCTTGCCCGCCGTGCAGTGGAAGATAGCTGGCTGATTGGCCTCGTCAGCGAGCACGGCCACGGCGGCGGCAACCATGTCGCCGGCCTCGTCGAGCATGTCGATATAGGTCGAGCCGAGGAGGCCAGGGATGGCGGCAAAACTCTCAGGGTCAGGTACTGCCTCCATGAAGGGGAGGTGGTGGAAGGTCACGGGAACCTCCTCGACCGGGAATCGACCTTCCTCGACCTCAACGGTGGTGCGCAGGTCGACCACGGTGACCACGCCGAGATGGCGGATGTGGCCCCGGTCTTCTTCGGTGAGTCGGTTCAGCGAGTCAGCCCGGAAGAGCCGTCGCCATCGCACGCGGTGCCCGTCGTCGGTTGGGTAGCCACCGAGGTCCCGAAAGTTGACGGTCCCTGCGAGGGGGAGCAGGCGAGAAGGGGGTGTGTCGCTCACGGGGCGAGGATAGCCCGAAGGGTCAGAGGGGGAGTCCCCAGAGGGCCATCCAGCGGCTGAGATCGGCCTCGAAGGGCAGGTCGGCTCCGACGGTGGACTTGAGACGCAGCTCGGCCTCATTGTCGCGACTCGACGGCCCGGTGGGGCAGAAGGGGTAGAAGCTGCCTCGCTTGAACAGGTAGACGAGGTAGCCCGTTCGAGCCGAGGCATCGGCGCCGGCGGCAGGGCGGAGCCCGAACACCGAGCACAACAGTTGGGGTCCCCATCCGGCCTCGGTCAGCAGCGTGTTGGCTTGGTGGACCTGGGTCACAAGGTCATCGAGGTCAGTGCCCTCGACGATCAGCCATCGGAATCCAAGGTCGTCTTCGACGCTGCGCAGCGACGGCGCGTCAGAGTCGCCTTCGCCGAGATCGAGCAACGCGGAGATCTCGGCTTGGACATCGGCGGGAGCTTGGCCGGCCGGAGGTTTCCAGCACACCCCGGCGCGCCCGGACGAGACGAGTCCGGCCTGAACCTCGAGGGTCACCGCGGCCGAGGGGAGGGCGAAGAGTGCATCGAGCTTTGGTGCGACGGCCTTGGTGCGGCCGAGGATGGCGTCGAACAGACCCATGAACGGCTCAGCCGCCGTTGATCTGGCGCTCGAGCTCGTCGAGCTGAGCGAGGCGCTTCTCGATCGTCGGGTGGGTCGAGAACAGGTTGCCGAGCGAAGACCCTGACTTGCCATTGATGGCCGGGGTGAAGAAGAAGGCATTGAATGCCTCCGCCTTGCGCAGGTCCTTGGTCGGGATCCGCGACATCTCGCCGGTGATCTTGACCAGGGCCGAGGCCAGCAGCGCCGGGCGGCCGATCAGAATCGCTCCGGACCGGTCAGCGGCGAGCTCTCGGTAGCGCGAGAGGGCCATCGTGAGCAGGAAGCTCAGGGCGTAGACCACGATCGAGACAAGCATGATGGCGAGCTCGGCGAGGGCGCCGCCCTGGTTCTCGCTGTCACTCGAGAAGATCGAGGACCACATGGCCACTCGTGTGAGGAGGCCAGCCAGCATCCCGACGGAGGAGGCGATGGTCATCACGGCCACGTCTCGGTGGGCCACGTGGGAGATCTCGTGGGCGAGGACCGCCTCGAGCTCCTCGTCCGACAGTCGACGCATGATCCCTCGGGTGGCGCAGACCACTGCGGCTTTGGGGCTCCGGCCGGTGGCGAAGGCATTGGGCATGTCGGTCTCGGCCACCGCCACGCGGGGCTTCGGCATGTCAGCGAGGGCGCACAGGCGGTCGATCATGGCGTGGAGCCGAGGCTCTTCCTCCGGGGTGACGACGCGTCCGCCCATGCCGAAAAGGGCGATCTTGTCGGAGAACCAGTACTGGCCGAAAATCATGGCCATCTCGATGATGACGATGAGGCCGATCCCGACGCCCGCAGCGGCGAGCACGGCTCCCAAGATGCCCCAGAGGATGACGAGGAACAGCCCAGTCAGGAACATCCGGAA
>CAIUMH010000145.1 GCA_903900235.1 uncultured Actinomycetes bacterium
CTCCGCAAGGTGCTCGAGTCTGCAGGGATCTCCATGACCGAGAACGACGAGATCCCGGGCCTACGTCGGTCCCATGTGACTGACCCGTTCGGTAACCGCCTCGAACTGATGAGCGCCGATGGCTGATCGGTCGGGGCGAGATTCGGGCAGATGAACTCGGCCACCGGGCTCTCGGTGGATGTCGAAGTCGACGTTCAAGCGAACAACGAGCCAAGGGGCACCTGCTGATGCATGACGTTGCCGGGCATGCAGGGCCTCGTCGGTCAGCCTCTCGCAGAATGTGGCACCCCTGACGATCGTCGAGCATGGCTCATCTGACGCGCGGGCAAGATGTTGAGCGCTCTTGGGCCGACCGGCATGGACCTCCACGGGGTGCGACCTCGAGATGATCGAGGTCGAGCAGTCCGAGTTGTCCGGCTGGAGCGGTGACAGCGCCCGGTGGTCCGACACCTTGGCCGTGACCACCTAGATACCAATCGGCCTCGTCGGAGGACCTTGGAATGACCTGCGTCATGCCCAGCACATCGCGGCATTCCGAGGACAGCGGGAGCGACGAGCGTGGTGGTTGACGAGTCCCCGGCGATCCGGGCAGCCGTTCAGGCGACATGCTCGGCGCTCAGGACCCAGATCTCTGAGTGGAGGGAGATTTGGAAGCGAGCGAGGAGCTGATCTCGGGGCGCACCCTGAGGGATCAGCGACGTCGGGAAGGGGCCTCGACGACCTGAGCGAGGTGGAGTGCCTTGCGAGGGCACTGCTTGACGGCAAGGTTGGCAATGGCGAGAAGGGCCGGCGGGACCATGGGGGTGCGGATGATGGGATAGCCCCACTCGTCGAGAGAGAAGATCTCTGGGGCCACCTCGGCACAGTGGCCGTAGCCGTCGCAGGCGACGGGATCGACCTTGATCTCGAGCTTCATCGCCATGGCAGCACCCCGGTGTTGGCTGGCAGAGTCAGGACAGTCGGCGCAGTGGCACTGGCGCAGCGTCGACCCTCGAGGTGGGCGGCTACGTCCTTGCGGAACACCGAGAGCCCGCTGCGCACCATGCGCACGACGCCGTCAGGATGCGCACAGGCCCCTCGACCTTCGATGACGTCGAGGTGAGCCTGCAAGCGAACGTCTATGCGGCCCTTGTTCCGAGCGGCGGCCACGAGCGAGAGGTCCTCTGCGAGGGCGGGGAGACCGAAGACACATGGCCCGCACTGGCCGGCGCTCTCTCTGGCCATCCAGTCGGCGATCCTGGCCATCTCGGCGATACCGCAGCTGTGGTCACTCAGCACGATGATCACCCCGGCACCAGGGGCTCCACCGAGCGGTTGGAGGCCGTCGGCCGACCAGGGGGCGGTGAGGGCCTCGGGTCCGACGAAGGTCCCGCCGTAGCCTCCGAGCAGGATTCCGCTCACCGAGCCAGTAGGGCGACCCAAGGCGATGATCTCGCCGAGTGGGGTTCCAACGGCGACCTCGTGGACACCCGGTTCACTCACCGCCCCGCTCAACGTGACCAGCGCCATGCCTCCGGAGCGATCGCGGCCTTGGGCTGCGAAGGCTCCACCACCGTGGCGAGCGATCAGGGCGAGTGTGGCGGTGGTCTCGGCGTTCTCCACATAGGCCCGCCGGCGACCGATGGTGAGCACGGCGGGTTTGCTGGGTCGATAGGTGGGTCGCGAGTCGCCATTGTCGAGCCACGACACGAGTGCCGACTCTTCGCCGGCCACGTAGCGACCCGGAGGTGTCCCGACGCTGAACTGGGCTCCTCGCCGCCCTCGACGACCACGCTCCGCGATGGCGGCTTCGATCGAGCTTGAGGCGGCCGGATTGTCACGCGCCACGGCGATCCGGACCTCGGTGGCCGAAAGAGCCGCAGCGAGCAGCTCGGCGCCGTCGAGGATCAGGTGGGGGGCGTAGGCGGCCAAGACGCTGTCCTTCTGGGCAGCTGGCTCACCTTCCATGGCATCGATCACCACGATGTGACGATGGTGTCCACCGATGGAGCCGCTGAGCTTGCGAGCGGTCGGGAACCCCCCGCCGCCTCGGCCGGTCAGGCCCGAGACTTCGACTTGCTTCACGAAGTCCTGCGCCCAATGCTCGGCGTGGCGGTGGGCATCGGGCAGGGGCAGCTCAGCGTGGATCGCCAGGTGCTCCGCGTGGTTGAGGCGCCGCCCTCCCTCGGTCCCAGCCAGCAAGCGCAGCTGCGGATTCTGTGTGCCCGGGCTCGTCATGGGCGGCGCTTTGTGCTCGACGAGCCTCGGTGTCGACCAGGAGAGGCCTTGGTGGCAGGTGTTCGGTTGATGATGGCCTTCGAGCGCTTCGGCGGTGCAGTCCGGGCAGGCACTGCCGTGAGGGCGCCGTCAGGTCTCGGATGGGCCCAGAAGCGCCAGGCCAGAGCAACCGCCACGGTACCGACGCACACGAGGCTGAGCAGGATCATCCACGCGAAGCGGAAGTCGGTGCCGATAAGGGCCTCATGGAGCACGGCGATGGGAAAGGCGAGATAGGAGATCCAGTGGATCGCCCTCCACGCCGAGTGGCTGAGCTTCTGCTTCACGAGGCTCGAGATGGTGATGGCTAGGAGGAGGTCGAATGCCACGGCTCCCAGCGCAACCTTGAGGGGCTTGTACTGCGACGCGAATGGCACCAGAACAGCCAGCGGGCTCACGTTGACATAGGTGTCGAGCAGCGTGGTGATGATGTGGAGGGCGATGAAGACCATGGCGATCAGCGAGATTCTTCGGTGAATCTCGGCGACGGCGAAGCGAGGAACCGTGCCTCCGCCGACACGAGTGGCCGTCATGATGCCTCCCACCATCACCGCGGTGAGCAGGAGGAGGCTCACGATGCCCGAGGCACGAGTCGTGTACCAGAGCAGCGATGAGGAGGTTGCGATCATCGGTGCTCATCCTGACCCGTGGGTTCTGGCCATCCTCCGATGCGCTCAACGGAGCCGTCAGGCCGGACCAGACGTGCCGCTATCGAGCGCTGTGGCAGCTCGAAGAGCGCGTCCTCCCCCCAGACCAGGGCGGCGGTCGACAGACTGTTGGCCATGGCGCAGGTGCTGGCCGCCACGGTGACCATGGACCAGATTCTGGTCGCCGGCCACCCGGTGGCGGGATCGATGACATGGTGAGCCATGAGATCGCCGACCCTCCATGTGCGCACGGCGGTCGATGAGCTGGCGATGGCGCCAGCCGTCACGCTGATGACCTCGTCAACCGCGTCGATGCGCCCCGAACGGGCCTCGGTGGTGATCCCGATCTTCCAGCCGTCGGTCGGTGCCTCACCAGCTGTCCGCAGATCTCCTCCGAGGTCGACGAGGACACCCGTCCTGAGTGATCCGGCGATTGCGATGGCAGCACGGTCGGCAGCGCGAGCCTTGGCAGTGGCTCCGAGGTCGAGATGCACTCCCAACGGCAGATCGACGGTCATGGCGGCGGGATCGACGATGATCCCCGAGGTTCCGGGGGCTGGGGTGGTCGCGGAGATCGTGCTTGAGTCCTCGACGTCGTCGAAGTCGCGGTCGTAGCCCAAGGCGATCAGGGCGTCAGCCACGGTCGGGTCGCATGCTCCGGCTGTCTCGGCGTCGGCATCGAGGGCGCAGACGATCAGGTCGAGCAACACCGGACTCACCTCGATGGCACCTTGGCCGGCCCGTCGGTTCAGCTCAAGGATCTCGGTGCCATCACGGAATCGGCTGGCTGCCTGCTCGATCAGCTCCAGCTCGAGATCAAGCTGAAGCCGCGCCTCGGCGATCTTCGCTGGATCCGTCACTCCGAGCACGGCGGATGTCCCCCAGATGGAGAATCGATCAAACACAGGGGCCGAGGCGGAAGCAGCACCCGCCGTCGTCATGATCCTCCGCTAGACGCCTGTGGCTGGCCGCCATAGCTCGGCTGAGGGGCATAGTTTGGCTGGCTGCCCTGCTGGGCATAGGGGTCGCCATACTGCTGCTGGTACCCGTCGTCCTGTTGTTGCTGCTGTTGGAGTTGGAGTTGCTGTTGGTACTGGCTGTTCGAGGATGTGCCTGGGGTTACCGAGGTGCCGGCGGTCTTGCCGGCATAGGCATGACTGACGAAGAAGGCCATCGAGCCGGTCCCGACGATGGCGGCAGCGGCGACGAGACCGGTGGCGGATCGGATGATGGCTTGGCCGGCGTATCGGCTGTGGGGCTGGTGGCGTTTCAACATGAGTCCTCACTCTCTCTATCAGTTTGGCCCGGACGGATAAGGACCACACTGCGTTAATGGTAAGAACCGCTGAAGAATTAGTCGATGGTGGGGATTTCGAGGCGCATGAGGGTGCCTCCGCCGTCACCGGCGGCCACAGCAACCGACCCTCCCTCTTCGCGTGCCACTTGGGCGACGATGGCCAGACCCAGACCGGACCCCGGGAGCGACCTAGCCGCAGGAGCCCGGTAGAAGCGGTCGAAGATCTTGGGCATGTCTTCGGGGTCGATACCTGGTCCTTGGTCAGCCACAGTGATCACGCCAGCGGCGAGAGACACATGCACCGTCCCGCCCTCCGGACTCCACTTGATGGCGTTGTCGAGCAGGTTGCCGATAGCCCGAGCCAGGCGATCCCGGTGCGAACGGACCGTGCAAGGACTCAGCTCGCTGGTGATCTCGATCGATCGGGTGCGGCCGTGGGTGGCATCGATGGCGATGAGGTCGTCGACGAGTTCGTCGAGTCGGAACACGGTGGCGGGGGCCACCTGGCTCTCGCCACGGGCCAGCTCGGTCAGGTCACGGATCAGGGTTGTCAATTCGCCGATTTGGGTGAGCATGTCGGCGATGATCTGCTCGCGCGTCTCTGGGTCGATGGCGTCGATCTGCCGCATGATCTCGGTGTTGGTGCGCAGGCTCGTCAAGGGGGTCCGCAACTCGTGGCTGGCATCGAGGACGAGCTGTCGCTGCTGATCATCGGAGCGCTCGAGAGCAGTGAAGAGCTGGTTGAAGGCTGAGCGAAGCCGGCCAAGCTCGTCGGCACGCCCTTCTTCGAGGCGCAGGGACATGTCGGTCGTCTCGGCCAGGGCCTCGACGGCATCGGTGACGCTGTTGAGTGGACGCAGCGCAGTGCGGGCGACGACAAAACCGAGCAATGCGGCGATGATGACGCCGCCGAGGGCCACGAGCAGAAGTGTGAGACCCAACTCGCCGAGCTGGTGGTTCACGCCGCTCAGCGGCACGAAGAGCTGGAGGGCAGCTCGGGTGGTCCCGATCGCCGGAAGGTGCTCGCCACCCACTTGGATCCCCGTCTGGACGGGGACGATGAGCTCTCGGAACTCAGTGCCATCGATCAAGGCGCTGGTGAAGGTCTGGGTGTGGCCACCTTTCGCCACGGTGCGGACCAGGCCGTCGACGGGGAGTCGGCCAGCGGGTGATTGGGCAATGATTGTCCCATCGGCGGAGACGACCTGGGCGAGCGTGCCCCCGGAGTCGTTGGTGTCGATAAAAGGATGACTGAGCGTGGTCCGGGCGGCTTGGACGAGGGTGTCATCGGTGGAGGACACCAGCGCGTGACGAGCCACGATGAAGGACGCCCCAGCAGCAAGGATCACGGCGATTGCGACAGCTACCGCTGAGGCCATGGCGATGCGAGTTCGGAAGGTCACTGCTCTTTGAGGACGTAGCCGACGCGCCGGACGGTCTGGAGGAGTCGGTCCTCGCCCTCCTCTTCGGTCTTGCGTCGGAGGTAGCCGATGTAGACGGCGAGCGAGTTGGTGCCCGAGTCGAAGTCGTAGCCCCAGACCTGATCGAGGATGAGGTCCCGGGTGAGCACCTGACGGGGGTGCAGCAAGAACAGCTCAAGCAGATCGAATTCGATCTTGGTGAGCGGGATGATCCGATCACCTCGACGGGCCTCCCGGGTAGAGAGGTCGAGCGTGAGGTCCTCGAACCGAAGGACTTGGTCGTCGGTGACGGGCGCCCGCCGCCGGAGCAGGGCGCGCAGTCGGGCGAAGAGCTCAGCGAGGTCGAAGGGCTTCACCAGATAGTCATCGGCACCCGCATCAAGGCCAGCGACGCGATCTCCAACTGCATCGCGAGCGGTGAGCATGAGGACTGGGGTCCGATCGCCGAGTGTGCGAAGTCGACGGCACACCTCGAGGCCGTCGATGTCGGGGAGTTGCAGGTCGAGGACGATTGCATCGGGGGCCGCCTGGGTAAGCGAGCGGACAGCCTCGGTTCCGTCGGCGGCAAGGTCGACGTCATAGCCCTCAAGGACGAGGGCGCGCTTGAGCGAGTCCCGCACGGCCTTGTCATCATCAACCACCAAGATGCGCATCAGATCTCCTCTTCGCTCGTCGACACTACCGACGGGTATCGCCCCGAGCTGTCCGACGCCCTAGGAGCCACCGGTGACGGCCTGGGCCCGGGTGCTCGACGCGCTGATCGATGACGGGGCAGCCGAGGAGGAGGTTGCTTGTGCGGCTGTGACGGGGGAACCCGATGCTGCACCGGCGGTCGACGGCGTCGAGGCGATCGATCCGGTCCCGCTCGCACCCGTCGTGATGGAGGTGGCAGGGGCGCTCGACTCTGACGTGCTCACGGCTGACGACGCTGCGGTCTGCACTGCCTGTTGGCCCATGAAGCCCACGAGTCCGAGTGTTCCGACGCTGGCCAGGATCCCGGCGGCCACCGTGGCACTCGAGATGCCTCGCCGAGCGGCATTGCGGGCGGCGATGGCAGTACCGAGGCGGGGGGGAGCAACACGGGCTGCGTCGGTACGGTTGGAGCGGGCGTCGTTGTTCATGCACCTATCGTGCCTAATGTGGGTAAGCCGATCTGGAGATCTCCTTAAGGACGGCAGAAGAATCTCGACAGGCCATCTGGCCTCGTCGATGCCATGGCGAGTAGTTCAATTGGCAGAACGACGGACTTTGGATCCGTAGGTTGGAGGTTCGAACCCTCCCTCGCCAGCCAGAAGTGTCACGAGATGAAGCTGGAGAGCAACTCAGCCAGCACGAGCGGCTGGTCGCCCTGCACCGAATGCCCAGCACCCTCAACTCGCTCGATCCGTGCGGTCGGCTGAAGCTCGAGAAGCCTCGCTTCGTCGGCATCGTCCACCACGGATCCGGCGGCCATGCCGCGCACGAGCATCAACGGGACGTCGAGGCGGGCGACCGCCCCCCAGAGGTCGCTGGCCGGTGGAGCCGAGACCTTCCCGTCGCCGAGTGCTCGGTGCCGTGCCCATCGCCAGACCCAGGTGCCGTCATCGAGCTCTACGGCATTGTGCAGGATCCCTCGACGCAGACTCGTGACTGAGCGCGTGGGGTTGAAGGCGATGGTCCGCTCGAGCAGGTCGTCGAAGCTGGCGAAGCCTGGGGGGCCGTTGATGAAGTCGGTGATGTGCGACGACTTCTCCCCGGTGACCCCTGGCGTGATGTCAATCAGGATGAGCCGCTCGACAAGGTGGGGATGACGGTCGGCGACATTGAGCGCCACGAGCCCACCGAGCGACATCCCGACGAGTGCCACGGGGGGAGCGCAGAGGTCAGTGATGGCTGCAGCGATGTCGTCAGCCTGAGAGGCCGGGTCGATCCCGGCCGAGGCCGGACCATCGGAGTGGCCATGCCCCGGGAGGTCAAGCGCCGCGAGGTCCTGCGCCATGGCCAATGCCACGGTGTCGTAGGTGTGGGCGTTCTGGGCGCCTCCGTGCAGCAGCACCACTCGCGGCGGCTCGTCGCCCCAGAGCAGGCCGCTCATTGACCGTTCATCCTTCAGGGTGGCCGCTGCTCGTCGGACCACGAGCGGGGCGTCGAGGTCCAAGCCCCACTCCTCGGCGTTCTCGTGGAAGAGCCCTAGTTCGTCGTACTCGATGTGACCCACGGGTCGAACCCTAGACCGCACATCGGCTGCTAGAGATAGAGCCGTGACCTCCGAGTTGAGTGCCATCGTCCTTGCTGCCGGGGAGGGATCCCGGATGCGATCGGCACTGCCCAAGCCACTCCATCGGATCTGTGGTCGACCATTGGTCCTTCACGTGATCGATGCGCTGGCCGAACTTGATGTCGCCCGTGTCGTCGTCGTCATCGGCCACGAGGCCGAGGCGGTTCGGACTGCGGTTGAGGCTGGGGCGCCGGACGGGGTGAGTATCGAGTTCGCGCTTCAGGCTGAGCAGCGTGGCACCGGAGACGCGGTGTCGATCGGCCTCGGCGCGCTCGCTGAGCAGCCAGTCGATAACCAGGGTGATCTGATCGTTCTCCCCGGCGACACTCCGCTGCTGCGAGCGTCGACCCTGTCGCACCTCGTGGAGGTCCATCGCTCACACGAAGCGGGGGCCACATTGCTCACCGCTCGAATCGCCGACCCCACAGGCTACGGGCGCGTGCTCCGAGGCCGAGGCGAATCCGTGATCGGGATCGTCGAGCATGGCGATGCGACCAGTGAGCAGCGAGCCATCGACGAGGTGAACACTTCGATCTATTGCTTCCGCCGCTCACCGCTCGCCCCCGTGCTGCGTCGGCTGTCACCGCAGAATGCTCAAGGCGAGTACTACCTGACCGATGCGGTGGCTGTCCTCCATGATGCTGGCTATCCAACCGTGGCCGTGATGGCCTCGGATGCGATGGAGGCGGCGGGAGTGAACGATCGCGTCCAGCTCGCTGAGGCCGAGGTGGCGATGCGCAAGCGGATCAACGAGCGCTGGATGGCCTCGGGTGTGACCATGCGCGATTCGGCCACGACCTACATCGACATCGACGTGCTCCTCGACCCTGATGTCGAGCTGCTCGCTGGCGTGGCGCTGAGTGGCGGGACCACGGTGGGGTCGGGCGCGGTGATTGGTCCCGACTGCACCATCGACGGCTGTCAGGTCGGGAGTCGAGCCCGCATCGAGCGGACGACGGCCCGTCGAGCGGTCATTGGTGCCGGGGCCA
>CAIUMH010000146.1 GCA_903900235.1 uncultured Actinomycetes bacterium
CGCCGCCACCAAGGCTCCGGCCAAGAAGCCCGAGCCGGTCATCCCGAAGGTGAGTCCCTACGCCAAAGACGTGAAGTTCATGGCGGAGATCGTCGACATTATTAAGGCGCAGAAGAAGCGGAAGCACACCCAAGAGATTGATCTCGAGGCGGAGGCGGTCGAAATCGTCTCTGAGGCCGGCCCCCGAGAGGTTCAGTTCGACGACGAGTCGGGCGAAGGTGCCGGCACGCAACAGCAGCGCGAGCAGGTGCTGGCGATGGCCGGGACCCTCCATGTCGAGCTTGAGGAGCTTGACGCAGCGCTCGCCCGCATCAAGGCCAAGCGGTATGGGTTGTGTGAGCGCTGCCATAAGCCGATCCCCAAGGAGCGTCTCCGGAACCTTCCCGAGACGCGGTTCGATGTCGGCTGCAAGACGCCGAGCATCGGGAATCCATTTGGTGCACGCTGAGCAGGAGGGCCGGTCGCCTCGGCGATTCTCGGCCCGAGCGCTCGTCATCGCTCTGGCGGTGATCATCATCGACCAGGTCACCAAGGTGCTCGTCCTAGACCACCTGGGAACCGGTGCACACCACGTGATCGGCCCGTTCGGTCTCGAGGTGACCACCAACACGGGGTCGGCGTTCTCGATGCTCCAGGGGTCCTCGACCCTTGTGTTCGTTGTCGACCTTCTCGTTGTGGCAGTGCTGGGCATCGTGGCCGTTCGTGCATCCGGGTGGCCTATGCAGATTGGGCTGGGTCTGATGCTTGGCGGAGCGATCGGAAACCTGGTGGACCGGGTGGTCCACCACGCTTCGAATGGCGGAGTGATCGATTTCATCACCTTCCCGCACTTCGCCACGTTCAATGCTGCAGACTCAGCGATAACCATCGGAGTCATCGTGATCCTCGGCTGCCTTCTGGCCGACCTCGTGGCGAACCGTCGACAAGAGGGAGCCACCCGTGCCGGATGAGATCAGCGAGGCCGAGGCGGGACCCGCGGACATCCTCGATATCGAGGTGCCCGCCCTCATGGATGCCATGCGGGTGGATCGAGCCATCGCCATGCTGACCGAGCGCTCGCGGTCCTCAGCGGTAGCGATGATCGCTGATGGATTGGTCGTGGTCGACGGAGCCGTGGTCACCAAGGCTTCGTTTCCTCTCCTTGAGGGTGCTCACCTCGAGGTTGCACTTCCCACGCTTGAAGCCGAGCAGGTGGAGGCTGATCCGACGGTGGAAGTCGATCTCGTCCACGTCGACGGCGACCTCGTCATTGTTTCCAAGCGATTCGACCAGGTCGTCCACCCTGGTGCGGGGAACAAGGAGGGGACGCTCGTCTCCGGGCTCCTCGCCCTCTTCCCGGAGATCGGGGAGCTGCCTGGTCTCGGGGCTGGCGAACCAGCACGGCCCGGGATCGTCCATCGTCTCGACAAGGGGACCTCGGGACTGTTGGTGGTGGCCCGGACTCCTGATGCCTATTACTCACTCACCGAGCAGATGGCAGCCCACTCGGCCCGCAGGCTCTATGTCGGGCTCATCGAGGGTCACGTCAAAGAAGAGCAGGGGATTGTCGACGCTCCGATCTCGAGATCGGCTAGCTCGCCAACGAAGATGGCAGTCCGGCCGGATGGTCGAGATGCTCGAACGAGATACCGAGTGCTCGCTCGGCTCGAGGGCCCGCCACGAACGATCATCGGTCTCGAGCTCGACACGGGTCGAACCCACCAGATCCGCGTCCACATGGCGGCCATCGGTAACCCGGTTGTCAATGACCCCAAATATGGTCAGCGAAACGAGAAGCGACTTGATCACGACCGCCTCGCATTGCACGCCGGGCGACTCAGCATCGTGCACCCTCGCACCGGGGACGTCCTCACCGCTCGTGCCCCATGGCCAGATGACCTCGCAGCGCTCGGCGGAGCCGAGGAGGCTGCGAGCTGGATCGACGGCGAGGGCGTCTAGACCTCCGCGGCGAGGGCAATGACGGCATCATCGCCCTGGAGCACGGCAAGGCCCTCGGCCTCAGCCCGGCGGACGCGGCGGACACCGATTCCGAGCGCATCGGCGGTCGCCTGCAGCGACGCCGGAGTGGAACCGTCAAGGCCAAATCGCTTCGTCAAGACCATGCGGGCGAGCTCAGGGAGGTCGAGAACTGCGGAGCGGAGTCGCTCGTCGGCGATCTCCTGCTCCACCTCACGCACCCAGTCACGACCATCAGGGGCAACGAGATCGCCGAGCACGGTGGCCGAGTCGGAACTTGCCGGCTGGTCGAGGCTGGCCGTGACACCCGCGAGGCCCTCGAGATTCCGTCGCTCCGCACGGGTCATGCCGGTGGCCTCGGTCAACTCCTCGTCTGTGGGGGGGCGACCAAGGAGACCGAGGAGCTCGGCGGTGGCCGCCTCGACTCGCTGCAGCTGCTCACCAACCTCGAGGGGGATACGGATCGTCCGCCCATGCTGCTGGACGGCACGCTGGAGGGCCTGACGGATCCACCACGTGGCATAGGTGGAGAACTTGAACCCCTTCTCCCAGTCAAACTTCTCCACGGCCCGCAGGAGCCCGAAGCTTCCTTCCTGGACGAGGTCAACCAATTCGACGCCGCGATCTTGGTAGCGCCGTGCCCAGTGGAGCACGAGGCGGAGGTTGGCGGCGACCATCTGCTGCTTCGCCTCGTCGTCGCCCAAGGTCACGCGCTTGGCCAGCTCGACCTGCTCGGCGTGATCTGGCATCGGATACCGGTCGAGGTCACGAAGCAGCATGCCAAGGCTGTCGGTCGTCGTGCTCATGAAGCGCCCTGAGTTACCCATGTCTGCTCCCATCGTCGGCAGCGGGGGAGCCAAGGTCGCTTACGGAGGCCCCCCTCCTTCGCTACCGACCGAGCGCCTCCACGGCACATCTGTCACCTTTCAGCATACATAACACCTACGGGGCTAGGAGTATTCCCGTGATGCGAAGATTTCTGGCGAATCCTCGGCGGAAGTGGAGTCTGGTCAGCTGAGTGAGCCGGTGGACCGTGCCGCCATGTCGGCGAGGGTGAGATTTTGGAGCTTGTCTCGGATCTGCTCGCCGACCTCGGCCCACACAGCGAGCAGGATGCACTGGCCTTCGTGATCGCAGGCGCCGTTCTCATGGGGAACACCGAAGTCCCCGGCCACGATCGGTCCATCGACGGCGGCCACGATTTGTGCGAGCGAGATCTCTTCGGGCTCGCGTGCGAGCACATAGCCACCACCGACCCCTCGCTTCGAGCGGACCAGGCCAGCTCCCTTGAGCGCCAGCAGGATCTGTTCGAGATAGGGCTGCGGCAGCGCCGTGCGCTCGGCGATGTCGCGCACCGACGTTGGTGCCTGTGTTGCCCCGTGCAGTGCCAATGAGAGCAGCGCTCGGCTGGCGTAGTCACCTCGGGTCGAGACCTTCACGTCACAGATGCTACCCGGGCAGCAACGCCCCGGCCGGGTGGCGAAGGGCAGCCCTAGGATCGATGGGGTGACGGCCTCACCGGTGCTCCCTGACTACGCAGGGAGGTGTATCTCCGGAGTGCTCGGTTCGCTTGGGGTGGGGCTCTCGACCCCAGGGCCTCACCTGGCTGATCTGCTCGATGGCGTCTCGGGTGCTGACGCCGTCGTGCTGGTGTTGGTGGACGGACTCGGTGATGAGCAGCTCATCGAGCGTGAACGCATCGCACCGGTCCTCGCCCGTTCGCGGCTGGCGCCGATTACGTCGGTGGCCCCGTCGACGACTGCCGCTGCGCTGACCAGCATCACCACCGGGGTGCCCCCGGGGCAACACGGCCTGGTCGGATACCGGTTCGCCATGGGCGGGGACATCCTCCAGGCGTTGCGCTGGACGGTCGACGATCGTGATGCGTCGGCTGCGTATCCACCCGACCGTGTTCAGCGCGTGGCGCCGTCTCTGGTGCTCCGAGGGGCGGGGGTTCCCTATGTGGGCAAGGCGGCCTTCTCGTCGAGCGCGTTCACTCGAGCCCACCTGCGCGGATCGTCCTATGTCGGGGTAGCGGAACCGAGCGAGATGCCCGATGCCGTGGCGGCAGCGCTCAATGCCTCTCGCCTCGTGCTCTGCTACCACGATGCCATCGACAAGACGGCCCATGCGAAAGGGCTCGAGGCTGAATTCGATGATGCCGTGGCGGCGACCGATGCCCTCATCGGCGAGATCCGGCTGTCAGTGCCTTCGGGTGTCGCAGTGGTGGTGACGAGCGACCATGGTCAGGTGGACATCGGGAATGCTTCGGTGGACCTCTCTGCGTCCGCTGATGCTCTGGTGGCTCGCCGGAGTGGCGAGGGTCGCTTCCGATGGCTCCACGCCCACCCAGGTGACGCTGGGGCCCTCTGCGAGCGTGTCGCGGAGGAGATGGCTGAGACCTGTTGGGTGATGACCAAGCGTCAGGTGCTCGCCAGCGAGCTGCTCGGCGATGTCGATGACTCCGTAGTCGATCGCCTCGGCGACGTTGCGGTCATCCCTCATGCTGACGTCTTCGTCCCCGATCCGGCCGTGCCGCTCGAGTATCGGATGCGGAGTCGTCATGGCTCGCTGACTGCGGCCGAGATGCTGGTGCCGCTCTGCGTGGTGTCCTGACTCTCGCCGTCACCGACGAACCGCAGAGGTGGCATCATCGACACCATGGACAACGACGTATCACCAGGAACCGAGACGGTCGCACCCGATGAGGTGCTGTCGCCAGAGGGCGAGGTTGCCGAAGGGTCAGTCGAGTTGATCGAGCAGCCGGCCAAGGTCATGCGAATCGGGTCGATGGTCAAGCAATTGCTTGAGGAGGTGCGCGCTGCTCCGCTTGATGAGGCCGGCCGGGCTCGTCTGAAGGAGATCTACGAGTCGTCCGTGATCGAGCTTGCGTCGGGCCTCTCGGAGGATCTGCGAGATGAGCTGTTGCGGATGGTCCCGCCACTTGGCGAGGAGATCCCCACGACCTCAGAGCTGCGGGTGGCCCAAGCTCAGCTCGTGGGCTGGCTCGAAGGGCTCTTCCATGGGATTCAGGCTGCGCTGATGGCGCAACAGATGGCGGCTCGTGCCCAACTTGACCAGATGCAGGGACGCGGACTGCCCGAGGTGGAGCGTGCCTCCGCCGATCGCCCGGGCACCTACCTCTGAGGGAGGTCGCGCTGACCCTTGGCGGTGTCAGAAGGGCGCGCTATGTTCGAAGTCACATGGTTGTAGTTCACCGCACGGCTCGCCGAGCGGATCGGAAGAGGGTCGTCAGTTGTCCAGTTCATTTACGCATCTCCACACACACACCGAGTACTCGATGCTGGACGGGGCAGCCCGGATCAAGGACCTTGTGGCGGCGGCCGCCGAGGATGGACAGCCAGCCCTCGGGATCACCGACCACGGCAACATGTACGGCGTCCTTGACTTCTACAAGGCATGCCGGTCGGCTGGGATCAACCCGGTCATCGGCACTGAGGCCTACATGGCAGCGGAGTCACGGTTCGAACGACCGGTCCGCCGGGGGAAGGTCGACGATGGAGGCGGGAACACCGACGGCGGAAACAAGCTCTACTACCACCTGACTCTCCTCGCAGAGTCGACCCAGGGCTACAAGAATCTGCTCAAGCTCTCATCAGCGGCCTATCTCGAGGGCTACTACTACAAGCCTCGGGTCGACTGGGAGCTGTTGGCACGGCACGCTGAGGGCCTCATCGCCACCACCGGCTGCCTTGGCGGCGTGGTGCTCCAGGCGCTGCTTGCCGGCAATGAGAAGGAAGCCCTGGCGAGAGCCGCCCGGCTCCAGGAAATCTTCGGCAAGGACAACCTCTTCGTGGAGCTGCAGGATCACGGGCTGCCCGAGCAGATCCAAACCAACCCGCAGCTGATCAAGATCGCCGACACCATCGGCGCGCCGTTGCTCGCCACCAATGACAGCCACTACACCCATCGCGGCGATGCAGAGGCGCACGATGCCCTCCTGTGTGTCCAGACGGGTGCGCTGCTTTCCGATGAGAAGCGCTTCAAGTTCCACGGCACCGAGCACTACCTGAAGTCCGCCGCCGAGATGCGGCACCTCTTTAAGGATCACGAGTCTGCCTGTGACTCGACGCTGCTCATCGCCGAGCGCGCCGACGTTCGCCTCGAACTCGGCCAGCCAAGTCTCCCGGAGTTCCCAGTCCCCGACGAGATCACCGGTTCCACGTATGAGGATCGTGCTGCTCAGTACCTGCGCCAGCTCTCCTACGAGGGTGCTCGCCAGCGCTACGGGTCGAGCCTTCCCGACGAAGTGGTCGAGCGCCTCGACTATGAGCTTCGGGTCATCGCCGATATGGGATTCCCGGCTTACTTCCTCGTGGTGTGGGATCTGATCCGATACGCGCGCGAATCGGGCATCCGAGTGGGTCCAGGGCGTGGGTCGGCCGCAGGGTGTTGCGTGGCCTACTGCCTCGGCATCGTGGACCTTGACCCGATCAAGTACGACCTGCTCTTCGAGCGGTTCTTGAACCCCGGCCGCAAGCAGATGCCGGACATCGACATGGACTTCGACGAGCGCTACCGCGGCGAGATGATCAAGTACGCCGCCGATCGCTATGGCTCGGACCACGTGGCCCAGATCGTCACCTTCTCCACCATCAAGGCTCGAGCGGCGGTCCGCGACGCAGCGAGAGTGCTCGGCTACGACTACGCCGCCGGCGACCGGGTGGCCAAGGCCATGCCGCCGCTGTTGATGGGCCGGGACACGCCGCTCGAAGCCTGCCTCGAGGAAGTCGAGGGCTTCAGCGATGGCTACGTTGCGGCGGCGGAGCTTCGTGATATGTACGACACCGACCCGATTGCCAAGCGCATCATCACGGTGGCCAAGGGGCTCGAGGGGCTTCGACGAGGTGACGGTATTCATGCGGCGGCGGTGGTGATCTCCAGAGATCCGCTGACCGAGTACCTGCCGATCCAACGCAAGCCGGACACCTCGGGCGACATCGAGAACTCGCCGGTGGTGACGCAGTTCGAGATGCACGGTGTCGAAGAGCTGGGCCTGCTCAAGATGGACTTCCTGGGTCTGCGGAACCTTTCGGTCATTGAACGCTGCCTCGACATGGTTGAGCAGACGACCGGGGCCAAACCCGACATCGACCACGTGGACCTTGCCGACGAGGCAGTGTTCGCAATGCTGCAGCGGGGCGACTCCATTGGCGTGTTTCAGCTCGAGGGTGGTCCCATGCGGACGCTGATGCGGTCCCTTGCGCCAACGAGCTTCGACGATGTGGCAGCGCTGGTTGCCCTCTATCGGCCTGGTCCGATGGCGGCCAACATGCACAATGACTATGCCGACCGCAAGAACGGCCGGAAGCCGATCACCTACGCCCATCAGGACCTCGAGCCCATCCTTGAGAGCACTCAGGGCCTCATGATCTACCAAGAGTCGGTCATGCGAGTGGCGCAGAAGTTCGCCGGCTACACCCTCGAGGAGGCCGACAACCTCCGCAAGGCCTGCGGGAAGAAGGATCGGGCGCTAATTGCCAAGGAGCGGGTCAAGTTCGTGGAGGGTTGTGTGGCCTCTGGCTATGGCGACGCGCTCGGTACCACGCTGTTCGACATCATCGAGCCC
>CAIUMH010000147.1 GCA_903900235.1 uncultured Actinomycetes bacterium
GCGAACTGGCGAGACTCGTGGCCCACGATCATTCCGCTGCCGCATCCAAGCCCTCGGAACAACGTGTGGCTCACGAAGAACCCTTGGTTTGCCGAAGAGCTGCTCCCTGCGCTGCAGCGGCGCGTCGGAGAGTTGGTGGCCGGCACCACCGACCTCGCTCAGTAGGGGTTGAGGTAGCCCCAAAACCCGCTGTGCCCTCAATGTTGAAGAAGGCCTGTGGGCACAATGACCGTGGTGATCGCATCGACCCAGAGCCAGGTGTCCAGATTTCCCGTACGTCGAGGTGCACCTTGGGCGGCGAGGGCCTTCCCACCAACGATCAGGAATCGAACCTCATGATCGAGCAACAATCTGGCAAACTTGCTGAAGTCTCGATCCATCTCCATCGAAGTCTCAATTGATGCGACGCCAACTTGCTTGCAATGATTCCCAGCCCATTGATGCCCTTGATCGTGCTGGTCATACTTATGACCATGACGACGCAGATCTCTCTGGCCGAAGCGAAAGCGCATCTCTCCGAGGTCGTGAGTCGGGTGAGCGGTCAGCATGAACGGGTGACGGTGACGGTGCGCGGCACCCCGTCAGCGGTTCTCCTCGCCCCAGAAGATCTGGAGTCGCTGGAAGAGACGCTGGCCTTCCTCTCCGACCCAGAGACCATGCGCCGCATGGCCACGGCCGATGCCGAGCTCGCTGAGGGCGAAGGTGAGTCTGAAGCCGATTTGGCCGCAGCGATGAAGCAACGGCGTGGTTGACTCGACTCGTGACGGCTCAGCCGAAACGATATGCACTCATTGTTTCCCCGACCACCCGCCATCAACTGGCGGAGAAACTCCCTGAGGCCGTTGACATCGCGGCACATAAGTTCATCGTCGGGCCGCTCCTCGACGATCCACATCGCGTCGGAACGCGCCTTCGTTCGCCCCTCGATGACGCTCGCAGTGCCAGGCGAGGGACGTATCGGGTGATCGTTCGAATCGATGATGAGCGACGGACCGTGAGTGTCCTCGACGTTGCCCACCGTCGGGATGCCTATCGGGCTGGGTAACTCCAGCTCCGACATGACATCGGGGTTCTGCAGACATGACGTGGCCGACTTCGCTGACATGCAGAGAGGCCTGCTCACCCTTCGGCAGGCGGCTGCCTGATACCGAGGGATGTCGCTCTCGGGACATCTCGGGAACGGCGGCGATCTCCCTCGCCGTCGCCCTCTTGACGGACCCGTCTGGGCGAACTTCTTGCGAAGCATGGCTTGACGCATCCAGAGGTTTCGCTCATGCCTGGTGAGGACATCCTCCTCGTGCGTGAGGAGCCGGCAATGGCCCATCGGGTCGCCGAGGTGTAGTTCCTTGGAGATGTGCGCCAATATGAGTCAAACCACAAACCTTCTGACAATCAAATCTCCTAATCTTCAATAGCCAAACCTCCTAATAGTTGTTAGCCTTCTCTCATGTCCCGCTATATCCCTCGACTGTTGGATCCAGTGCTCATCGAACGCCTCCAGTCCTCAGGAGCCCTGGTCATCGACGGCCCGAAGGCTTCGGGCAAGACCGAGACCGGGCGTCGTCTAGCCAAGAGTGAGGTGCTCCTCGACAGCGACGTGGAGCAGCGTCAACTTGCTCTGGCGGATCCCCGACTCGTTCTTCGCGGAGGCGTGCCTCGTCTCCTCGACGAGTGGCAGTCGGTCCCCGATCTCTGGAACGCGGTCCGACGTGAGGTTGACGATCGCAGGACGGTCGGGCAGTTCATCTTGACCGGCTCGGCGAGTCCGGCGGACGACATCACGCGCCACTCTGGAGCCGGACGGTTCTCTCGCCTGCGCATGCGACCCCTCACCATGGTCGAGACCGGTCACTCCGACGCTGCGGTGTCGCTCTCGTCGCTTCTCGACGGAGAACCTCCCAATGCTGCCGGCAGCGATCTGACACTCGACGATCTGGCGGCACGCATGATCACCGGTGGCTGGCCCGGGAGCCAATGCCTCAGCATGGCTTCCTCCTTCCGCTACGCCGTCGACTATCTCGACCAGGTCGCGCGGCTCGAGATCGCAGGCCTCGATGGAGCCCGTCACGATCCCCGAAAGGTCTCCGCACTTCTTCGATCCATCGCGAGGACGACTGCTTCTGAAACGGCGAACGCCACGCTTGCGCGAGATGCGGGCGGATCAGACGGTCCGTTGCACCCAGACACGGTCGCTCGCTATCTCGATGCACTCCAGCGAGCCTTTCTCGTGGAGCTGCAAGAGGCCTGGGACGTCCCCCTTCGGACTCGTGCACCACTCCGCAAGGCACCAAAGCGGCACCTCGTCGACAGCTCGTTGACGACAGCGGCGTTGCGTATCGGTGACCCAAGGCGGCTCCTTGACGATCCCGCAACCCTCGGACTCCTGTTCGAGAGCCTCGTCTTTCAGCAGCTGCGAGTGTTCGCCGACCTCGCAGAGGGGGGCGTCTTCCACTTCCGATCGAAGTATGGCCTTGAGGTCGACATGATCGTCGAGAAAGCGGACGGATCGTGGGGGGCGTTCGAGGTGAAGCTCGGCGCTGGCTTGCTCGACCAGGCTGCGAAGACACTGAGGAGCTTCGCCTTGAGCATCGACACCTCACGGCGGGCGGGCCCATCTGTCCTTGGGGTCGTCGTGCCTTCGGGTCCCTCCTATGTGAGGGCAGATGGGGTCGCAGTACTCGCGCTCACAAGCCTTGGGCCATAGGTCTCGTTCCAGCACGCCCGAGCACGAGGGATAGGGAATCCCGAGGAGTTCTGGGCTGCTGTCAGTTCGGTTGACGACCTACGTGTCCCATCGGATCTGGAGCCTTGCGGTGCGGGCAGACTCCGGGATCTGGTTGAGGCTCAGCATGAGGAGATCGTGAGGATCGCTGCCGCCAACAAGGCACCCCACATCAAGGCCTTTGGTGCCGTGGCGTAATCCAACCATCTGATTCGTTACCAGAAGGCTGTATTCGTCACAGTGGCCTCAAGATCGAGACTTCGAGTTCTCGAGGTTGGAGGTAACGGGATCGGCCCGAGATAGCTTGCACCGTTTGGGAGCCCCAACGGGTTCTCCTTGGAACCAGCTCGATGATTGGTCGAAGGCATTCAGAGGCTCTCGCAGATCCTTCAAGAGGATCGATTGCGGCGTTGGGTCATCTGAGACGCCGCTTTGCTCGCTCCTCTATTTCGCAGTCGCCGAGACCTCGACCGAGGAGGCGCTCATCCCCGCCGCGTTCACGGCCCGGATGACGAAGTAGTACGTCTTCCCCTGCTTGAGCGAGGTCGCCTTGTATTTGAGGGAAGTGACCAAGCTTGCGTTCAACGGTGTTGGCGACTCATGTCCGGCGCTTTTGCCCATGTAGATCTGATAGCCGGTGATGGTGCTGCCGCCGTCCGATTGTGGCACGCTCCATTTGAGGGTCACCTTCTTCGTTCCGGCAGTGGCCTTCGGGCTCCTCGGTGCGGTGGGGACGGTCCGAGGGGTCAGGCTGACTGGGTCCGAGGCCTGACCCGCTCCCAGGCTGCTGATCGCTGTAACGGTGAGCGAGTAGGCCGTCCCATTGGTCAGACCGTTCAGGGTGGCCGAGTTCGTCGAGGCGTCATAGAGCGTGGTGACAGTGCTTGAGCCGACGGTGGCGACGAGCTTGTAGAAGAAGATGGGTGCATCACCGGCGGCTGGAGTGCTCCAGGCCACCGACGCAGAGCTATTGCCCGCTGACGAGGAGGAGATGGTCGGGGCTCCCGGCAGCACTGCAGTCGGGGTCAAGCTGGCCGGGCTCGACGGAGATCCCGCCCCCAGGCTGCTCACGGCAGTGACGGTGACCGAGTAGGTGGTGCTGTTCGTCAACCCGGTGATCGTGGCGCTGAGTTGGCTGGCGAGGACCGATGTGGTGATTGCTGGTCCGACCGGCGGGTTGGCAGCGATGGCATAGAACAAGATAGGTGCGTCACCAGCACTCGGAGCTGTCCATGCCACCGACACTGAACTATTCCCCGCTGACGAGGAAACGATGCTTGGCGCTTGGGGCAGCCTGCCCCCTCCGTTGATCACCGACATCGAGTTACCGCCCGAGTTGGTGACGTAGATGGTGTTGGTCGAGGGGTTAACGGCCACTCCGTTGGGGCCGCTCCGCACCGAGACCGTGGAGGTGACGGTGTTGGTCGAACCGTCGATTACCAACATCGAGTTGCCGGAATAGTTGGCGACGTAGACGGTGTTGGTCGACGGGTTGACGGCAACTCCAGAGGGTCCGTTCCCCACCGAGACCGTAGAGGTGACGGTGTTAGTCAAACCATCGATCACCGACATCGAGTTGTCGTTTTGGTTGGCGACGTACACGGTGTTGGTCGAGGGGTTGACGGCCACTGCGTAGGGGTTTCTCCCCACCGAGACCGTGGAGGTGACGGTGTTGGTCGAACCGTTGATCACCGACACCGAGTTGCTGAAATAGTTGGCGACGTAGACGGTGTTGGTCGCGGGATTGACGGCAACTCCAGCGGGGTAGCTCCCCACCGAGACCGTGGAGGTCACGGTGTTGGTCGAGCCTTCGACCACTGACACCGAGCCGTCGGAAAAGTTGGCGACGTAGACGGTGTTGGTCGAGGGATTGACGGCAACTCCGATTGGGTTTCTCCCCACCGAGACCGTGGGGCTCGCCGCAGAGGCCATGTCGGTCAAAGGAAGGGCGAAGACGGCGCCAATGGTTGCGGCTGCTGTCACCAGTCGGAGCGATCGTGTGGAGCGGATGCGCGGGCGCATAGGGAATCCTTCTCTTGGGGAACAAGGCCGAACTATGTGGAGGACGGAGAATTCCATCGGTCGGTGCCTGATCCGGTCATGGTTGAATTGTTTACTACGTGGACCGTTGGTTGGAAACAAGAGCTCCATGTCGTCGCCCGTACCGATGACTCGGTCAGATCCAAGTCCCGGGCCATGTGGCTGATGTTCCAATCGCCGACACGACAGCGCTCGACGATCTCCGCCTTGAACTCCAGGGTGATTGTCCGACGAAAGCGCCATTCTTCTGTTCCATGGACTCCGTTTTGAACAACTTTTCGGGAGCTGCACCCCCCGCCTGCTGGTTGTCCGTCAGACGGGGCCAATGCCATCATGCGATACAACAACGCCGCACCATCTCACTGGCGCGAGATCACGTCCCGTGAAGTGGTGTCAATAACAGGGTCCACCTAAGAGGTGGGCCATCGGAGCATTCTCAACGTGTCCCTAGACAAGACGCGAAAGAGAGATACTCCGATGACCCACCAAGAGTTTGACCTGTCCGCGTTCACGAATCGAGTCCACGAGCGCCCCGATCTCGATCTCGTGGCCGAGATGGTGACCTTCCTCTACCAAGCCCTGATCGACGCTGAGGCCACCGAGCACATCGGCGCTGCGTTTCACGAGCGGAGCCTGACGAGGACGAC
>CAIUMH010000148.1 GCA_903900235.1 uncultured Actinomycetes bacterium
GATGGGGTGGCTGACGGCCACCATGATCGCCTCCTCGATGCTGGCCGTGGCATTCGGAACCTATCCAGTCTTCCGGTATTGGTCGCCGATCATGCCGGCTCTGATCGTGCTCTGTGCGTTGGCACTCACTCGACCGAAGGCCGAGAGGCTCGACCCCGCTGGCAAGGTGTCCGCCCGGTCCGTGTCGGCATGATGGCTCTTCACGCCGTGCACCGGGCGACGCAACGTGACCCATGGTGGCTGATCGTCGCAGCGTCGGCCACCATGATCCGAATCCTGCTCGCCCTCAGCGTCACGGCCACGCCGTACTCGGGTGACTCATGGTGCCTGCTCAATCTGGGCGGAGCCCCGCCATGCGCCAGTCATCCACCCACCATCGACTGGATCTGGCGGACGCTCACCTTCGGGCACTTCACTCAGACCTCGGTCCTTGTGCTCCAGGGGGTCCTTGGGGTGATTGGCGCCCTGGTGCTGTTTGCACTCTTGCGTCAGGTGGCTGATCGTCGCCTGGCCGCCTTGGGCGCTCTGGTGGCCTCGCTGATGCCGGTGACGCTCTTCATGGAGCGGGCCATCATGACCGAGTCGATCCAGGACCTGTTGCTGCTTGTCGGCCTCCTGCTCGGCCTCGCCGGCCTGCGAGCCGTTCGACCACGTGAGGCTGGGTGGTGGACGACCGCCGCCGCGCTGGCATTCGGGGTGGCGGCCGCCATCCACTCGGCCATCATCATGACGTCGGGTGGCCTGACCGTCATGCTGGTAGCCCTCGTACTCTGGCGGCAGGGGGTGGCTCGGACCCGAGGATCTCTCGGCACGCTGGTCGCTATTCCGGTCGTGGCCATCGTGATGCTGGTGGCCCCGAGCATCCCGATGTCGCTCCGGTACCACGCGACGTTCGGGGTGTTCTCTTCTCAGGCGATGGGCGGGACCTACTTGGCCGCGAGCTGGGCTCCGCTGCTCGACTGTCCGGCCCCGGCCGGTTCGGAGCCCGCTGTGGCGGCCTTCTATGCGGTGGCCTGTTCGCACCACTCGTTCGGATCTCCTCCGGGGACGGTGAGCAAGCTGATGTGGGATCCGAGCCTGGCCTTCCTGCGCACGGCACCATCACCGGGCCAGCACCATGCATTCGCCGCCGCACAGTCGGCGCTCAGTTCGGCAGCCATCTCTGGCATCATCCATCACCCCGCGGGCTTTGTCACGGAGGTCGGTCGATCGCTCTGGTTCCAGCTTGCCGACCGCCCGTGGACCCGCCCACTCCACGTCTACAGCACCGGCCGGCCGACCTGGGTCGCCGCCCAGGCGAGCTCTGGGAGGTGGAGCGACGTGGTGCGAGGGTGGTTCGGCGGGGCTATCCCAGCGGCAGGCCATAGCCCCTCGAGCCTGGCCGGTGCCGTGGAGACCACCGACCGATTCCCTCAGGTCATCCTCTGGCTGGTGCTGCTGGCTGGTCTCGGCCGCACCTTGGGTGCTGCCGAGCGACGTCGGCGACGGGGCGAGCGTCTCGTCGTGCGGGGCTGGAGTCATCGGCCACCATCAGACCGAGTGTGCGTGGGCCTCCTGGCGACCACGGTCCTGCTCGGGAGCATGATCTCGTGGGCCCTCGGGTCGTGGCCGCTCTTCCGGCTCTGGGCACCGTTGCTGCCAGGAATAGTCATCTTGGCCGTCCTGGCGATCCCAACACGGCCGGCTACGCCGGTGGCGACCGATGAGCCTGAGGTGGTGCTCGCCGGGTAGGGTGGGCCTCCCGATCTTCGGAGCGGTGGCCGGGTCCTGCGCAATGTTCACTTGTGAACCGAGTCAGGGTCGGAAGGCAGCAGCTCTCAGCGAGATCGAGCGTGTGCCGCAGTCAACCTGGCCATCGCTCCGAGGACCGGGACTTCTCACGATGAAGGCCTCAGTGGGGACGCCGTCACCGGTCACCGGTAGCATCGCCCCATGGCCCCTGATCCCGTAGCGACGACCACCGGCGATGCCGCCTTCGTCTCGCTCTACCGCCGTTATCGGCCCGGAACCTTCGATGCCCTGCGTGGCCAGGATCACGTGGTGCGTGCCCTGCGCACCGCCGTGATCGATGAGCACGTGGCCCATGCGTACCTCTTCAGTGGACCGCGCGGGACCGGCAAGACGTCATCGGCAAGGATCTTGGCGAAGGCACTCAATTGCGAGCACCTCGTCGACGGTGAACCTTGCGGGGTCTGTTCGAGTTGCATCGAGATCACCCGGGGCACCTCGATGGATGTGATCGAGCTCGATGCGGCCTCGAACAATGGGGTCGACGCGATGCGCGATCTCATCGGCCACGCCGCCCTCGGATCTCCCGGTCGACACAAGGTGTACATCATCGACGAGGTCCACATGCTGTCGAACGCGGCAGCCAACGCGCTGCTCAAGACGCTCGAGGAGCCACCGTCGCACGTCGTGTACATCCTGGCCACCACCGATCCGCAGAAAGTCCCTGCGACCATCAGAAGCCGCACCCAGCACCTTGAGTTCCGCCTGCTTGGTGCGGCCACCATCGAGCAGCTCCTGCGCGATGTGCGCGACGACGCCCACCTCGACCTTGACGACGACGCCCTGAGCATTGCCGTGCGCAAGGGTCGCGGATCGGCCCGTGATGCTCTGAGCGCGCTTGACCAGGTGGCGGCATCGGGTGAGTCCACGGACCTGCGACCGGCCTTTATCGATGTCATCGAGGGGATCGCCGACGACGATGCTCGCCGATCGCTGCTCGCCCTGAACATGCTGGCCGGCAGCGGGTGGGGGCCGCAGCAATTGGCAATGGAGCTCGTGGAGGATCTGCGCCAAGGATTCCTGCTCACGATGTCCCCCGAGGTCGCCGAGGTTGTGGGTACCGAACGTCAGCGACTCTCTGCCCAAGCGGACCGGATCGGCCTGGCCCGGCTGGTGCGCTCCATCGAGCTTCTTGGTCAGGCCCAGATCGACATGCGCGAGGCCCCAGACCCCCAGGTGGTGCTTGAGGTCGCTGTGGTGCGGGCGGCACGAGCGGATCTCGGTGGTGGTGTGGCTGAGCTCGAAGGCCGCATCGGACGCCTTGAGCGCCGCTTGGCCGAGCTCGAAGCCCGGCCATCGGCTCCGACGGTGCCTGTGCCTGCACCGCCCCCTGCGACGGCCGACGGCTCGAGCCCATCGCTCGGTGCTTGGCGCAGCCAGCCGGGCGCCGCTCCTGCGACGGCTTCCGAGCAGCCGACAGAGCCAGCACCAGCAGCAGCCGTCATCGAACCCACCACCGAAGTTCCATCGGCCCCTGGATCGGACCCGGTGCTCGAGCCGGACCTCGAACCGGCCCTCGAACCCGAACCGGCCGACCCGATGGTTCTCGAGCGCGAGCCGGCGGTCGCACCATCTCCCGAATCCGCCCCTGCCCCAGGGGGCCAATTGTCGCTGGCCATGATCCGATCGCTCTGGGCCGACAGCATCCTCGGTGAGCTGGCCGGTCGCAATAAGGCGCTCTTTCGTACGGGTGAGCTCGTCAGGCTTGAAGGATCCACGTTGCATATCGGCGTGTCGACCGAACCACAGCTCGAGCAGTGCCGCCCGGGGATCCCCGCCGTCGAGCGGGCACTCCTCCAGGCACTCGGCCAGGCCATCTCCGTCGAGCTCTCGATCACGGGACGGGGAGGTACCCCGGAACCAGCTCTCGAGGCTCCGGCGCCGGAGATTCCGGCACTGCCTGACGAGGCCGAGATGGATGAGGTGGGTGATGTCTCCACCCTCCCTGAGGCCCACCAGGTGACGACCGCATCGCTGGCTGCGTCGAAGATCCTCAAGGCTTTCCCTGGCGCCACCGAGGAGACGTCGTAGGTGTACACCGGTTCGCTCAGACGGCTGATCGACGAGCTGGGACGGCTCCCGGGGATCGGCCAGAAGTCCGCGCAGCGGATTGCCTTCCACCTGCTGAAGGTCCCGACTGAGGATGCCCGGCGACTGGCCGAGGCCATCATTGAAGTCAAGGAGCGCACCGCGCTGTGTGCCATCTGTCTGAACGTCGCCGACACCGGGGAGCTCTGTCCGATCTGCGCCGATGACCGGCGCGACACCTCGGTGCTCTGTGTGGTGGAGGACCCACGAGACATCGTCGCGGTCGAGCGCACCAGTCGATTCTCGGGTCGATACCACGTGCTCCATGGGGCTCTGAACCCTCTCGAGGGCGTCGGACCTGAGCAGATCCGGGTGACCGAACTGCTCAGACGTCTCGAGCCCGAGCGAGTCCAAGAGGTCATCTTGTGCACCAACCCGAACCTCGAGGGTGAGGCCACGGCGCTCTATCTCGGCCGCCTGCTCGCGCCGCTCGGGCTGACGGTCACCAGAATCGCCAGCGGACTGCCGGTGGGCGGCGACCTCGAGTACGCCGACGAGTTGACCTTGGGTCGCGCCCTCGAGGGTCGACGCAACGTGGCCGACGGCTCGTAGCCGTCAGCTCGTCGGTCAGGCGAAGCGGATGATGCAGAACCCGCCGGCAATGAGGCAGTAGACACCGAAGGGCCACAGCGTGCGAGTCTCAAACCACCGCACCAAGAAGGCCACGGCTCCGAACGCGGCCACTCCCGCAGCCACCGCCCCGGCGATGCATTGACCCCGGATTCCCGCACCGAGGGGTCCGAAGAGGTCGGGGAGTTTGAGGAGCCCGGCGGCCAGGATCACGGGGGTGGCGAGCAGGAAGCTGAACTTGGCGGCGTCCTCGTGGTCGAGGCCCGAGGCGATCCCAGATCCCATGGTGACGCCTGAGCGACTGATGCCGGCGAAGAGAGCCAGGATCTGTGAGCACCCGATGGCCACGCCACGAAGCAGCGGGAGCGAGTCGAGGCGTCGGAAGCTGGTGGCCTCATCATCAGGAGCAGCCATACCCCGACTGTGGCGGCCTTTAGGGGCACGGAGGCGGCCACCCTGGGCCAGGGTGCGTCGGCGCAAAACCTCGGCGGCGAGCAGCAGGAGACCGTTGATCGTCAGGAAGATGGCGGCCGAGAGGGGCTTGGCGAACTGGGTGCGAAGCTTGTGCTCGAACGCCAAGCCGACGATGCCCACGGGGATGGTGGCCAGGATGATGAGCCAGATGAGTCGTTCGTTGGGCTTGGCCAGCGAGCGGTCACGGACCGAGGTGATGAGCCCGCCGGTGAGGCCCAGCCAGGTGCGCCAGTAGTACGCGATCAGGGCGACGGCGGTGCCGACGTGGAGGCCCACGACGAAGGCGAGGAAGAATGACTCGCCGTTGCTCTGGCCGTTCGAGAGGTTGTCCCAGCCGAGCAGGGAAGGAATCAGCACGCTGTGGCCGAGGCTCGAGACGGGGAACAGCTCGGTGACCCCTTGGAGCACTCCCATCACGATGGCCTGGAAGTAGCTGAGGTGAGCTTGGACGGCGATGAGGGAGAGGGCAGGCATGGGTGCTCCTTGAGGGGATCTCGTTCCCACGCTACCTGCGGAGGTTGCACTCGGTCGCACTCGTCGTCGGGCAGACTTGAGCGATGGATCGTTCGCCGACCAAGACCCTCTGGCTACTCCGCCACGCCACTGCTGAGGAGAATCCACCACCCGGAGGCGACGATCGCGATCGCATGCTCAGTCCGGCCGGCATCGCTCAGGCCGAGACCTTGGGGGCAGCGATCGTGGCGGGGGAGGTCATCGGCGAGGCTCCCGAGTGTGTCCTGGTCTCTCCCGCGTCACGGACCCGTGGGACCGCCATGCTGGTCTTCTCCGGGCTCGGTGCGGCGTGCGGGTTCTCGGTGGACCAGCGCATCTACCCGGCGGCTCCCGATGACCTGCTGGCCCTGCTGGCTGAACAGGATGATGAGTTGTCCTGCCTCGGGATCGTGGGACACAACCCGGCGATCGCCTGGTTCGGCATCGAGCTTGTCGACGAGTCAAACCTTCCCGAGGGGCACCCGGCTCGGGGTGACCACCCTCCGGCCACCTTGGCGGTGATCGAGTTGCCCGTGGCCCGCTGGGCGGACGTCGCCTTCGGCGAGGGAGCCCTGCTCGAGTACCGCCTTACCCCAGTCGACTGAGCTGCGGCATCAATCGTCGATCCGGCAGAAAGCTGCCTGAGGAACGTGGCGTGTGCCAGCACCCTCCCTAGAATGGATGGGTGATCGACGACCGGAGGACATCAAGGCGATGAACTCGTCGGGCAGCCTCTCGTGTGGCCAGCGATCGAAGATGGTGGAGCGCAACGACAGCCTCTTCCGCTCCGCGGCGGTCGACGTGCTCGCCGAGGAAGGGTGGAATGCCCTGAGTACCAGGGGCCTGAGCTCGCGGTGCGGGTTGACCACTGGTGCCCTGTACGCCCGGTTCGAGAACATGGACCAGCTCCTCGGCGAACTCTGGGTGAGCGAGCTCTCGGCCGCCCTGATGGGGCCGATCGATGCCGCCATCGATGCAGTGCGCTCGGGCGACGAGGAGGGATTCGTGGCAGCCTTCGGCTCGCTGGTCCACCCTGGCCCCGAGGTGCTGGCCGCGACCGAGCTCGTGCTGGCGGCCATGGTCGAACCTGAGGTGGAACCACTGGTAGCACCTGGATTCCGCGTGTTTCTCGCTGAACGGACGCGACCCTCCGCAGTGGTGTCGGAGGTCGACGCAACGGTGGCGGCCACCATCTGTTTCCTAGGGCTCGGTCTCGCCCATCTCGCCAAGCGAAGCTGGACTGCCACCATCGACATGACCTCGGAACTCGAGCGCTACTACGCCGCCCTTCGCCAGCCGGGCCCGGCGGTGTCGACACCTCGTGACGAGATCGCCGAGTATCTCTCCGTCTACCCCATCGATTCCGGCGACGAGCGACTCGACCGGGTCCTGCAGGCCACGGCCATCGTCATCGGCGAGCAGGGCTACCGCCGGGCCACCGTCCAGCGGATCTGTCGAACAGCGGGTGTCTCGACCGGATTCTTGATGAGCCGATTCGGCACCAAGCTCGACCTCTTCGCCACCATCACCGAGATGATGTGGGGGAGAGGCATGGTGCAGATCGCCGGCTTTCTCGCTGAGGCCTCGGAGCGCCTCGGTCCGGCCATGGCTGAGGCATTGGCCTGGCGGGAGATGCAGAACCCGGTCATTGCCAAGGTGGCAGTCCTCGCCCTCGAGACGGGTCGGATGGCCGGGTTCCTTCCGAAGATCGCCGGCCTGGTCGATTCACAGGAGGTGGGGTTCTTCGCCGGCCTCGCCAAAGGGGCTCCGTCCGGTTATCTCCTCAGCGAACTGGCCCTCGGCTCAGGGCTGAACCTGGTGGCCTGGTTCGCTCCCTCGGTGCGAGACCTGCCGTATCCGTGTGTCACGGTGCCACTCGTGGCCAGCGCACCCCCGCGCTACCTGCCGGACACGCCTTCCTAGCGAGGTCGTGCTTGCATCCTTGCCGTCGTGAATTGCCTGGTACCAAGATCCACAGGACAGGCGCATTCGGTTGTGGGCGTCGAGCGTTACGCAGCGGACCCGATGGAGTCGGTGGCCGATCCGTCAACCCGGTGTGATCAAAGCCACAGGGCGCATCAGGGATGTCGGAGATCCAAGGTGTGGATCGCTCCGGCCGGTCACTGCGGCGAGCGATCACCTCGATGGCTTCGAAGCGGTAGTCGAGCCGCACGAGGCGAGGGACACGGCGACCTCGGCTGAGTTCAGCACTGATCAGTGACGGCATTGTGAAGCCAGAACGCCACGAACATGAGCGGGTATTGCTGATGGCGCACCGATCACCCGTCCAACATCAGCCTCTTGATCACGTTCGACACGATCCGACAATCGGCGCCAGCCGCCTCTCGTGCCTCACCACGTTGGTACCGACGAGCGCCACGCGTGCAGCCATCGTCCTGACGACCGTCACTCCCGCAGAGCAGAGGCTGCGCCAGCGAGCGTGACGGTCGTCGGGATGGACTAGATGGTGCGCAGGATCGCAGCGTCGCCTTGGCCGCCACCGCCGCACAATGCGACCGCAGCGGTGCCACCGCCACGGCGGCCGAGCTCGTAGAGGGCGGTGATGGCCACCCGGTTGCCCGACATGCCGAGCGGGTGGCCGAGGGCGATGGCGCCACCGTTGACGTTCACGATTGAGGCGTCAAGGCCGAGCTCGTCGATCGAGGCGAGGCCGACGGCGGCGAAGGCTTCGTTGAGCTCGACAATGTCGAGGTCGGACACGCTGAGTCCGGCCTTGCCGAGAGCTTGGGCGATTGCCCGGGATGGCTGAGTCAAGAGGCTGGCGTCGGGGCCGGCCACCTGGCCATAGGCAACGAGCTCGCCGAGCGGGGTGACCCCAAGCTCGTCGGCCTTGGCCTTGGACATCATGACGACGGCGGAACCGCCATCAGAGATCTGCGACGCGTTGCCGGCAGTGACGGTGCCGTCCTTGGTGAACGCCGGACGCAGGCCACCGAGGGACTCGGTGGTGGTCTCGCCGCGAACGCCCTCGTCGACGGAAATGACCTTGGGGTCACCCTTGCGCTGCGGGATGGTCACTGGGGCGATCTCGACCTCGAAGCGTCCGGACTCGATAGCGGCGGCGGCCTTCTGGTGGCTGGCGGCAGCCAGCTCGTCCTGGCGCTCGCGGCTGATGGCGCCGGCGGCGTAGTTCTCGGTACTCAAGCCCATGGCGCAGTTGTCGATGGCGCAAGTGAGGCCGTCGTACATCATCGAGTCGACCAGCGTGGCATCACCGATCCGGATGCCCGACCGGGCGCCGTCAAGCAGGTGAGGGGCCCGGGTCATCGATTCCATGCCGCCGGCCACGACGATGTCGGCCTCACCAGCGTTGATCATCAGATCGGCGAGGTAGATCGAGTTGAGGCCCGACAGACACACCTTGTTGATGGTGGTCGATGGGACGTTCATCGGCACGCCACCCTTGAGCGCCGCCTGACGGGCAGTGATCTGGCCTTGTCCGGCCTGGATGGCTTGGCCCATGAAGACATAGTCCACCTGCTCGCCGGTGATCCCGGCGCGACGCAGTGCCTCGGCGATGGCGACGCCACCGAGGTCCATGGCGGTCAGCGAGGCGAAGGCCCCCGACAGCTTGCCGATAGGGGTGCGTGCACCCGAAACGATCACGGTCCCGCCCATGGGGTTCCTCCTTGTGTCCGCGCCACTCATCGTGACGCCCTCATGCGGTCGGGCGTTCTATGCCCGCCGTCCTTTCGCTCAACCTAGCGCTTGACATCGACTTCGATTGCCAGGGGTGGCGCTCCTCAGTACCAGGTATGTACGAGGATCTTGCTCGCGGCGCGGTTCATGGCCGATCGGGCATCGGGCACCGCACGGTCGGACCGCAGCAGATCGGCACCATGGGAGGCGGCGGCCCGGCTGCACATCGGAACGGGCAGTGCGCTCGGCGCGGCCGATGGCACCGGTTCATAGGTCTCGACCGAGCCATCACGTACCAACTTGGTGGGAGTCCCCGCCGAGATCCATCGAGCTTCGTGGAGCTCGAACGGGTCGGTGCACCACCCTTCGGTCATCGTGATCGCCATGTCGACTCCTGTCGCTCGGTGTGTCGTGAAAATCCCCGTTCGGCGAGCGGACGGGGATGGGTGGTTCGCTTGGGGCCCAGGACGTCGAGCAAGCGTGAAGCCGACATCGAGCGAGGCAGTGCCAGGGGTGGCGTCGAGGAGACCGCCGTGAGGTCCTCGAGGCCGAGCACGTCGAGCGAAGTCGGGGCAACGATGCGACCGGTGGTCCGTCGGGTGCTCGCCGGCCGCCGGGCCTTGGTAAAGTTCGCCATCTCACCACCTCCCGTTCATCTCTGTGTCTCGTAGTTAACCTTACGTTCACTTTAGCGGCTCGACCTGCCCAATGGCGCCACCCTGGGTAGGTTGGCCAGCATGAGCGCAGATCCGGAGCACTGGGACGAGATCTACCGCCAGCGAACCGACAGCGAGCTGAGCTGGTCTCGGGCTGACCAGGGACGTTCACTCAAGCTGCTCTCACGTCTGGCGCCACCCCCTGCATCGGTGCTCGACGTGGGTGGAGGTCGATCAGGTTTGGCTGCAGCGCTGGCGGCAGCAGGCTGGTCGGATATCACGGTCCTCGACCTGAGCTCGGTGGCGCTCGAGACAGCCGATTTCCCGACGTCGGTCGCTCGGATCGTCGCCGACGTCACGGCGTGGGAGCCCGAGCGGAGCGTGCACGCCTGGCATGACCGAGCCGTGCTGCACTTCATGGCCTCTGACGACGAGCGGCAGGCCTATGCCCGGGTGGCCGCCGCCGCTGTGGCCCCCGGAGGCGTGGCCATCATTGGGACCTTCGGACCCGACGGGCCAGACCGCTGCTCGGGCCTTGAGGTGCGCCGATCGTCAGCCGACGAGGTGGCTGGCCTGCTCGGAGGTGGCTTCGCGTTCGAAGAGGCGCATGAGGAATTCCACCACACGCCCTGGGGCGTATCGCAGCAATTCACTTGGGCCGTCCTGCGTCGACACTGAGGTCTCACGGGTGATCGACAGGTCGCGCTGCGGGACTCCCCGGGTCTGCTTGGGGACTAGAACTGAGGGGATGACCGTGGCGTCGGCCGTGGGACGAGGAGGCAGCGATGACCATGATCGACACCATCGAGGGCAGCCCGACTTCGGCACGCCGCCCTGCGGCTTCAGCGGTGGATCTGACGAAGACCTATGGCACGGGCGATGCCACCGTCCAGGCCCTCGACGGGGTGACCCTCGAGTTCGGTGCTGGTCGGTTCACCGCCGTCATGGGTCCCTCCGGCTCGGGCAAGTCGACCCTCATGCACTGCATGGCCGGCCTCGACACTCCAACATCAGGCACGGCCTTCATCGGTGATGCCGAGATCGGCTCGCTCGATGACAAGGCCCTCACGCAGCTTCGCCGTGACAAGGTCGGCTTCATCTTCCAGGCCTTCAACCTCGTCCCCACGCTGACGGCACGGGAGAACATCACCCTCCCCGTCGACCTTGCCGGGGGAAAGGTTGACGAGGACTGGCTTCGGCAGGTGACCGACCAACTACGGATCACCGATCGGCTCGGTCATCGGCCGAGCGAGATGTCGGGTGGCCAGCAGCAGCGAGTGGCCTGCGCCCGGGCCCTTGTCACTCGACCCGAGTTGATCTTTGCGGATGAACCCACAGGCAACCTTGACTCGAACTCCTCGACCGAGGTGCTCGAGTTCCTTCGACGCTCGGTGACCGAGTTCGGCCAGTCCATCGTCATGGTGACGCATGATGCCCGAGGAGCGGCATTCGCCGACCGGGTGGTCTTTCTCGCTGATGGCCGGCTGGTGGACGAACTCGAGGATCCGACGTCCGACGCCATCCTTGAGAAGATGAAGAAGCTCGGCGGCTGAGATGCTTCGGCTGACCCTCAAGGGCCTCTTGGCCCACAAGCTCCGCGTGGCGCTGACCGCGCTCGCCATCGTGTTGGGCGTTACCTTCGTCACCGGCACGCTGGTGTTGACCGACACGATCAACAACAGCTTCACGTCGTTGTTCTCCAAGATCTACAGCCACGTCGACTTCGAGGTGCGCGGAGTCGCTGCATTCTCTGACCAGCAGGGCGCTGGAGCTGTCCGCCAGCCCGTCTCCGACACCTTGCTGGGCAAGGTGGCGGCCGTGCCGGGCGTGGCCGCGTCCGAAGGCCTGGTCGGTGGGTACGCCCAGTTCGTGGGCAAGGATGGCAAGGCCATCACCACCGGGGGTGCGCCAACACTCGGGACCACCTTCGGCAGCAAGCCCGAGCTCTCGGCGCTTCATCCGATCTCGGGACATGGGCCGACGAACTCGTCCCAGCTCGCCATGGATGAGGGCACGGCCAAGAAGCACGGCTTCAACGTGGGTGACCGGGTGACCGTGTTGCTCCCGGGCCCACCAGCGACCTTCACCATCGCTGGGATCGTCCGATTCGGCAGCGCCGACAACCTCGGCGGAGCGACTCTGGCGGCCTTCACGCTTCCCACGGCCCAGAAGCTGTTTCACGTCGAGGGCCGCGTCGACTCCATCGAGGTGGCGATCGCACCGGGGGCTGACAAGGCGACCGTGGAGCACTCCATCGCCAAGGTGCTCCCCACGGGGGTCGAGGTCGTCCCTGCGCAGAAGGTGGCTGACGAGCAGTCGAGCGCGATTAACAACGCGCTGGGCTTCTTCTCAACCGCCCTGCTGGTCTTCGCCCTTATCTCGCTGTTCGTCGGTGGCTTCACCATCTTGAACACCTTCTCCATCACGGTGGGCCAGCGGACGAGAGAGCTGGCCCTCCTGCGGATCGTTGGCGCCAGCCGTGGGCAGGTCTTCCGATCGGTGATGCTCGAAGCACTGGTCATCGGGCTGCTGGCCTCGATCATCGGCCTTGGGCTCGGTGTGGCCATGGCGGTTGGTCTCGAGGCCTTGCTCGACGCATTCGGTATCTCGCTGCCCAAGGGGGCACTCATCTTCGCTCCTCGCACAGCCATCGTGGGCTTGGCTGTCGGCGTCGGCGTCACCGTCGTCTCGGCCGTCAGCCCGGCGCGTCGGGCGGTGAGGATTGCTCCCATCGCCGCGCTCCAAGGCGTCCAGGCCGGGACCGAGGGCAACTCGCTCCGCCGCACCGTCGTCGGTGCGAGTTTCGTCCTTCTTGGAGGGGCAGCACTAGGTGTCGGGCTCAGCGCGCCACAGATCAGCCTGGTGGGCCTCGGAGCCTTCTTGACCTTCATCGGGGTCGGCATGCTCTCGCCACTGGTGGCCCGTCCGATGGCCAGCATGCTCGGGCGGCCCCTGGCCCGCCTGCGCGGCATCTCCGGCCGACTGGGCCGAGAGAACTCCATGCGAAGTCCCCGCCGCACGGCCCAGACCGCAGCTGCGCTCATGGTGGGTCTCGCCCTGGTATCGACGATTGCCGTCTTCGGTGCCTCGTTGTCGCGCTCAGCCACGAGCAGCGTCAGCGATGCCATCGCCGCGGACTACATCGCCATGGCCACCTCACAGGGTGGCCCACCCACCGGATTCTCCGAGGCGGCGGCCAAGACGGTTGCCGCGCTGCCCGGAGTCACTCTGGCCTCGCCGATCTATGCGGGCCAGGCCAAGGTCGCCAATTCGGTTACCTCCATCACCGGCCTCGCACCCAAGGACGTCGGTGTCACGATCACGCTGCGCATGGATCAGGGTGACGGTACTGGCGCCCTCGCTGGAGGCCAGCTGCTCGTGGACACGACCACGGCGACGAAGGACAAGCTCAGGGTCGGGCAGCGACTCAAGGTGACCTTCGCCGAGACGGGGCCGACGACCCTGACCATCGGGGGGATCTACAAACCGAACATCATCCTCGGCTCCTATCTCGTGGGCCGCTCCACCTTCAATGCCCACTTTGCCGCCGCCACGCTCCCGTTGGCGCTCCTCGTGTCCACGTCCGGCGTGACCAGCCGCGAGATGACGACCGAACTGACCAAGGGCCTCGCTGGCTATCCCAACCTGACGGTCCAGACCCGCGCAGAGTTCGAGAAGACCCAGGAGGCGCAGGTCAACCAGTTGCTCGGTCTCGTCTACGCCCTGCTGGCCTTGGCCATCGTGGTGGCGCTCATCGGGATCGTGAACACCCTGATGCTCTCGGTCTTTGAACGCACACGGGAGATCGGTCTGCTCCGAGCGGTCGGGATGAGTCGACGGCAGGTGCGGACGATGATTCGCGCCGAGGCGGTCATCTTGTCGGTCTTCGGTGCGGTCATCGGGATCGTGGTGGGCACCGGCCTCGGGGTCGCCCTTGTGACCTCGCTCAAGGATCAGGGCTTCACCGACCTCGTGGTGCCATGGGGGAACATGGTGACGTTCTTGGTGCTTGCCGGTCTGCTCGGATTGGCGGCCGCCTCGTGGCCCGCACGGCGTGCCGCCCGACTCAACATCCTCGAGGCGATCGCCACCGAGTAGCCCAAGGAGGCTCAGCAGTGTCAACCCTCTACGGACCCGGCCTGTCGGCGATCCATCACGAGGCCTTCGCTAGCCACGGGGACCTCTGTGCGCCGGGCATCCTGGCGGCCCTCGCACCTGACTGTCAGGTGCTCGAGCTCGGGGCGGGGAGTGGAGCGTTGACTCGACACCTCGTCGCCGCCGGTCATCGGGTGATCGCCACCGATGCTTCGACCGACATGCTCGACCTGTTGGCCGAGGCTGTCCCGCACGCCACGGTCGGGCGGTTGGTGCTCGGTGACGACGGCATCATTCCCGCGCCGAACATCGTCTCGGTGGGTCACGTTCTCAACTACCTCGGTAGTCAAGAGCAGGTCTTCGACGTGCTGCTCCAGTGCGTGGACTCGCTCGAGATGGGTGGTCTGCTCCTCCTCGACCTGCTCGACCGTTCCTATGCCGAGACCCGGGCAACCCTCGAGCCTCTGCGATGGGAGGGCGAAGGTTGGGAGATGGACGTGACCTTCGCTCTGGCCTCGCCCGATCGCTTTGTTCGAGATATCTCGCTCACCTGGACGGACCCTGACGGCACCAGCCACCACGAGCACGAGGTGCACACCAATATCCTCGTCGATGCCGACGAGGCCTGTCGGGTGCTGGTCGATGCCGGACTCGTCGCCGAGGTGCGCCGCTCATTCGGCGACGAGGTGCTTCCGGCAGGCTTCGCCGTGCTGCATGGGGCGCGTCCGGCCGGCTGACCCGGAAGAGAGAGTGCCGCGGCAACTAGAGTCGAAGCCCATGAGCGACATCATCACTGCAGCAATCGAGGGCGCCGGCCGCGAGGACCTCCTCGGCATGGCCATGCCGGAGACGACCAAGGCGGCCTATGTCCGACGCGAGGACAGTGGCATGTTCGAGGGCCTTGCGTCAGAGGACAAGGACCCCCGGGCCTCACTCAAGGTCGGCGAGATCGCCCTGCCCGAGCTCGCCCCCGACGAGGCCTATGTCCTGATCATGGCATCGTCGATCAACTTCAACACCGTGTGGACCTCGATCTTCGAGCCACTGTCAACCTTCGGCTTCCTCGATCGTCTGGGCAAGGAGTCGATCTGGGGTGCTCGCCACGCCACCGACACCCACGTCGTCGGCTCCGACGGCGCGGGCATCGTACTCAAGACGGGTTCATCGGTGCGCTCGTGGGGCCCCGGCGACCAAGTCACGATCCACTGCAACTACGTCGATGACCAGGACCCGAGCGCGCATGACGACTCGATGCTGGCCTCGAACCAGCGCATCTGGGGCTTCGAGACCAACTTCGGCGGCCTCGCCGAGATCGCCGTGGTCAAAGCCAACCAGCTCATGCCCAAGCCCACCCACCTGACCTGGGAGGAGTCGGCGGTCAACGCACTGTGCAATTCGACCTCCTACCGGATGCTGGTCTCGGGCAACGGGGCCGACATGACCCAAGGTGACAAGGTCCTCGTCTGGGGTGCCACCGGTGGCCTCGGCGCCTTCGCTGTGCAGTACGTGCTCAACGGCGGGGGCACGCCGGTCGGGGTCGTCTCCTCGGCGTCGAAGGTCGAGATCTTGAACGAGCTCGGCGTGGATGCGGTCATCGACCGCAAGGAGAAGGGGTATCGCTTCTGGGCCGACGAGCACACCCAGGATGAGTCTGAGTGGCGTCGGCTGGGCAAGGACATCCGTGGCCTCATCGGCGACGATGTCGACATCGTCTTCGAGCACCCGGGTCGCCAAACCATGGGAGCCAGCGTGTTCGTGACCAGGCGGGCCGGGACGATCGTCACCTGCGCCGCCACGTCTGGCTACATGATCGAGTACGACAACCGTCACCTCTGGATGAAGCTCAAGACCATCAAGGGCTCGCACTTCGCCAACTACCGCGAGGCCTGGCACGCCAATCAGTTGATCTGCGAGGGCAAGATCCTGCCTCCGCTCTCCGCCGTGTTCAGCCTTGACCAGGTGGGGGATGCGACCTATCAGGTCCACAAGAACCTCCACGAGGGCAAGATCGGCGTGCTCTGCGCAGCACCCTCCGAGGGTCTCGGCATCACCAACCCCGAACTTCGGGCCCAGGTGGGCGAGGACCGTCTGAACATCTTCCGTCGCCACGACGGCTGAACTCTAGGAGTATCGAAATGACCGACCTGATCCTGACCGAGATCGACCACGTGGCCATCGCCGTCAACGACCTCGATGGGGCCATCGCCTGGTACCAAGAGGCCTTCGGCGCCACGGTGGACCACCGCGAGACCGTCGAATCCGACGGTGTCGAGGAGGCGCTGCTCAAGGTGGCGGACTCCTATGTCCAATTGCTCACCCCCACCAACGACTCGTCACCGGTGGCCAAGTACCTAGAGAAGAAGGGCGAGGGCCTTCACCACATCGGGTACCGAGTCGATGACTGCGCAGCGGCCCTCGAGTCGATCAAGGCCATGGGTGGCCGGGTGATCGATGAGGCTCCCCGTCCTGGAAGCCGAGGGACCACCGTGGCCTTCGTCCACCCGAAGACCTCGTTCGGCACGCTCATAGAACTCGTCCAGGAGTAGGCCACCCCGGCGTCCTTCAGTGGATGCGGAAGCTGCAGCGGAAGCTTTCACCTGGAGAAACGACGATCGCTTCTGAGGGCTCCTCGAGAGCCAGCAGGGGCCCTGCCATGGGCTCAACGCAGATGAAGCCCGCTCCCTCGGGCGACCAGACCATGGCCCAGCCGTAGCCCGACGTCAGTTCGATGGCGGTCGCCGAGGTCGGCCCCTCGATGCGGGCAGTGTCGCCCTCGCGGGCGAAGAAGCAGTCGTCCCGGGGTCGCACGATGTCCTCGACGAGATCAGCCGAGGCCGTCTGCGACGTGGCCAGCAGGTCGGCGAGCACCACCTGACGCTCGAAGGGAAGGTGTACCGACCAGCGCTCCGGGTCGGCGCCACCCGCCACGAGGTATGGGTGCCAGCCGAATGCCACAGGCACCGCGCGCGAACCGGTGGGCGTCAGGGTGGTCGTGACCTCGAGGCCTGCCGCGGTGAGGGCCACCTCGACCGAGATCTCGTGGGGAAAGGGGAATGCCGGACCAGAGAGCTCAGTGCTCGAGGCCAGCGCCCGCGAGGGGTCGGGGGAGAAGAGGTGCCAGTCGTCCGGTCCGGTTCGCAGGCCGTGGAGCGGTCGGCCGAGGTCGTCGTGATCGATCCGGGGGTCGCCGGGATCGAGGTCCACGGTCACGCCGTCGAAGGCGATCCTGTGGTCGCGCAGCCGACCGAACCAAGGTCCGATGAGAGGGCATCCCTCTGGGCCGAGCAGGTCGACGTCGCCTCGTCGGAGCCATCGCACCGAGAGGCGACCGTCGTGGTGGCCGAGGCCCGCCGACCAGGACCCATGGCAGATCGAGAGCGGTTCGACGTCCATGGCCACAGTCTGCCTCCACCTTGGTCTGGACCTCCTTTGGGACCATCGGTCCCTGCTCTTGTATCGTTGGCTCCTATGGATCATCCGATGACTGAGAAGCTGGCCGACCTCGCAGCACGCAAGGAAGCGGCCCTCCACGCCGGCTCGGAGCGCTCCGTTGCTCGCCAGCACGAGAAGGGCAAGCTGACTGCCCGAGAGCGGATCGAGTACCTCGTTGATGAGGGCAGCTTCGTCGAGCTCGACATGCTCGCCCGCCACCGGGCCCACGGCATGGGTCTCGAGGAGTCTCGGCCCTATACCGACGGAGTGATCACCGGTTTCGGAACCGTCGACGGCCGCAAGGTCTGCGTGTTCAGCCAGGACTTCACGGTCTACGGCGGGGCACTCGGCGAGGTCTTCGCCGAGAAGATCCACAAGATCATGGACCTCGCCAACTCGCTCGGAGTTCCCATGATCGGCCTCAACGATGGTGCCGGGGCACGCATTCAGGAAGGCGTTGTCTCGCTGCACTCCTACGGTGGCATCTTCCACCGCAACGCCAAGGCCTCCGGTGTCATCCCGCAGATCTCCGTCATCATGGGCCCCTGCGCAGGTGGGGCGGTCTACTCGCCGGCCCTGACCGACTTCATCTTCATGGTCAACGAGACCAGCCACATGTTCATCACCGGCCCCGACGTGGTCAAGACCGTCACCGGCGAAGAGGTGACCCTCGAAGAACTCGGCGGCGCCATGAGTCACGCAACCAAGTCCGGCGTGGCCCACTTCGTCTCAGCCGACGAGCACGCCTGCCTCGATGACGTCAAGTACCTGCTCGGCTTCTTCCCGGCCAACAACTTGGAGGAGCCGCCTCGAGCTGCGATCGAAGACGACCCGGACCGACTCTGCCCCGAGCTCACCGAGATCCTGCCGGCGAGCGCCAACCAGCCCTATGACATGCGCTCGATCATCTCGGTGGTGGCTGACGACGGTGACTTCTTCGAGGTCCATGCCGCCTACGCCCCGTCGATCACTTGTGGCTTCGCCCGTATCGGGGGCCGCCCCGTCGGCATCGTCGGCAACCAGCCGATGATCTTGGCCGGCGTACTCGACATCGACTCGTCGGAGAAGGCCGCTCGCTTCGTGCGGACCTGTGACGCCTTCAACATCCCGCTCGTGACCTTCGTCGACGTCCCGGGCTTCCTGCCCGGCACCGACCAGGAGTACGGCGGCATCATCCGTCATGGCGCCAAGCTGCTCTACGCCTACTGCGAGGCCACCGTTCCGAGGATCCAGATCATCACTCGCAAGGCCTATGGCGGAGCGTATGTAGTCATGAACTCGAAGTCCATCGGCGCCGACCTCGCCTTCGCATGGCCGTCGGCGGAGCTCGCTGTGATGGGTGCCGCCGGCGCCGTCGAGATCGTCTACCGCTCTGAGCTCAAGGACGCTGATGACCCGGTGGCCCGCCGGGCCGAATTGGTCGATGACTACTCTGAGCGCTACGCCAACCCCTACCAGGCAGCCGAGCGGGGCTACATCGATGACGTCATTGACCCGGCGGAGACTCGCCGAATTCTCTCGCGCAGCCTCGAGATGCTGGTGACCAAGCGTGAGGATCTGCCCAAGCGCAAGCACGGGAACGTCCCACTGTGAGCACCTCGGGCGGCTTGACGCCCCGGCCTCAGCCTGACGGCGAGATCCTTGCCGTCATCACCGCTGCGGCCGAGCAGATGCTTCGTCCGGCGGTTGTGAGAGTCGACGAGGCTCCGGCGAACCCTTGGCGCTTCTCTGGCCGCTGGTTCACTAAGCACCACGTCACCCGGCGCGATCGTCCCTAGGGGGACATCACCTTCTCATTGGGCGGGGGTGATTGGGGATTGGGTGGCCTCAGGCCTGCGAGGCCCGGTGGGCGATGACGAGATCGACCATGTCGTCCATGATCTCGACGAGCTCGTAATCCTTGGGGGTGTAGACCGCCGCCACACCCTTGTCGAGGAGGACCCGGGCGTCGTCAGGGGGGATGATCCCACCCACGATGACCTTGGCCTCGACGCCGGCAATCCGGGCGCGATCGAGAATTTCGGGCACGAGCTCTAGGTGCGAGCCCGACAGGATCGAGATGCCAATGAGATCGACGTCTTCGTCGCGAGCGGCAGCCACGATCTGCTCTGGGGTGAGCCGGATGCCCTGGTAGACCACCTCGAAGCCAGCATCTCGAGCGGCCACGGCGATCTGCTCGGCGCCATTGGAGTGACCATCGAGGCCGGGCTTGGCCACGAGGAGTCGCGGCCGGCCGCCGGATTCTTCCATCGAGGCGGTCCGTGCCGCCACGGCGGCCATGGAACTGCCCCGGCGACCGACGCCGCCGGCCACGCCGGTGGGCGCCCGGTACTCGCCGAAGACATCTCGGAGCGCAGCGGCCCATTCGCCTGTCGTGCCCCCGGCGTGGGCGAGGGCGATCGACGGGATCATGATGTTGTCGGCGACATCCTCGCTGACCGCCACGCGCTTGAGCTCAGCGAGGGCAGCGGTGACCGCAGCCTCGTCGCGTATCGCCCGCCAGGAAGCCACGTCCTCTTTGAGCTGGTTCTCGACGAGGGGGTCCACCTTCATGATGGCCTCGAGCCCATTCTCGTCGATGAGAGGTGAGTCGGCGGTCTCGACGAAGCTGTTGACTCCGATGACCTTTTGCTCGCCGGCCTCGATGCGGGCCACCCGCTCAGCCTGGCTGCGCACGAGTCGGGACTTGAGCTCGTCGATGGCCTCGAAGGCGCCACCGAGGCTGAGGACCTCGTCGAGCTCGGCCTGGGCGGCCTCCATGAGCTCGGCGGTCTTGGCTTCCATGACGTGGCTGCCCTCGAAGATGTCCCCGTACTCGAGGAGGTCGGTCTCGAAGGCGAGGACCTGCTGGATGCGCAGGCTCCACTGCTGGTCCCACGGACGGGGAAGTCCCAGAGCCTCGTTCCAGGCAGGCAGCTGCAGGGCCCGAGCCCGAGCATCGGCCGAGAGTGTGACACCCAAGGCCTCGAGCACGATCCGCTGAACGTTGTTCTCGGGCTGCTGCTCGGTCAGGCCGAGGCTGTTGACCTGCACGCCATAGCGGAAGCGGCGCTTGGCGGGGTCTTGAACGCCGTAGCGCTCGAGGCAGATGACGTCCCACATCTTGGTGAACGCCCGCATCTTGGCCGTCTCCTCGACGAAGCGGATCCCGGCATTGCAGAAGAAGCTGATGCGACCGACCAAGGCCGGGATCTCGTCAGCATCGAGCTTTCCAGAGTCCCGGACGGCATCGATGACGCCGATGGCGGTGGCCAGGGCATAGGCGATCTCCTGGACGGGCGTGGCTCCGGCCTCTTGGAGGTGGTAGCTGCAGACGTTGATGGGGTTCCACTTCGGCACATGGCGCACGGTGTAGGCGATCATGTCGACGATGAGGCGTCGGGAGGGGACGGGGCCGTAGATGTAGGTGCCCCGGCTCAGGTACTCCTTGACGATGTCGTTCTGGGTGGTGCCGGTCAGCACCGCCGGGTCGACACCCTGGTCCTCGGCGTTGGCGATGTAGAGCGCCAGCAGCCAGGCAGCGGTGGCGTTGATCGTCATCGAGGTGTTCATCTCCCCGACCGGGATCTGGTCGAGCAGTGCCGCCATGTGGCCGAGGTGGGCCACGGGAACGCCGACCTTGCCGACCTCGCCCGAAGCCTCGGGTGCGTCGGGGTCGTAGCCGGTCTGGGTGGGCAGGTCGAAGGCGATCGACAGTCCGGTCTGACCCTTGGCCAGGTTGGTCCGGTATAGGGCGTTGGACGCCTCGGCGGTTGAGTGACCCGAGTAGGTCCTCATGACCCAGGGCTTGGCGCGCTCAGCCATGGTGAGCCTCCTTCGGATGGGTGCTGTGTGGTGGTCTCAGTCTCATCGCCGGATCATGGCGACGGGCGTCGACTACTTGTTGTAGTCGTAGAAGCCGAGCTTGGTCTTGCGACCGAGTTGGCCGGCGGCCACCATGCGACGCAGCAGCGGTATGGCTGCGTAGTTGGGGTCCCGGAACTCGTCGTAGAGGGCGTCGAGGATGGCCAGCGAGGTGTCAAGACCGACGAGGTCAAGCAGGGCGAAGGGGCCCATCGGGAAGCCGCAGCCACCCTTCATGGCCGAGTCGATGCCCTCCTTGGTGGCCACGCCACCCTCGAGCAGGCGGATGGCATTGTTCAGGTAAGGGAAGAGCAGAGCGTTGACGATGAAGCCGGCCTGGTCCTTAACCGCCACGGCGTCCTTGCCGCACGAGGTGGCGAACTCAGTCACGGCCGCCATGGTCTCGTCCGAGGCCGTGATCGGGGCGACGATCTCTACGAGGGCCATGGCGGGGGCGGGGTTGAAGAAGTGGACGCCGCAGACCTTGTCGGGGCGATTCGTCGCCATGGCCATCTCGACGACGGGAAGGGTCGAAGTGTTGGTGGCCAGGATGGCGCCCTCTTTTACGATGCCGTCGAGCTCGGAGAACAGGGCCAGCTTCACGGCGAGGTCTTCGACGACGGACTCGATCACGAGGTCACAGTCACGAAGAGCGGACAGCTCGGTGGCGGTGGTGACGCGACCGAGGATCTCGGCGGCCTCCTCAGCGGTGCGCTTCTCTCGCGCCACCTGCTTGTCGAGCGACTTGGCGAGGCCCGCCTTCATGCCCTCGGCGCTGTCGAGGCTTCGGCTTCGCAGCACGACCTCGTAGCCGTTGGCCGCAGCCACCTCGGCGATGCCCGAGCCCATGATTCCTGATCCGATGATTCCCACGCGTGTGATCGACATGGCATGAACCCTATCGCCAGCACGCCTGTCACGGTCAAGCCGCAGCTGGATGCGTGGCGAGAGCGACATGTCCTCTTGAAGGTCCCTAGCCAGACGAGTACTGCCGTCGCTCAGCCTCATGGTCGCCGGCGGCCTGACAGCCGTCGAGCCGGCCGGAGCGATCCTGTCACCCCCGATGGCTCCCCTGCGCCGGCGGCACCGATCTTCTCCGGGGGCATCGCTGTGGATGCGGCGGGGAGCCTTCGTGGCCAATTCCCATGGCAATGCGGCCTCCGGCTGCCCGCCATCTCCTGAATTCTGGTTGGTCAGGAGATGGCGACCGCGGTCGAGGTGAAGCTCAACGCCACCCGAATCCTCAAGATGCCCGCCGGCCTCGCCATCGATGCCGCCGGCGACCTCAGGTGCGCTCGGGAGTGAAGGTCACCGGCAGCGACTCGATGGCGTGGACCAGGGTTGAGTCGCCCCACACCGGGGAGGTACCAGCGACCACGTCGATGTCAGGGAAGCGTCGCGAGAGCTCCTCGAACAAGACCCGGATCTCGAGCCGGGCGAGGTTGATCCCCATGCAGACGTGGGGCCCGACACCGAAGGCCAGATGGGGGTTCGGGCTGCGGTCGAGGCGGAGGTTGTCGGGGTCGTCGAAGACGGCCTCGTCTCGGTTCGCCGACTGGTACAGCATCAGGACCTTTTCGCCCTGGAGGATCTGGTGGCCGGCAATCGTGGCGTCGCAGGTGGCCGTGCGCACGAAGCTGATCACCGGGCTGACCCAGCGGCAGATCTCGTCGGCAGCACTGGCCCAGAGCTCTGGGCGGGCGAGGGCAGCCTCCCACTGGTCGCGGAACTCGTGCAGCGCCCACATCCCGCCAGAGATCGCGTTGCGGGTGGTCTCGTTCCCAGCCACGATCACCACTACCAGGAACATCATCAGCTCGTCTTCGGCCAAGGTGTCGTTGTCGCGGTCCTCGTCGGTGTCGATGATGCCCTCCTCGGCAGCAGCCACCAGCACGCTGATCAGGTCGTCGCCCTCGGGCTCGCGACCCTCTGCCTTGGCCGCCCGGTAGTTGGCCCGACGGTCGGCCACGAGGCCCGACACGTAGTCCATGTACTCCCCGAAGGCGTGGCCTGCCGCTTCGAGCTCCGGGTCGCCCTCGCGGCGGCCCTCGCCCGCCATCATGGCATCGGACCAGCGCCAGAAGCGGTCCCGGTCTTCGACAGGAAGGCCCATCAGTTCGGCGATGACCACCATAGGGATGGGCACGGCGATGTCCTCGACGAAGTCGCAGGATCCCTTGGTGGCGATGGCGTCGAGAGTCTCTGTAACGACCTGGCGGATGCGCTTCTCCATGGTCCGGATCATGCGGGGGGAGAAGCCCTGGTTGATCAGGCGGCGCTGGCGGATGTGCCGCTCGCCATCGAGAGCGATGAGCGAGAGGTCGAAGGACCCGGTGGGCCGGACGCCCTGGCCTGAGCAGAACAGCTCAGGGTGGATCGAGGCATAGGTCACATCGTCGTGGCGGGTCAGTACCCAGAGGTCGTTGACATCGTCGAAGAAGATGGGCTGTTCGGCACGGAGTCGCGCGTAACCCTCCCAGGGGTCCCGGATGAAATCTCGATCGAGGACGTTGATCTCGTGACGGGGTCGATTCATGTCGATGGCGGTCATAGTGCTCCTCGAGGTCGGGCCCGCAGGCTCTGCGCGTCACGCTAGGGATGCGCCTCGAGACTTGGTAGGGCCGAAGGTCCCTGTGCAACACGCCTCGATGACGTGGTCTGGGACTAGGTTTCCCTCAGGAGTACCGACTGAGGAGGGTCTTGGCCTGTGGCCAGAGTGCACTTTGCCAACGTGTCGAAGCGCTATGGGGACGTTGCTGCGGTTGACGATCTGAGCCTCGAGGTGGCCGACGGCGAGCTCCTCGTCCTGCTTGGCCCCTCGGGCTGCGGTAAGACCACTGCCCTGCGCATGGTGGCGGGACTCGAGGAGGTCACCGAAGGGTCGCTGATGATCGGCGATGACCTGGTCAACGACGTGGACCCGAAGGACCGTGACGTGGCCATGGTCTTCCAGAGCTACGCCCTCTACCCGCACATGAGCGTGGCCAAGAACATCGAGTTCCCGCTGCGCCAACGCAAGATCGAGACAGCCGAGCGGAAGCAACGTGCACTCGAGGCGGCGACGACCCTCGGTCTCGAGGACCTGATGGACCGCAAGCCCGGCCAGCTCTCCGGCGGCCAGCGCCAGCGGGTGGCTCTCGCCCGTGCCATCGTGCGCGACCCCAGGGTCTTCCTCATGGATGAGCCGCTCTCTAACCTCGACGCCAAGCTCCGAGTGCAGACCCGGGGCGACATCGTGGCGCTGCAGCGACGCCTCGGTACGACGACGCTGTACGTCACCCACGATCAGGTTGAAGCCATGACCATGGGTCACCGCATCGCCGTGATGCAGGGCGGCCGCCTCCAGCAGGTTGCTGCCCCTCAAGATCTCTATGAGCGCCCGGCCAATACCTTCGTGGCCACCTTCCTTGGCAGTCCGGGGATGAACCTCATCCCGGCGAGACGTCAGGGCGACGAACTGGTCACGCCCAGCGGATCGCTGGTGGTGCCCGCTGAGCTTTCGGGCATCGCGCCGGGGGAGGTCACCCTCGGGGCTCGACCCGAGTCGCTGTCGCTGGGCACCGAAGGCCTCCGGGCCACCGTCAGCTTGGTCGAGATGCTCGGAGCCGAGACTCAGGTGCACTGCAAGCTCGAGGGAGGCACCACCCTGGTGGTCCGCCAGGGCCATGACCAGGTCCGCCCTGACCTTGGCCACTCGGTGCTGGTCTCGGTGGATCCTTCGAGCCTCCACGCATTCGACGCTGCGACCGGGGACCGGATCGAAGGATCCCAATGAGGACCCGGGCGACGCGTCGGCACAAGGACTGGGCCTTGGCCTATGCCCTGTTGCTGCCGGGCCTCGTCATATTTTCTATCTTCACCTTCTGGCCCTTTCTCCAGAACTTCAAGTTGGCCCTCTATCAGAACCCTCCGTACCCCGGGCTGCCCTCGACCTTCGTCGGATTGAGCCAGGTCGGCGACGTCCTGTCGTCGGTGACCTTCCACCAGAGCCTGATCTCGACGCTGCTGTTCGTGGTGATGGTGGTCCCCACCGGTCTTCTCGGAGGCCTGGTGCTGGCCCTCGCCGCCCACAAGGCGCTCAAGGGGATGGCCATATTCCAGGTCATCTTCTCGTCCACGGTGGTGACCTCGGTCGCGGTGGCCGCCGTGGTGTTCGGCACCCTGATGGACCCCGTGGTGGGCCTGCTGCCTTGGCTGGGCCTCGACCCGCACCCCGCCATCTTGTCGAATCCCACCTGGGCCCTGCCGGCCGTCGCCGTGATCGCCATCTGGCAGTTCCTCGGCCTCTCGTTCATCATCATGACTGCTGGCCTCCAGTCGCTGCCCGAGGAGGTCCTCGAGGCCGCCCGACTCGATGGCGCACGGGCCCCCACGATGTTCTTCCGAGTGACCATTCCGCTGCTGTCGCCAACGATCTTCTTCGGCCTCGTGGTCGGATTCATCTATGCCTTCCAGAGCTTCGGCCAGATCGACATCCTCATCGGATCGCAGAACGCTGAGTTCACCCACACCAACGTGCTGCTCTTCTATATCTACCGGGCACTCTCGGTGCAGAACGATCCAGGTCTCGCCGCGGTGCTATCCATCGTGCTGTTCGCGATCCTGCTCAGCGTGACGCTGCTGCAGTTCCGGTTCCTCGAAAGGCGGGTGCACTATGCCGGCAACTGAGCAGCCCACCGATGTCGTGCGGCGACGCCGGCCCCGGGCTCGGCTGGTGGCCCGTTACCTCCTGCTCACCTTGGGCGCGGTGATCGTGCTGTTCCCGGTGTACATGGCGCTGGTGAACTCACTCCTGCTCCCGAGCCAGATCGCCCACCAGCCACCACCACTGATCCCGACCAACCCGCAGTGGCACACCTACCCCGATGCATGGACCGGTGGCCATCTGGGCATCTACCTGCGCAACTCCGCCGTCCAGACCGTGATCATCGTGGCAGGCCAGTTGGTGACGTCGATCCTGGCCGCATTCGCCTTCGCGTTCCTTGAGTTCCCCCTTAAAAAGACGCTGTTCATCGTCTTCCTCATGACTCTGATGATCCCCTTCGAGGTGACCGTGGCGACCAACCTCACCACCGTGTCGAGTCTCGGGTGGTTCAACAGCTTCCCCGGACTCACCTTGCCGTTCCTGGCCACTGGGTTTGGCGTGTTCCTGCTCCGTCAGGCCTTCCTGCAAATCCCGCGGGATCTGAAGGAAGCAGCCCAGCTCGACGGCTACGGCCACCTCCGATTCCTCTGGGCCGTGGCCATCCCGCTGGCCCGACCGGCCATTGCCGCCCTCGGTGTGTTCAGCTTCCTTGGCGCCTGGAACCAATACCTCTGGCCGCTCCTGGTCACTGGCAACGACAACTCGGTCCGCACCGTGCAGATCGGCCTCAAGCAGCTGCTCAACACCCAGCTCGACCAGCTCAATGTCTCGCTGGCAGGGACGATTATCGCCATCGCCCCCTTGATCGTCTTGCTGGTGGTGTTCCAGAAGCAACTGGTTCGCAGCCTCACTGCCGGCGCCGTCAAGTAGTCCACGCCATCGCAGCGGGAGGGTTGATCGACGCGACACGTCGGCAGCGTCCGTGCGCTCGGCCGGAGAGCGTGCGATGATCGCCTCATGATTCGATCCCGTACCATTGCCGCCACCGCCGCTCTCTGTCTCGGCGCTACCGTCCTCCCGCTGGTCGCGGGCAGCGGTGCGCTCGCAGGTGCCGCATCGACCCCGGTCTGCAGTCCCAAGGCCCTTGCCTCCTCCAAGGGACCCGTGACCATCAACTTCTGGGAGTCGATGCCTCGGGCCAATGGCGAGGAGATGGTGCGGCTCACCGATGCCTTCAACGCCTCGCAGAAGAAGGTCCACGTCAACCTCGTGGTCCAGACCAGCTATCAAGAGACCTTCCAGAAGTACCGTTCGGCCCTTTCGACTGGCCTGACGCCGGACCTCGCGATGCTGACCGACACTGACACCCAGGCCGCCATCGACACCCAGTCGTTCATCCCGGCCCAGACCTGCATGTCGGCGGCTGGCTTCAAGACTGGTGACCTGCTGCCCCGGGCGCTGGCCTACTGGAAGGTCAACAAGGTCCAGTGGGGCATGCCATTCGGCGTCTCCGGCCCGGTGTTGTATTACAACAAGAAGGCCTTCACTGCGGCTGGTCTGGACCCCACGAAGCCACCCGCAACGCTGAGCCAGCTGGTCTCGACGGCCAAGGTCCTCAAGGCCAAGACCGGCGCCGGCATGGGTATGGTCCTTGACCCCTGGCACCTCTTCACCTGGATGGCCACAGGCAACCAGGTGTCGGTGAACAACTCCAATGGTCGAACCAGCCGGGCCACCAAGGCCAGCTTCAACTCCTCGGCTGGTCTCGCGGTCTTCAATGCGTTGGCACAGATGAAGAAGGACGGCAGCGTCCAGACCAACTCGGTCCAGGGGGCGAGCCGCTACGACAACCTCCTTGGCGCCGGCTCAGGCAAGTTCTCCATGACCATCGATACTTCAGCCGCCCAGGGCACCATCGAGCAGCTGCTCGCCACGGGACAGTACCCGAACGTGGATGTCGGTGTGGCTCCGATGCCCAAGGTGTTCACCACTTCGTCGAAGGGTGGTGTCGAGCCCGGCGGCAACGGCCTGTGGATCTCCAAGCGCTCCACTCCGGCCAAGCAGGCAGCCGCCTGGCAGTACGAGGCGTACCTGCTGTCGGCATCGACCCAGGCGGCCTGGTCGGCCGGCACCGGCTACATCCCGCTGCGTACCTCGGCGGCTAACAGCCCGAGCATCAAGGCCCTCTGGGCCAAGGACCCTGGCTTCAAGGTCGCCTACACGCAGCTGACCAAGGGCACCCAGGATGCTGCCACCGCCGGTGCGGTGATCGGGCCGTTCGAGGACGTCAATGGGGCGATCGCCAATGCCGAAGCCTCGATCTTTGTGAAGAACATTGCCCCGAAGACGGCGATCAACGCCGCGGTCTCGGCGTCGAATGGGATCATCGCCGCCTACAACAAGCGGCTCGGGGTCAAGTAGCTGGTGGGCTGCTCCGGGCCATGGCCCGGAGCAGCCTGCGTGGCCTCAGCAGGTTGAGGCTGGCAGCGTTGTCGACAAGTTCGATGAGTTGGCGAGGTCGTGGTGGACCTGCGGCCAGGCACCGGGGGCTTTGCAGCCCTTGCCGTGGATTCGCCAAGCCCATAGTTGGCCACTGCGGGTTCCGACCATGACGACACCCGATTGAATGCCGCTGACCTGGCCGACGGCCGCGCCGCCGACCACCCACCCCCCCGTGAACTTCGGCCAGCCGGCAGGGACCACCCCATCGGGTCCATAGGCCCTCAGGTCGCCGAGTCCGCTGCCCTGAATCACGAAGCCACCCGCTGATCTCCCGGCCACGTTGGCCACGATCGGGTAGGTGAGGAACTGCAGGTCGTTCATCGTCCCGGGAAAGCCGGGCAGGAAGGCACCTGACGAGGCGGACCATCCACCGAGCAGGTTGGTGCTCGGAGTCTGGGCCCCGGGTGCGCCCTGGTCGGCGAGACGACCGAGTGAGGCGAGTGCCGAGAAGATCGATGGGGTTCGGCTCCGACCGATCGGCGCTACCGTCGCTGCACCCAGAGCGGGGATCGACAGGTTTGCCAGACCCGGTAGCGCCGGGGACTGTGAGAGCACATTGGGGAGGCCGTTTGTCGTACCGAGTGCCGAGGCCCCCTTGGCGGTCAACTCATAGAGCGGGCCGGCCGTTGCTCCGGTCACCACGGTGAGTGAACGTTTGCTTCCAAGGCGAACCAGCGCCGGACTGGCGGTGGCTCCATCACCGATGGTGGGAAGAAGGCCGGGCTCGAGGTCGCCCACCTTGGCGGGCCATCCAGGCAGGATGGCTCCGGCCGAGGGGACCGCTCCGATCCCCGGGCCGGCGTTGGTCCCGTCGGGACTCAGGGCGTAGACCCTGGCATTGGCGGTGTGATTCAGGTACCCGGCCGCACTCAAGATGGCGTGCATGAGGCCGTCGAGCGAGGCATTGAGTGGCTCGTAGTACTCCTCGTCGGAGGCCACCACCACATTGGGTCGACCCGAGCCGGATAGGGAGCCAATGGCCGGCGTGTCGAGCAGTTCGGTTCCCTGGGCCACGGTGGCCGGGTCGGAGAAGGTCACGTGGTTGGTCACCGGGTCTACCGCTGCGACCTTGCTTGGGTCGATGACGAGGACCGGCCACCCGGGCAGCGCACTTGCGGCGGGGCTGAAGGCGTAGACGTGCCGGTCCATCCCTGAGGCCACCACGTCGAGCGTTCCGTTGCCGGTCAGGTCGGCCAGGGAGGGGGCACCGAGGAAGCCCGGGAGCAGGCGGTTGAACCGGTCCCGGGCGGATGAGGCCGAGTAGTCCGGGTTCGAGTGCACTGGCCACCCTGGCAGCAGCGTGCCCGAGCTGTCCCATGCGTAGATTTTTCCGGAGTAGTCGGTGGCCACGACATCGGTCGGCACCCCGCCGGCATCGGCGAGGTTCCCAATGGCCACGCCACCGATGATCTCTCCGTGGGGAGCCGAGATGGCGCCCGTCGAGAAGGCGGGCTCGTTGGCGTGATATCCGAGAGGGTCGGTGTGCACGGGCCATCCGGGAAGTTCAGCCCCGTCGGAGGTGTAGGCGTGGATGGTGCCATCGGACTCGGGGACGACCGCCACCTGACTGCCGTCGGGCCCGAGTGGGGCAAGGCGGATCGGGGCATCGAGGGAGCTGCTGAGGGTCTTGGTCAAGCTGGTGACCAGGGTCGGGTCATCATGCATCGACAGAGTTGACCGGGACATGGCGAGCTGGCCATCGGCGGCTTGGACGACGAGACGGATGGTGAAGGCGAAGCGATCGACCGAAGGCGAACCGCTGGCCTTGGTGTTGGCCCCCGTGAGCGAGGTGGCGCCACCGGGGAACAGGTCGGCCACCGTGGCAAGGTCCAAGGTGGCCAGTGTCCCGGTGGTCGGCGCTGTGCCTGCTCCGTGGGCGGCCTGCTTCCATGCCGAGTCGGCAGGCGAGGCACCCGGTGCCACGTCGAGCTGCCAGGTGTAGGCCGACGAGCGCACCGCTGCCGCAGTTCCGGTGACGGCCAGTTTCCCGGTGGTCGGGACCACGAGGCCCGGGGTCGGCGACGAGACCAGGGCCTCGGGTGGGATCTGGCCAGTGGCGATCCGCCGGACGATCCGGGCAGCGTCGATGCGTCCGTAGCCCGTGGAGAGGTCATAGCCAGGGGTGGACTTGTACCGCTTGGAGGTGATCCCGAGGATGTTGAACGTTGTCGGCGAGGTCAGGGCAAAGTTGTTGTGCTTCGCGGGAGGAGACGCCGAGGGCGCCGCCGTGGTGAAGTCGACGTCATCGGCGGACATGGTCACGAGCTGGAGGATCTCATTGGCGCTCAAGGGCACTGATGCTCCGACCCCGTTCGTGAGGCCGGGATAGGCCGTGATGGTTCCCGCGGCCATTGACTGGGCGGCGGCGGTCTCGGCCAGGCCGATGATGCCCGACGTCTTGCCGGTGGCCTCGGACGAGCAACTCGACGACTCGACCGTGACCGAGATCTGGGGGCCGTAGTTGGTGCAGCCGTTGAGCAGCAGTGCACTGGCCGGGCCGATGCCGGCCGAGGCTCGGGTTGAGGAGTTCACATCGATGACCTGATTCGACATCGACGAAGGCAGGTTGGCGTGCTCGGACTCCTCATCAGCGGAGCTGGCCACGATGGGTACGCCGTGGGCTGAGGCGTAGTCGATGGCCTGGGTGGCAGAAGCAGTGTGGTCGATGGCGCCGAGGGCTTCTGAGACGATGGTGGCTCCAGAGTCGACTGCGAAGGCGACTCCCTGGGCGAAGGCATTCGAGGCGGCGATGAAACTGGTTCCCACGCGCACCGGCAGTACTCGGCAGCTCGGGCAGGCACCCACGCCGTTGCCGGTAGATCCGGCGGATCCAGCCATGTCACCAGCCTCACCGGTGCCGTGGCCGTAACTGACATCGTCGATCGGGTCATTGGTGTTGTCGACGAAGTTCCAGCCAGCGATGGCCTCGGTGAAGCCGTTCGTGGTCACTGCGTAGTAGCTCGGGTTGCTCGAGGTGTCAGGGAGAGTGGGGCGACCGAAGGTCCGGATCAGGTCCTCAGCCGAGATGCCGGTGTAGTCACCACCCTCGGATGAGCAGTAGGTGCCGCCGTACGCAGCCTCGACAGCAGCCACTCGAGGGTCAGCCGCGTACTGGGCGACGTCGAGGACACCGATGCCGAGTAGGTCATAGGGGTCGGTATCGCTCGGTGTTGCACCCGCAGCGACGAGGTCGGCCTTGGTGCGTCCCTGAGCATCCTCAGGAGCCGGGAGGGCGGCCCGGTTGAGGGCGATCTTTTCCACGGTCCCGGGATCGCACCAGCGGATGCCGGAGTCGAGGACGCCGATCACGGTGGTCGGAGCGCCGGTGGTGGTCTGCCAGGCGGTGTCGACGCTGTTGCCCTGGACGCCGCAGAGCTCCTGAGGGTTCGACGAGATCGTGGTGTCGGCGCTGCGTTCGGCCCCCAGCTTCCAGTCGGACCCGTCACTTGCCCAGTTCGACGGGACCTGTGGGGTCGCCGTCACGGCCGTGTGGAGATAGGTGGCGAAGGCCGTCGGATCCCCACTCTGGCGAACCGGCCATACCGGCGTGCCGGTCACTGAGGAGGTTGCATCGCTTGGTGCGATCGGCATGGTCGTTCCGGGGGTGAGGGCGGGACAGGTGGCCGGCCGCTCCGGTCCCAGGCCGGCAGGTGCCGTCCATTGGGGAGCGTTGGCCAGGCCGGCGGCGGAGACCAGCGAAGGAGGTGTGATCATCACCGTTGCGGCCAACGTGGCCAGTGCAGCGACGATCATGCTCGTCGGTCGGTGCGTTCTCATCCCAAACCCCCCGGTTATCGATGACGCTACGTTGGCACATCGACGTCGTTCTCGCTGAGCCGCCCTCAACGCCGTTCGGTGAGATCGGAACTCGAGTGAGCAGGGTCGTACCCTCATCTGGCCACGGTGGACCCAGCGACTGCGACGTGTGCGCTCAGGTGAGGCGGGTCATAGCCACGGTCACGCCGAGCGAGCCCACCGGGGCACCGTGGTAGATACCCTTGAGCGGGGCTGCGTCGTTGTAGTCACGGCCTCGGGCCACGACGACGTGCCGGGGCCCGACTTCGGCGCCAGACGTGGGGTCGAGGGCATTCCATTCCCCGGCGAAGTAGTCAATCCAGGCATGGCTCTCGCCCTCCGTGGTCTCACCGGGGTCGACACCATCCTTGGGGTAGAGATAGCCCGATACGTAGCGGGCCGGAATGCCGATGCCGCGGAGCAGACCGAGCCCCACGTGGGTGAAATCCTGGCAGACGCCCTTGCCCACCGCGATGGCCTCGGTGGCGGTGGTCTGGACGCTGGTGGCGCCCGAGACATAGGTCAGCAGGGAGCGGACGATCTCGCTTACTTGGGCAGCGGCCTCGTGGGGATCGAGGTCCCGGGTCGCCTCGGCCACGGAGGCGATCAGTTCACCATCGAGCCGTGTGGGTGGGGTGGCGGCGAGCAGCTCATCCATGAGGTCAGCCACCGGACCACTGGATAGCTCTGAGCGGCTCAGCACCCCGAACGGCGCCTGGGCAGCTGAGGTCTCCACCGTGGACTCGCAGGTCACCTCGAGCGAGGCGTGCGGCTCGTCGAGCTGAAAGGCCACTACTCGGTTGCCCCAATAGTCCCGGTAAGAGGAGCGTCCGGCGGTGGGCTTAACCCGGAGCTCGGTGGTGAGCACTGACTGGGTAGGGAGGGCGGCCGGCGTGAGGCGAGCCTCGTTGTGCGACGCCCTCGCCAGCCCGTCATAGGCGAATCCCGTCTCGTGCACCACGTGGAGTCGCCAGCCTCCGGAGTGCGGGGTCCAGGTCTGGGTCATCCGGCCTCCGCCTTCCACTGGACCGAGTGGATGGAGCCGAAGTGCTGGGTTGCCACAGCCTCGGACGCCGTGGCGCAGGCTTCGGAGATCTCCTCGAGGAGCCCGGGCAGGTCGTCGAGAAGTGAGGCTCGATCGACGTATACCAGATGCGTGCGCATCTGCCCGATGGCCCGCCTCGCTGGTCCGGATCTGGCAGCATCCAAGGAGTCCTCGAGGTCGGCCAGGCAGATCTCGGCGACCTCGAGGGCGTGGATCACCGAACGAGGGAAGAGTGGGTCGAGCAGCAGGAACTCGGCGATGTCCTGAGGCCGCTCGATGCCCGCGTGCGCACGGAGGAAGGCTTCCTCGGCCCCGGCGGCCCGCAGCAGGGTAGGCCAGTCCGGGGCGTGTCCGCCGGCCACCACTCGGACCGAGAGAAGGCGAGCGATCATGTCGACGCGCTCGAGGCTGCGACCGAGGACCACGAACCGCCATGCGTCGGTCCGGCTCATGGTCGAGTCGGTGAGGCCGGCGAAGAGTGCGGCTCGCTCGCGGATGAAGCGCAGGAAGGCGTGAGGCCCAAGTCGGGCCGAATTCGCCTCGCGTGTGGGGATCTCGAACCAGGTGGTGTTGAGGCACTCCCACATCTCTGACGACACCACGTCGCGAGACCCCAAGGCGTTTTCATAGGCGCATCGGAGCGACCCAACGATGGCAGACGGATTGTCTGGGCTGAAGCTGAGCAGCGACATGACCGTGGCCGTGGTCACCGGGCCCTCTTCTGCCTCGAGGCCCATGATGGCCAGCAGGGACCGGCACGCCAGAGACTCGTCCTCGAAGGGGTCCTCGAGTAGCCGGTGGAGGTAGGCGTCCACCACGCGTGAGGTGTCGTCGGCCCGCTCGACATAGCGGCCGATCCAGAACAGGGCCTCGGCGAGGCGTGAGAGAAGTCCGGTGCGGTTCACTGTTGATCCGTCCGGTCGAGCGGGAGTGGCCCTGCGGAGCGTCGGGCTGTCTCGGGGGGCGTACGGACCTCAACGGGTACATCCCCGGAGATCTCGCCGGCTGCCTCGTCGAGCAGTACCCAGGTATCTTTCGAGCCTCCTCCCTGTGAGGAGTTCACCACCAGCGCTCCCTCGGGGAGGGCCACGCGTGTGAGGCCGCCGGGGAGGACCCAGATGTCTTCGCCGTCATTGACGGCGAAGGGACGCAGATCGATGTGCCGAGGTGCGAGTCGCTCGTTGATGAGCGTGGGATGGGTTGACAGCGCTACGGGGCGCTGGGCGATGAAGCCACGGGGGTTGGCCGCCACCTCAACTGCCACCGAAGCCAAGGTCTCTTCGTCCGCCTGAGGTCCGATCACGATGCCGACACCGCCGGCACCGTCGACCGGTTTGATGACGAAGTCGCCGATGCGACTGAGGACGTCGCTGAGCACCTCAGGGTCGTCGAGGCGATGGGTCTCGACATTGCGCAGGATGGGCTCCTCGCCGAGGAAATAGGAGATCAGCTCGGGGAGATAGGTGTAGATCAGTTTGTCGTCAGCGATGCCGTTGCCCACGGCATTGGCGATGGTCACTGATCCTGATCGTGCGGCGTTGAGCAGACCGGCAACTCCTATCAGAGAGCCGGGGCGGCCGTGGAGCGGGTCAAGGAACTCGTCGTCGACCCGGCGGTAGACGACATGGACGGGCACGTCGCCGTTGGTTGTCCGCATGAACAGCTGGCTTCCTCGACAGAACAGGTCGCGGCCCTCAACGAGTTCGATCCCCATCCGACGAGCCAGGAGGGCGTGCTCGAAGTACGCGGCGTTGTGGACGCCGGGGGTGAGCACGACAACGGTTGGATCGGCCACAGTGATGGGAGCGGCGGCCCGCAGGGCGGCAAGCAGTTGCTGGGGGTACTCGTCCACGGGGAGGATGCGATCCTCGGCGAAGAGCGCGGGGAAGGTCCGGGTCATCGCCCGACGGTTCTCCATGACATAGGAGACTCCAGACGGGATCCGCACATTGTCCTCGAGTACCCGGAGATGGCCCTCCTCATCGCGGATCACGTCGATACCGGCCACTTGAACCCGGACCCCATTGGGCGCGCTGATACCGTGAGCGGCTCGATTGAACTCGGTCGATGACGTCACAAGCCGCTTGGGTACGATGCCTTCAGCGAAGGCCGCACCATCTCCATAGGCGTCGGCGAGGAAGGCCTCAATGGCCCGGATGCGCTGGCGCACTCCGTCAGCGAGGTATCGCCACTCCTCAGCATCAATGATGCGAGGGATCAGGTCGAGCGGAAAGGGGCGCTCGACGCCCTTGAACGCGAAGGTAACTCCTCGTTCAGTGAAGGTCCGTGCCAGCTGGTCTGAGCGGAATCGCAGGTCGGCGGGCTCAAGCGGCCGGAGGGCCTCGACGACTCGGTCGTAGAGCTCGCGTGTCGAACCGTCTGGGCGGACCATCTCGTCGAAGGCCACGTCGATCTCGTAGCTGTTGAGGACATCAAGCACGCTCCCACGCTAGGGACGAAGTGTTTCACTGTTATTTCAGCGTGTTACGGCCGTGTTGCATCTCGTGCCCCAGTCCTTCCGGTGTGTCCATCCCCCGAAGGGTGCGGGGTCCTCGGTACGCTCCACCAAGAGATCCGAGACGTCGAGCAAAGGGCCGGGATGGACATCGTCATCATGATCGTGCTGATGGCTACGGCATTCTGCGCATGGCGGGGGCTGTCTCGCCGTGTGGTGATGACGCTGTGGGTGCTCGGCCTCGTGGCCATGCTGGGCCTGTTCAAGTATCACGTGACGAGCCCACTCCACCTCAACTTCTAGGGGGACCGCCGTGACCACCACCACCGACATCGACGCAACCGTCGCAATCGAATCCTCGGACCTCAGTATCACCTGGAGCCGCATCGCCTTCTGGGGGATCGTTCTCTTCGTCGTTGGCTACTGCGGGGTGCTGCTCGCCGCCATGGGGGTGCAGATCTTCGGGAATGAGAAGCCCTGTCCGCTCTGCATGTTGCAGCGCTACGCCATGATCCTGGCCACCATCCCCGCCATGTGGATCGTGGCCGATGCGCTCAGGGCCAAGCTCACCAGGGCTCGATATGCCTCGGCGCTCGGTATGTCTATCGTGGCGGCCACCTGCGGAGCCTTCGAATCGACCCGACAGATCCTGCTGCACATCGCCTCACCGACGGATCGGGGCTACGGCAGTGCGGTCATCGGTCTCCACCTCTACACATGGGCGCTCATCACCTTCATCGTCGTGATCCTCTTCTGCGGGGTGGCACTGATGTGCTCGGTCTCGGTGATTCCGGTGGCTCCCGGTCCCGGTGCACTGCGCACAATGGCGCGGGCCGTCGAGATCGGTTTCCTCGTCGTGATCGCCATCAATGTCGTGCTCATCGTGCTGCTCGAAGGGCTCTCCTGGGTCCTGCCCGACGATCCCACGCGCTACAAATTGATCAACGACTTGGGCTTCGGCCTGCACTGAGTCGAGTCACGACCGCCATGAGAACCCACGCTCCAAGGAGGAAGCCATGACCGACGTCGCCGCCTACGCGCTGGTGGAGAAGGACGGTGGGTTCGTCCCGACCACGATCGAGCGGCGCCCGGTTGGCGCGCACGACGTGGAGATCAGGATCGCCTTCGTCGGGATCTGTCACTCCGACATCCACACAGCGCGCGAGGAGTGGGGGTCTGTTGAGTACCCCCTGGTGCCCGGTCACGAGATTGCCGGGATCATCGAGTCGGTCGGCTCGGCCGTGACCACGCATCAGCCGGGAGATCGCGTCGGAGTCGGCTGCATGGTCAACTCATGCCGGGTCTGTGAGAACTGCCTGGCGGGTGAGGAGCAGTACTGCGCCGAAGGCAATGTCGGCACCTACGGTGCCGTCGATGTTGATGGCACGATCACGCGAGGCGGCTACGCCTCTCACGTGGTGGTCGACGAGCACTTCGCGGTCTCGATTCCCGACGGGATCGGCCTCGATGTCGCGGCTCCGCTGTTGTGCGCTGGGATCACCATGTTCTCGCCGCTCAGCCACTGGGGTGCGGGCCCCGGACGGCGCGTGGCCATCGTGGGTCTGGGCGGCCTCGGACATATCGGTGTCAAGATCGCCGCTGCCATGGGGGCCGACGTGACCATCCTGACGCGATCTGACGCCAAGCGATCCGATGCGGAGCGTCTCGGTGCCCATCACTTCCACGCCACCGGCGATCCCAGCGTCCTCAAGGGCCTGCGGAACACCTATGACCTGATCATCAACACGGTCTCCGGCGAGATCGACACGGATCGCTACCTCAGCCTTCTGCGGCTCAACGGCACGATGGTCAATGTCGGGGTCTCCCCCCTGGGCTATCGGGCCCGATTCGGATCCCTGGCCACCAACCGCCGCAGCCTGGCCGGCTCGGGGATCGGCGGCATCCGTCAGACCCAAGAGATGCTCGACTTCTGCGCCGCACACGGCATCGGCGCCGAGATCGAGACGATCCCGGCCTCGATGATCGACGAGGCCTACGACCGGGTCGTGGCGAGCGACGTTCGCTATCGCTTCGTGATCGACGCTGCGACGATTTGAGGCCCGGCCCGCCCTGGCGGATGCAGGTCTGGGAGGATCGGGTCCTTGACTGCTGATCTCACCTCCACCATCCTCGCCTCGCTCGGTGCTCCGGCCGGCATGGACCTCGACGTCCCCGAGGGTCTCGACCCCGGACGAGTGAGCATCGTCCATGGGGCGCTGGTCGACGTGATCTTCGCCGACGCTTCCGGTATCGAGCACGAGGAGACCTTCCCGACAGGGACCATCGAGCCGCACCCGGTGGCAGGGGACTGGGTGGGCGTCACGCAGGGCACCATCGCCTGGATCCGTCCGCGCAGCAGTCAGCTGCGCCGGCCGGAGACCTCCAAGCGTCGTGTCCAGATCCTGGCGGCCAACCTCGACCTCGTCCTCGTGGTGGTCCCCATCGACCGACCGCTCAACCTCCAGATGCTCGAGAGCTTCTCAGTGATGGCATGGGATTCCGGCGCCGAGCCGGTGGTGGTTCTGACCAAGGCAGACGGGGCCGACGATGTTCAGGCCCAGGCAACTGAGGCGGCGGTCACACTGCCTGGGATCCGCCAGGTCGTCACGAGCGCCGAGACGGGCCTTGGTCTCGATGAGGTCTCCGCACTGCTCGGTCCGGGCACGACGGCCGTCATGCTCGGTGCCTCAGGGGTCGGCAAGACCACCCTGCTCAACGTCCTCGACGATCGAGACGAGTTCGTCCGTCCAGTCGGCCCCCACGGAGAAGGCCGGCACTCGACGACCACCCGCAAGCTCCATCGCCTCGCATCGGGAGGGGTACTCCTCGACATCCCGGGCATCCGCCTCCTCGATGTCGTGGTGAGCGCCCAGGGTCTCGCCGAGACGTTCCCTGATATCGAGGAGCTCGGCACCACCTGCCGCTTCGCCGATTGTCGTCACCGTGGTGATGAGGGCTGCGCCGTGCTGGCGGCGGTCGCCGACGGATCGCTCGACGAGCGACGCTTCGAGAGCTGGCGACGGATCCGCACGGCCATGGCCGAGCAGACGGTTGAACCGCGAGGAGAGGCCTCCGGTCGATCGCGTCGGCAGCTGAGACGTCGGGACTCCGACGAGGAGCTCGACTGACCTCGTTGCGCAACGGGCCTCTTGGTGAGAGTGTGGCGGCATGAGCCGCATCGAAGAGTCCATCGAGATCGCCGTCAGCCCAGAGGTCGCCTTCGACGCGATCAGCGACCTGCCCTCTATGGGTCGCTATTCACCGGAGAACACCGGCGGCCGCTGGACCAAGGGCGCCGGCCCGGCCGTCGGGGCTCGCTTCAAGGGCACGAATGCCCAGGGCAAGAAGGAGTGGTCGACCACCGCCACGGTGGTGATCTGCGACCGGCCGAACCACTTTGCCTTTGAGGTCACTGTCGCGGTGGTGAAGGTCGCCCGCTGGGAGTTCGCCATCACCGCTACCCCGGAGGGCTGTCGGGTCACAGAGGCGACGACCGACCGTCGGAGCGGGCTCGTCAAGCGATTCGCCGGCATCGAGGGGATCGACGATCGTGAGGCCTACAACGCTGCCTCAATGGCCACGACGCTGGCCGCCCTCAAGGCGCACCTCGAAGCCGGCGGCTGAGGCCGTTGGCGCTCAGCACTCCTCGCTGGCCGAGGAGTGGAGGGGCGTCAGCTCGAAACATCCGTCCTCGAGGGGCTGGGCCTTGAGCACAGCTGCGGTGAGGGCCTTGAGCGAGCTGGCCTTGATGAACACGTTGACCTCTCGGTCACCCTCGTGATCGAAGTGGTCGACGAGGATCCGCGCCTGGTGACGACGGCGCTTCTTCTTCGACGCCTTGGGCGAGACCGCTGATCCTTTGAGCGACAGCATCAGGGTCGACCGGCCTGAGCTTGAGACATTGGTCCTGATCACCTTGAGGCCGGGGTCTGTCGCCAGCCGGGTCAGCACGGTTGGATCCGAACAGCTGAAGGCATCGCAGTAGTCAGCGTCGGAGTGGTTCCACTTCTGGATGAGGCGCATCCAGGACTGGAAGTCGGGTCGGATGTTCTGTGCGTGGCTCATAGCGCTCCTCTGCTCATCTCGGGCCCTCAACGCTACGAGACGGGTGTGACAGATCCGCCTGGTGAGGGTGCCGCAGGGATTCTGTGATTCGGCGGCGGTAGGGTGAGCCTTCGACCAAGGAAGGCACCGATGAGTACTGAGCAACTAGGACCGATCGACTTCGCGCTGGTGGAGTTCGTGGACGGACGATTCGACGGCAGCATCGCCGAGGAGCTGCTGCGGCTCGTCGCCGACGGCACCGTGCGCATCATGGACCTGGTCTTCATCTCCAAAGATGCCGCCGGCGAGGTGGTCGCCCTCGAGGTCGACGAGCTCGACGAGGCCGAGGTTGGCCTGATGACGACCTTCGGGGCCGTCACCGCTCCGCTCGTCAGCCAAGAGGATCTGCTGGCGGCCGGTGAGCTGCTCCCGGCCGGCGGAGCCGCCCTGATGGTCGTCTGGGAGAACACCTGGGCCAACACGCTGCTGGGCGCCATCGGCCGCGCCGGTGGAGAGATCATCGTCAGCCAGCGATTGGCACACGCCGACGTGCTGGCCGCGCTCGAGGCCTGAGCACACACGAACTGACGGGTGCTCAACCGAGTGGCCCCGACCAACCAAGGAGGAACAGATGCGACGTATGGGACGACCGGGACTGGTCGGGACAATGGCCCGCACGGCAGTAATCGCAGGCACCGCCACCGCGGTGTCGGGTGGCGTGCAGCGACGCCAGGCCGAACACGCCGAGCAGGCTCAGCAGCAGCAGTGGGACCAGCAGCAGCAGTGGGCGGCGCAACAGCAGGCTGCTGCCCCGGCACCAGCTCCTGCCGCAGCCCCGGCACCAGCCGCTGAGGAGTCACTGGTCGACCAATTGACGAAGCTCGCCGACCTCAAGGCTCAGGGCATCTTGAGCGACGAGGAGTTCGAGGTGGCGAAGGCCAAGGTCCTCGCCGGCTAGCGCAGTCGGGCTCTGACTTAGCCCGTCGACACCAGACGATTCAGCCGGCCTGCACCGTGCGGGCAAGGATCCCGAGTGAGGCGCGCAGCGCCTGCTCGGACATGATCGGAAAGATGTCGGCCTCTCGCCAGACCGGGTCGATGTCGGACCAGTCGTAGTACGAGGTCACGAGCGACCCGGCATCGACCGCCTCGATCCGGTAGCCGTAGACGTGGCCGATGTTGGGCTTGAGCTGGCCGACCACGGTCCAGGCGATCTCGATGTCAGCCTCGAAGGTGGTGATGACCACCTCGACGTCGTAGAGACCGAGTGGATAGTCCCCGAGGGCCTCGCGATCCATGTGGACGGTGAAGGTCTGGCCGACCCCAGAGACTCGGCTGCCCGTGGCACTCATGAGCATGCCCGAGCTGTCGATGGTGACGTGACCGTTGGGGTCACAGAGGACGGAGAAGATCTTGGCGGGGGATGCAGAGATCATTCGCTGGGCTTCGAGGCGTTCGGTGGTCATGGGTGAAGCATTCCACCTCGCCGGGGTAGGCGCTGATCCTCGTCGCTCAAGTGAACTGACGAACCCAGACCGGATCGTTCGATCGGACGGCGAAGATCCCCTCCAGCACCCGGACCATCTTGGTGCAGGCCTCGAGTGCCAGTCCGTCCTCCGTCGGGTACCACCACCAGTTCGGGTGGGTTGAGTCGATGCCCTCCGGGGGAAGGAATCCGAGTTCCATGAGTGCGAGCTCGTCGTCGAGGCTCAGGTGCTCGTCCTCGTCCTCGATGAAGTCGTTCGAGACGCACTCGACGAAGAGCCTGCCCTTCTTTTCCGTGAGGACCTGGACGTAGTGAAGAGGCTGGTCGATGTGCTCGATGATGATGATGCGCTTGGTGGGAGCGAGGATGTCCCGAAGGAGCATCTCGGGGAGGTTGCCGGCGAGGGATCCCATGCGGATCTGCGCCCAGCCGTCCTTGCTGCTGTGGGGATTCGTTTCGTGGTCCATGACCCCAATCTGCCATCTGGGTGTGACGGTTCTGGCGAGCCAAACCCTTGGTATTACTGGGATCTGGATGTCACATGCGCATGAGAGCATGAAGGCGAGAGAGAGGGAGATGCCATGAGCAGAGACACCAACGACCGGGCGGGATACGACATCATCGGAGACATCCACGGCTGCGCCGAACCCCTTGAGGGTCTGCTTGAGGCATTGGGGTACGAGGTGGTCGACGGGTCCTGGACCCCGCCGGAGGGCCGCCGAGCGATCTTCGTCGGCGACCTGATCGATCGCGGACCGAACCAGCGACGTGTTCTTGAGATCGTCAAAGGTCTCGTCGATGCCGGTGCCGCTCTGATCACCCTTGGCAATCACGAGTTCAATGCCCTGGCCTGGAGTACCGAGCACCCGAATCGACCTGGGGAGTTCCTCCGTGAGCACTCCGAAGGGAAGCGCAAGCAGCATGCGGCCTTCCTCGACCAGCTCACCGAGCAGGAGCGGTCCTTCTACCTCGAGTGGTTCCTTAGCCTTCCGCTATGGCTTGATCTCGAGGGGATACGCGTGGTCCATGCGTGTTGGGATCCCAAAGCGATCGAGTTGCTCCGGAACCAGTTGGGCGGTGACCGGTTCGCTGATCGCGGCCAACTGGCGCGAGCCTGCGATCGGAGCGATCCACTCTTCACTGCGGTCGACACCGTCCTCAAAGGCCCCGAGATCAACCTTGTCCGCTCCGGGCTCCCCGAGTTCCAAGACAAGGATGGAACCCATCGTGAGCAGGCTCGGCTCCGCTGGTGGGTGTCGGGAAGTGATCGGGTGGCTCACCTGGCGGAGATCCCCCCGGGATCTCTCACTGCAGATGGGGATCGCTATCCGGTGATCAACGGTGACCTCGTTGTCGCAGATCATCTGGAGTTCGCCCCGCACGAGGGAACCCCGATCTTCTTCGGGCACTACTGGCGGCGATATGACGACGGCCTCGAGGTCGCCTGCACTGAGAACACGGCCTGCGTCGACTTCAGCGCCGCCAAGGACGGCCCGCTCGTTGCCTATCGCTGGTCGGTCGGCGAGGAGTGGATCGATCCCTCTCGGTATGTGGCGTACTACTGAGACGGCAGGTCCCTGTGGGATGCTCGGTGCATGACTTAGTCTGCCGGCACCTTCATCCTCCTCGGCGGTCAGGCTGCCCGGACTGCATCACTGGCCCGATTCCTGCTCGAGCTGGCTCCGGGGCCGAGGGTGGCGGTACTCCCTCTGGCGGCGGCATTCGGGTCGCCGGAGCACGAGGTCGTTTCGGCCGCTACTTGGGTGAACGAGGCCGGGGCGGAGGTCGAGGGGGTCATGGCGATGAACCGAGCCGAGGCCGACACCGCGGAGTTGGCGGCCCGGGTGGCTGAGGCTGACATCGTGCTGCTGGTTGATGGCTCAGCCATGCACCTTCGCACGGCGCTCAAGGCCACGCGCCTCCTCGACGAGATCCGAGCGCTACTGATCCGCGGCGGTGTACTCGTTGCGGAGGGCTCATCGGCCACGGTGCTGTGCGATCCGATGGTGGACCCTCGTGGCGGCGCTCCGACCGTTGGTCTCGGGCTCCTCTCGGGGATCACCGTCATCTCACACATCGCTGGAGAGACCGAGGAGACAGCGGCCGACAAGTTGGCTCGGACGGCGGCGCTCGTGCCTAGTGATCTTCCGGTGCTCGGTCTGGCTGCCGATGCGGCGGTGCTGGTGGACGCAGACCGCCGGCTCCAGTTGATCGGAGCCGGCGTGGTCAGCGTGCTTCAGGGTGGAGTGGAAGTCGATCCCGGGCAGATCAACCTCAGCTGAGGGTCAGTCAGCCTCGGAGATCGTCACCGACTCGATGATGACGTCGGTCACCGGCTTGTCACCGCGACCGGTCTCCACCTTCTCGATGGCGTCCACGACGTCAAGACCCTTCACGACCTTGCCGAAGAGTGAGTAGGACGGAGGAAGGTTGACCCCACTCGGTCCCGAGATGACGAAGAACTGACTGCCATTGGTGTTGGGACCAGCATTGGCCATGGCCAGGGAGCCGATCTCGTAGCGGCCGGCGGCGGGGAGCTCGTCAGCGTAGCGATAGCCGGGGCCGCCGGTGCCGGTGCCGAGCGGGCAACCGCCCTGGAGCACGAAGCCCTGGATGACCCGATGGAACGTCAGACCGTCGTAGAAGTGGTACCGAGCGAGGAAGACGAAGCTATTGACCGTCTTGGGTGCAGCGAGGGGGTCGAGGGCAATGACGATCTCGCCCATCGACGTCACCATGGTGGCGGTGTAGCGCTTGGAGACGTCGATGCACATCGGGGGCTCACCGGCGAACTGTGTGGTGCGCGGCGAGGATCCGTCAGGGTTGGGGCACTCAGTGGACATGGATATCTCCTTGGATGGGGCGTCCCGGCGTTGGCCGGTTAGCTGCTGGCGATGGTGACCGACAAGATCCGATGGGTGACCGCCGGCGGTACGCCCGCCGGAGTGCCCTGCTTGTTGATGGCCTGGACGATGTCCATGCCCGCGGTCACGCTGCCGAAGAGCGAGTACGAGGGCGGAAGGGCCTCGCCTTGGGCCCCGGTGACGATGAAGAACCGACTGCCATTGGTGTTGGCGCCAGAGTTCGCCATGGCCACGGACCCGATCGGGTACTGCGGGTTGGCCGTGGCTGGAAGCTCATCGGCGAAGGAGTAGCCAGGTCCTCCAGTGCCGGTGCCCTGGGGGTCACCGGTCTGGTCCATGAAGCCCGGGATGACCCGGTGGAAGATGACGCAGTGGTAGTAGCTCTGGTTGGCGAGGAACACGAAGTTGTTCACCGTGTTGGGCGCCTTCTTCGCATCGAGGGTGATGGTGAAGGGACCGAGGTCGGTCAGCACGGTGGCGGTGTAGGTCTTCGACGTGTCGATGGACATCGCCGGGGCCGTTGACCAGGACATCGTGTTGGCCCGGGTGGAGGGGGAGGCCGGGCAGCCAGCGGCGACGGCTGCAGCATCGGCCTTCTTCTGTGCCGCCACATCGGTGGCCGAGGCGGCCGTGGTGGTCGTGACGGCGGACGTTGTCGGTGCGCTGCTGGTCGTCGACGTGGAGGTCTTACTTCCTCCGCCGCTGAGCAGTGCGACGGTACCGATCACGATCACGGCGGCCACCGCCACGATGCCAATCCGGCGCAGCGTCTTGTCTCGCTTGGCCTTCTTCATCTCGGCCTCGCGCTTTGTCGCACGGGCCGCCCTCTGACGTTCACGCTTCTCAGTAGCCACGGTTCAAGATGCTAGCGGCGAACGAGGCGACCGACCGCCCGCCCGATCCCCGGTAACCTCATGACCCGTGGCGCTCATCGTCCAGAAGTTCGGAGGCACGTCGGTTGGCGATGCGGACAGGATCCGCGCCGTGGCCGACCACATCGCTCGGACGCGCCGTCAGGGAAATGATGTTGTGGCTGTCGTCTCGGCCATGGGTAAGTCCACTGACGACCTGCTCCGGCTCGCTGGTGCGGTCTGCTCGACGACGCCACCTCCTCGAGAGATGGACATGCTCTTGACATCTGGAGAGCGGATCTCGATGAGCTTGCTGTGCATGGCCTTGGCGGACCTCGGTGTGCCGGCCGCGTCCTTCACGGGAAGTCAGGCGGGGATCATCACGGACAACGAGCACACTCGGGCCAAGATCCTCGAGATCCGGCCGGATCGCCTCTCGGCGGCCATCGCTGAAGGAATGGTTCCGGTGGTAGCGGGCTTCCAGGGGATGTCGACTGATCGGGACATCACCACGCTCGGTCGAGGTGGCTCGGACGTGACGGCCGTGGCCCTCGGAGCAGCCCTCGGCGCCGACGTCTGCGAGATCTACACCGACGTCACCGGGGTGTTCAGCGCCGATCCTCGGGTCGTGCCGACCGCCAAGCGCCTTGCGCACATCAGCTTCGACGAGATGAACGAGATGGCCGCTACAGGTGGGCGTGTCCTGATGCTTCGCTCGGTCGAATTCGCCCGCAGTCACCATGTCCCGCTCCATGTCCGCTCCAGCTTCACGTGGGAGCCCGGGACCTGGGTCGTAGAGGAGGATGAGTCAATGGAACAGGCCATCGTGAGCGCCGTCACGCATGACACCTCGGAGGCGAAGGTCACCGTGGCTGGCGTCCCGGACAGGCCGGGCATCGCAGCCCACCTCTTTCGGGCGCTCGCCGACCGGGCGGTCAACGTCGACATGATCGTGCAGAACACCTCCGCCAATGGCACGACAGACATCTCGTTCACCGTCCCGCGGGTCGACCTCGCCGCTGCCGTGGAGGTGGCGGAGTCGCTACGGGCCGAGCTCGGCTTCGTCGAGGTCACGTCGGACAGCTCGATCGCTCGGCTCTCGGTCATCGGCGCAGGGATGAAGTCACACCCGGGTGTGACGGCGACCATGTTCGAGACCCTGGCGAGCCTCGGGGTGAATATCGAGATGATCTCGACCTCGTCGATCCGGATCAGTTGCGTGGTCGACGAGGCGGTGGTCGAGGACGCCATGCGGGCCGTCCACGCCGCCTACGGCCTCGGCTGACCCCAGTCCGTTCGACCTCGACCACGCCTCGCCTACGATCTGCGCCATGAGAATCGCCGTCGTCGGAGCCACTGGTCAGGCCGGAACGGTCATGCGTCAGATCCTCGAGCAGCGCAACTTCCCGTTGGACGAGATTCGCTTCTTCGCGTCCTCGCGGTCGGCCGGCACAGTGCTCGACTACCGAGGGACCCCAATCACGGTCGAGGACGCCAACGGTGCGGACTTCTCGGGCATCGATATCGCACTGAGCGCAGCGGGAGCAACGTCGTCGCGAATCATCTCGCCGGCCATCGCCGCAGCGGGAGGTGTCGTAGTGGACAACTCGAGTGCTTGGCGCATGGATGATCTCGTTCCGCTCGTAGTGCCCGAGGTCAATCCTGAGGACCTTGACGACACGCCCAAGGGCATCGTGGCCAACCCCAACTGCACGACCATGGTGGCCATGCCGGTGCTCAAGCCGCTCCATGATGCGGCTGGCCTTCGATCGCTCATCGTGACCACGTTTCAGGCGGTCTCGGGGGGTGGCCGAGAGGGGGTGGCCGAGCTCGCAGAACAGATCGCGGCCACGGCGGACGGTGCTGATGCCCTCGCCCTCGATGGCTCAGCGATCCGGGGACCAGCGCCGGTCAAGTTTCCCGGACCGATCGCCCACAACGTCCTGCCGATCGCAGGGTCGATCGTCGACGATGGGCTGGGGGAGACCGACGAAGAGAAGAAGTACCGCAATGAATCTCGCAAGATCCTCCACCTGCCACAGCTCCTCGTGAGTTGCACCTGCACTCGAGTGCCTGTCTTCACCGGTCATTCGGCGGCGATCACGGCCTCGTTCGAGCGGCCGCTGTCGGCGGAGCACGCTGCTGAACTGCTGACCCAGGCGGAGAGTGTGGTGCTCTCCGACCTGCCGACGGCCCTCGATGCGGCGGGAACCGA
>CAIUMH010000149.1 GCA_903900235.1 uncultured Actinomycetes bacterium
GCGAACTGGCGAGACTCGTGGCCCACGATCATTCCGCTGCCGCATCCAAGCCCTCGGAACAACGTGTGGCTCACGAAGAACCCTTGGTTTGCCGAAGAGCTGCTCCCTGCGCTGCAGCGGCGCGTCGGAGAGTTGGTGGCCAGCACCACCGACCTCGCTGAGCAGGGGTTGAGGTAGCCCCAACACCCGCTGTGGAGTGGAGCATCCCACCTTCCCGCGCACCCAACAGCGAGCCGAGGCTCACAGAACGGGGTGCCCGTTGGCCCGACTACCTCGTGGACCCTCCAAGTGACACCACTTCAGGGGACGTGATCTCCCCAAACTTCACTCTCTGGTATCCTTCAGTGCGGCAGTGAAGTAAGAGATAAGGTGAAGTATGGAGAATGCGAAGAACCTCACATCACGCGTGAGGAACGCAGCAATCACCGTCCTCCCAACTGGCCTCAAGGTGGTCGTCCACGCCCGCCCACACACCGTCATCCCCACCTTCGACGTCGCTGTCCTCACGTCCGCAGGGGAGCAGCACTTCTCTGCGGTGTGGGCCGGCAAGGGCTGGCCGGCCGATGTCGAGCGGGCTATCGGCCTCGCTCCCTCGGTTGACGCTGTCGTTGCCGTGAAGATCTCCGAGGGGGCACGAGACTGGCTCGCCGCCCATAGACGCGGCTGGGTGGACGAGAGCGGTAACGCCAACATCAGTCTGCCCACGGGTCTCGTCATCGTTCGAGAGGCACGGCGAGATCGGGTCGAGCGCGAGGCCCCGGACCGATGGACTCGCACGATGCTCGCCGCTGCCGAGGCGGCACTTGCCGGCGTTCCCCCCACCGTCGAGGCAATCGAGGCAAAGACCATGATGTCGCGCGGCGCCGCGGCCAATGCCTTGTCGCGACTTGAGCGAATGGGTCTGCTGTCTCGCTCCGGCGGCCTCCGGGGACCATCGTCCGCTCGTCGGATCGTCGATGTCGAGTCCTTCATCGATCACTACGCCACCGCTGCTGCAGAACTGCGGGCGAAACAGAAGGTGATCCGCTTCCATCGGCTGTGGAAGGACCCGCTGGAAGACTTCGCATCCGAAGTCGCGCCCGCCCTAAATCGCGAGGAGGAGCAGTGGGCCGTGACCGGAGCTGCCGCCTCCACCCTGCTTGCGCCCTACATCGGAAACGTCACAATCATCGAGCTGTACGTCGGCAAGGACCTGTTTTCGAATCGGGAGCAGCTCGCAAACACACTGGGTGGCCGAATCGTCGACAAGGGTCATCGGATTGAAGTCCGAGAGCTACCCACACCTGTGAGCGCAGACGGACCGGTGATCGACCAGATCCACGTGGCGCTGCCAGTCCGTGTCTACGCCGACCTCATGGCATCCGGGGGACGATCTGCAGAGGCTGCCCAACACTTGCGGGAGGTCATCGATGTCGGACCCCGTCCGTAGTCGTCGAGCACGAGAGCTGGCCGAGGGAGCCCTAGTGCGACTTGTGCACGCATATGGCGATACCCCTGAGTTCGTTCTCCTCGGGGGACTAGTGCCCGATCTTCTCTGCAGCCAGGCACCGCGCCAGCATGTCGGCACAACCGATGTCGATGTCCAAGTCGATCTCGAGATCCAGGGCGGCTCGGTCAACAGCGAGCGACTGGAACAGGCGCTCATCAAGTGCGACTTCACGCCCGACAACGAGCGAATCTGGCGCTGGAAGGACAAGTCCGCTCCACAACTTGTCGTCAGGGTGGAGTTCCTCGCTGATCTCCCGGACGTGGCGGATCACACGACGGTGTCCTTCGACGGCTGCGAGTCACTCGGAGCTATGAATCTGCGCGGGACCGGCTTCGCCGCCCGTGATTGGGAATTACACGAGGTCACAGCTGGAATCGGAGAGGGTGAGGCCCCCGTTCAGCTACGCGTGGCCACGCTTCCCGCGTACCTGTTGGCCAAAGTCCACGCTGCGCACGGCCGGGGGCTGACGAAGGATTGGTACGACATCGCGTATGTGCTTTTGCACAACGACGCGGGCGGACCCACTGCCGCTGCTGATCTGGTTGTCGAGCGCTTCGCTGACTCGCTTGCCGGTGCAACGACGACGGCACTCGGCGAGCTGGCCGCCAACTTCCATGACGAGGCGGCCCAAGGAAGCCTCGCGTATGTGGAGACGATGGTGGTCCTTCACCCCGACGTAAACATGGACGTCGCCGCTAACGACGCCGTCGCAGCGGTGACAGCATTTGTGGCGACGGTCCTGTCCGCTTGATAACCACGAAGACACGCGTGGCAGTCCATGTCTCTTGAAGTCGTATCCGCCTGACCCCAGCTTCACCTCGGAAGCGCCTCGTGCGCCCGGCCTGCACCATCGGTCGCCTCGGAGGTTCTCCGACATCCACGATGGGGTTCTCGCCGCCGTCAACGAAGTGCTCGATCCCGGCTGATCGATAAATCAGCGCGACGATCTGCGACGACGTAGCGTTTCATCCCAGAGGAGGCCAGATGGCCCAACACCGAGTGCTGCCGATCCTCCAGGGAATCAGGCCGATTCAGGCCTCGCACATCTCGACTGAACTCATCGCGGGGGCCACCTTGGCCGCACTTGGCATTCCCGAGGTCCTCGGCTACGCCAAGATCGCCGGGATGCCGGTGGTGACTGGTCTCTATACCCTGCTGTTCCCATTGGTCATCTTCGCCATCCTCGGATCATCGAGGCATCTGGTCGTCGGTGCTGACTCAGCCACCGCCGCCATCTTGGCGGCTGGGCTCAGCGGCCTTGCGGTCGTTGGGTCAGCGCATTGGGTCACACTCGCCGCCATCGTTGCGATCGTCACCGGCGTCGTCCTCATCATTGCCCGGTTGATCCGACTTGGATTCCTCGCTGACTTTCTCTCGCGCAGCGTCCTCATCGGGTTTCTCACCGGTGTTGGGATTCAGGTCGCCTTCAGGCAGGTGGGCCCGATGGTGGGGGTCAGCTCTCCTCAGCGCAACACTGCAGGTGCCGTCATCCACACCCTGAGTCACCTCAACGAAGCTCACGCCGTGACGGTTGGGGTTTCAGCCGGCGTGCTGATCGTCATCGTCGGGGGTCGCTTCATCAGCCGCCGAATCCCAGGTCCCCTCCTGGCGGTCGTCGGCACCATATTTCTCAGTTGGGCCATCAACCTCAACACTCATGGGGTAAGCACCCTTGGCAAGGTTCCGTCGGGATTCCCAGGCTTCTCCGTGCCCACGTCGAGCTGGAACACTGTGCCAACCCTGCTCGGCACCGTGGGTGCCATCGCGCTCGTCATCCTGGCGCAGAGTTCCGCCACATCACGGGCCTACGCCGAGCGCTACGAGGAAGCCTTCGATGAGAATGTCGACCTCATCGGCCTCGGAGCGGCCAACCTCGCTGCGGGATTGACCGGTTCCTTCGTCGTCAACGGAAGCCCCACCAAGACCCAGATCGTCGATTCTGCTGGGGGCCGTAGCCAACTCGCACAGCTGTCAACAGCCGCCATCGTGCTGGTGGTCCTCCTGTTCTTCACCGGTCCCCTTCGCTATCTCCCTGAAGCAGCCTTGGCATCGGTCATCTTCCTCATCGGGATTGAACTCGTCGATCTGACCGGCATGCGCGGGATCTGGAAGGTCCGCCGCGGCGAATTCGTTATCGCTGCGGCCACCGTCGTGGTCGTCGCTGGCGTGGGCGTCAAGGAGGGTGTCATCCTCGCCGTCGTCCTGTCCCTCCTCGATTACGTCCGACGGGGCTACCGGCCTTCGCGGTCGGTGCTTGCCCGCAATGAGCGAGGTCACCTGCACAGCCACCCGGTCGACTCCGCATCGCAGGCCGCCCCCGGTTTGATCATCTATCGCTTCGCCGCCGACCTCTTCTACGCCAACACCAATAGCTTCGCCACTGATGTGCTCATGTTGGCCGATCACATCCCTGGCGGCTGGCTGTGCATCGACGCCAGCGCCATCGCGGACATCGATTACTCAGGGAGTCGAACGCTGCTTACCCTCAACGACCAGATCTCGAAGCGCCAGGTACGACTCGTCATCGCTGACCTGATCCACCCGGTCCACGTAGAGCTCACTCGCTACGGAATTCTCGATGGACTCGACGACGACGCCATCTACGACACGCTGCTCGATGTCATCGAGGCTCGAGACGCGATGCTTGGAACAGGTTCGTCAGAGTCCTGAGCTCGGCGACCTCGAGCAGCAGCGGGCGTCCGGTCATCGATCTCACCAGGATCGACGACCTCGCTCCAGGTGAACGACGCGTCGGCATCGACGACGGCCGAGGGGGGCTGCACCATCGACCATCGCTCCGCCGCCGTGGCCCCCTCAGATCGCGTGGACCACCAGCATCGACTCGAGGCCACTGAAGTCCTCAGGGTTGCGCGTGACGATGTCCAAGCCTTGGGCGACAGCGATCGCCGCGATCATCAGGTCGACCGCTCGCCGCCGGTGCGATCGTCCACTGGCGTTCACCGCCGCAACGATCTGGCCGAAGGCCCGCGCCGCGCCTGCGTCGAAGGGGATGGGGTCGAACGTCGCCTCGACCTGCTGGAGCCGGAACTGACGGCGAGACGCTTCAAGGGGATCCTTGGCCAGGGCTGGCCCAGCGGTGAGCTCGGCGAGGGTGACCGCACAGATGGCGACCTCGTCGGGTAGTGCGCCTGCCACCCCCGGCTGGTCGAGGTCGATGACGACCGAGGTGTCGAGCAGCGACGGCCTCACCAGAGGTCCTGATCGACGGCCTGGTCGAGGTCCCGACGGAACGCCGCTCCGTCGATCCGCTGGCCCACCCCCTCGAAGGCGGCCCGAAGGTCTTCCCTGCGCACGAGTCGTCGCTGGCCCGAGGAGATCGGTCGGAGCTCGGCGATCGGCTGCCCGCTGCGCGTCACGACGAACGACTCCCCGCGAGCCACCCGCTCGATGATGGCGGCATTGTCATTGCGGAGCACCCGTTGCGCGATGACCTCCGACATGAACTCATCGTAGCGCTAAGTGCTACACACGGCTACAGATGAGCGATCACACCCGTGGCGATGCCGTCTCGAGTTCACCCTCGATTGCGCCACTCGTCGCAGGGTGTGGCGCGTCAACCAGATCGCTCGCCTACGTGGTCGACTCGTTCGCCTCACCTCAGGGCGAGCACGGTGCAAAGGCGGTCATCGACCGCCCACATCGCCTCGGTGCTGACACGGCCGACGAAGCTGCCGAGTCTCGTCACGTCGACCGCACCAAGTTGTTCCACCAGCACCTTGGTGGACATCCCCTCGATCTCGATCACCGGACGGATCGAGGCCGGGCGAGCGCTCACCGATGTCGGCGCCACGAGCACGACCGACCTCGGCAGGAGCACATCGGACCGAACGACCACCCCGAAGCGACGTCCAGCCTGCTCATGGCCCACAGCTTTTGGCATCCGAAGCTCGAAGATGTCACCCCTCTGCACGGAGGCCCTCCATCATCGCTGCAACCTCGATCATCTCCGCCCGATCGACCTCGTCCGCCTCGAGCCGGCGCACCTCGTCAGCCAGGAGCTCTCTCCGCCTCAGGTTCAAAGCCGCTTCGAGCAGTGCATGTCGAATCGCCGCAGAGCGCGAGAGTCCCGTCGACTCCAGGGTGCGCAGCGCTCGCTCGGCATCTTCATCGAGTCGAACGGAGACGGCGGTCCTCATTCCTCCAACGTTTCACATTATGTATGACAACATCAAGGTCCCCGGAAGGAGGACAGGCACGGCCGCATGGCCCAGGTGTTTGGCCCAGGTGTCGGCTTCGCACCTTCTCATCAGGGTGTGGCGATACGGGTCATGTTCTCTGTCGGCTCGCCTGCCGCCGGATGCGCAGCCTCACTCCGGATGGAACCGAAACCGTCGGAGAGATCGTCACCACCGAGATGAGAGGCGGGGCACTCCACCCTCACGGAGTGCGAGGGGTCATCGTGGAGCAGGTGACCAAGCGCGCCGAGCCCCCCAGGGCGTGCTCACCAACTGGCCTCGCCAGGCGACCGTTGGGACCATGGCACCTCCGACGGACTCGGCCCAGCCGACACCGACCGTCGGCGAGTGGTTCGCCACCTGGTTCCAATCCCGGGCGTTCAAGGTGGCACCGAGCACCCTCGGATCGAACCGGAGCCTCCACCGCCTCTATTTCGATGACCTCGCCGACATTCCCCTCTCCGAGCTGACGGCAGGCCGCATCAAAGACTTCCTGGCCAAGGTCGAGCACCGCTGCCACGCCCAGCAGCCGGGTATTGGCCAGCCCCACACCGTGCGCCACTGCCATGCCTTGCTCTCGGCCGCGCTGCGCGACGCGGTGGACCACGAGCTCATCGAGACGAGCCCGATGGCGCGCGTGCCCCGGCCGAGGGTCCCGCCCGCTCGACCCAAGCACCTGTCGGCCGCCGAGCTCGGTCGACTCCTCGACGCGGTCCACGCCAGCGGTGACCCCCGTGCGCTGGCGGTCGACCTCATGGCACGACTCGGCCTGCGCCGGAACGAGGCCCTCGGTCTCACGTGGGCCGACATCGACCTCGAGGACCGGAAGATCCACGTCCGGTTCCAGATCGGCCGGGTGCCTGATCCGACCACGCCGCGGTCGACCACGCTGGTGCGCCGAGAGCTCAAGACCATGGACTCCCGACGAGACCTCCGCCTCGCCGGCGAGCTCGTGACCATGCTCCGCTCCCACCAGACATCGCGCGACGCCTGGCGGCCGTCCGATCTCGTCATCTCGCTCCACGAGGGCAGGCCGGTCGATCCCGATGCCTTCACCCGGTGGCTGACCGGAATTGGTCGGGCCCTCGACATCCGGGTCTCCCCGCACCGCCTTCGACACTCGGCCGCCACGCTGATGCTCAACCGGGGCGCCTCGATCGAGGCGGTGGCAAAGGTGCTCGGCCACTCCGACGTGCGGGTCACCAGCGTCTACGCCCGGGTCCTCGACGAGACCAGCGGAGCGGCGGTCGAGCTCCTCGCCGGCGTGCTCGACGACCTTCCTCACGAGGCGCGGTCATGAGCCTCTGGCACCCACGCGGTGACGATTGTCATGCATATCGGTATGCTTATCGCATGGCACAGCTGGTGACCCGAGTAGAGGACGCGATGGTCGACGCCATCGACGCGCTGGTCGTGGAGGGGGTGGCGTCGAGCCGGTCCGAGGTCGTGCGGATGGGCCTCGAGCGGCTGATCGACGAGCACCGACGCCGCGCCGTCGGAGCCGAGATCGTCGCCGCCTACCGGCGGACTCCCGAGACCCCCGTCGAGGCGGCCGGGCTCGACGCGGCAACCCGGGCCTTGATCGAGGAAGAGCCCTGGTGACCGAGATCCACCAGGGAGAGATCTGGTGGGCAGAGGTGGAGTCCGCACGTCGTCCTGTCCTCGTGGTCACCCGCAGCGAGGCCATCGCAGTCCTTACCGGCGTGGTGGTCGCGCCGATCACGAGGACCATCCGCTCGATCCCGACGGAGATCCGGATCGGTGCCGACGAGGGCCTGCCCGTCGAGTGCGTGGCCAGCTTCGACGGCCTCCAGCGGATCCACCGGGGCTCGCTCACCAGCAGGATCGGCGATCTCGGGCCGCGACGCCACGAGTTGTGCGAGGCCCTCATGATGATGAGCGACTGCTAGGGAGAATCGATAGCCTGCGCCCATGACCCTCCGAATCGGCATCCTCGGCGCAGCGCGTATTGCACCAGCCGCCTGCATCAAGCCAGCCCAGCGCACCGATGGCGTCGAGGTCGTCGCCATCGCGGCGCGCGACGAGTCCAAGGCCCGAGCCTTCGCCACCAAGCACAACATCGATCGGGTCCACGCCTCCTACAGCGACCTGCTCGACGACCCCGAGATCGACGCCATCTACAACCCGCTGCCCAACGGCCTCCACGGCGCCTGGACCCTCCGCTCCATCGACGCCGGCAAGCACGTGCTGTGCGAGAAGCCCTTCGCGGCCAACGCCACTGAGGCGACCATGGTCACCGAGGCCATCGAGGCCCAGGACAGGGTCGTCATGGAGGCCTTCCACTACCGCTACCACCCGATGATGCTTCGGGCCCTCGAGGTCATCGCCAGCGGGGAGCTCGGTGAGATCACCGGGATCGACACGACCATGTGCATCCCGCTCCCCCTCCGCAACGACATCCGCTACCAGATTGGCCTCGCAGGCGGGGCGCTGATGGACATCGGCTGCTACGCCGTCCATCTGTGGCGCTCGCTTGCCGGCGCCGAACCGTCAGTGGTCTCGGCGAGGTCCAAGACCCTGTCGGCCGGCATCGACCGCTGGACCACCGCCACCTTCGCCGCGGGGGACATCAGCGGATCCATGACCTGCGCGTTGCTCTCGGCATCGGTGCTTCGCCTCAGCGCCAAGGTGACCGGAACCGAGGGCACCATGTCGCTGTTCAACCCTCTCGGACCCCAGGCCTACAACCGCACGAAGATCACCACTGGTTCCGGAAGTCGGGTCGAGCACGCGGTGCGGATCCCCACCTACTCGTTCCAGATGGAGGCCTTTCGCGACGCCATCGTCACGGGCGCCGCCTTCCCGACCACGCCACGCGATGCCATCGCCACCATGTCGGTCATCGATAACGTCTACGAGGCCGCCGATCTCGAGGTCCGTCAGCCCACGGCAATCTGAGAGACGCTTTAAGGCGCGGCGGTTACGAAATCAGCGACCGGCGAGCGCCGGCTCTGTCGTCCCCGAGCAACGCACCAACCGACCTGGACGGCTCCCCGTGTCGACGCCGTCGACATAGGTGATCTCGCCGGCCTGGATGGTCATCTTGTAGCCATGAGCCCGCTGGACGATCCGTCGGCTGCCGCCTGGCAGGTCGAAGATCATCTCGGGCGCTTCGAGGGCGATGGCATTGAGGTCGATCAGGTTCAGGTCGGCCCGCTTTCCCACCTCGATCGAGCCCCGGTCGTTGAGTCCATAGGCCTCGGCCGTGCGCTGGGTCTGGAGGTTGACCGCCTGCTCGAGACCGAGTCGCGGACCACGGGTTCGACCCGTCACCCAGTGAGTGAGCAGATAGGTCGGGAAGCTCACGTCGCAGATAAGACCACAGTGCGCCCCACCATCGGAGAGGCCGAGGACCGCCACCGGATCCTCCATCATCTCTCGGATCACCTCGTGGTCCTTGTCGCAGTAGTTGGCCAGCGGGGCGAACAGCAGGGCCCGACCCTCATCGGCGAGCATCAGGTCGAGGACGACCTCTTCAGGTGTGCGGCCCTCGCGTCGCGCCATCGCCGCCACCGACATCGTTGCTTCGGGCTCGTAGTCGACGTCATCGCCGAGCGGGAAGATGTCGTCCCAGCGACTCATGAGGATCTTGGTGACGATGTCGGTCGCCGTGTCCTCTTCGCTCAACAGCCGAGCCCGGGTCTCCGGGTCGTGGAGCGCCGCCAGGCGCTCTGGAAGCGGCAGGTGATCAAGCGCCTTCATCGTCGGATGAGTGATGAAGGGATGGAGCGACGTCTGGAGGCCGAACAGCATCCCCGTTGGCCGGACCGCCACCTGGGGCCGCAGGTCATAGCCCTCGACCTGGGCGGCGGTGGCGTCTTCGAGGCCCCGGCGATAGGCCATGGGGTCGAGTGGCGACTGGGCGAGGGTGTAGGTCACGGTGCCGCCAGTGCGCTCGGCGATGGCCCGCAACAGGCGGCGATCATCGCCGACGCCCTGGTTGTCCGAGATCAGCTGGAAGATGCCGTGACCCGCTCGGCCGATGGCATCGGCGATGGCCAAGAGCTCGTCGTCGGGCGCCGTGGTCCCAGGGACGAGACCGTGGGCGGAACGGTGCAGGATGGTCCGTGAGGTGGTGAAGCCCGCCGCCCCGCTGCGCAAGGCCTCCTCGACCAGGGCCGCCATCACGGCCACCTCGGCTTCGGTGGCGTCCTCATGGGCGCGTTCGCCCATCACATAGGCCCGCAGTGCGGCGTGGGGGATTTGGGTCACCACGTCGAGGTTGTAGGACCGACGCTCGATGGCATCGAGGTACTCGGGGAAGGTCTCCCAGTCCCAGGTGATCCCCTCGTGCATGGCGGTACCGGGGATGTCTTCGACCGCCTCCATCACCTCGATCAGGAATTCGTGGCCGTCTCGGCGGGCCGGAGCGAAGCCCACACCGCAGTTGCCCATCACCACGGTGGTCACCCCGTGCCAACCCGAGGGGCTGAGCTGCTCATCCCACGACACCTGTCCGTCGTAGTGGGTGTGAATGTCAACCCAGCCTGGGCTGAGCATCAGGCCTCGGGCGTCGACCTCACGCGCCCCTGGTCCGAGGTCGTCTCCGATGGCGGCGATGAGCCCATCGGTGATGCCGACATCAGCCATTCGAACCGGAGCGCCGGTTCCGTCCACGAGATCCGCCGAGCGGATTACCAGATCGAACATCATCCCCCTTTTATCGCTCCCGACCACCTGCGGCCGAGCCTCATCCCCTACCGACCGGCCTCGGCCATCGAAGGTCGTCAGCCGTTCCGGATCAACTCGAGGAGCGCCGGGTCATAGGGCGAGTCATAGGTGGAGCAGCCCACCGTGTCGCGGATCTCGTCGAGTGACCGATCCCAGATGTCCTCCCACACCACGCCGAGCAGTGGCGGGGTCTCGCGGCCGTGGACATAGGCCTCAAGCACGGTGTCGAGCAGGAGGCCCATCCCCTCCACGGGGGCGAGGAAGGCCGTGGTGGTGAACGTCATGGCCAAGAACATCGAGGAGTAGTGATGCCCAAACTGCGCCATCTGGAATCCGGAGATAGCGATCTCGTGGAGGCCGGTGGTCTCGTAGCCGGCCACCTCATGCCACACGTCGTGACACTGCAGGATCCGGGTGTTGAGGTAGTCGAGCGGTGACTCGAGGTCCTTGAGGCCCAACGCATCGCGGTCGAGGACCTCGAGGTCGAAGCCCTGGTCGACCACCAGCGAGCGGAGATGGCCACCGAGCGACTCAGGTGGGCAGTCCTCGAGAGCCTCGAGGGTGAATCGAGGAGGCAGCCCCTTGCTCGATGCCTCAGTCACGCCGGGGTAGCGATGAGCGAAGGCGGCCACCCGGGAGAAGAACTCCTCGGGGAGCGTGAAGGCCAGCTGGGCGGTCCGCACCGTGATCTCAGCCGGGTCCTTTCCGAGATTCGGATCGTCGACCATCGACCAGAGACCGTCGAAGAAGCCGCCCGGGATCTCCACCGATGGCCCAGGCGCACCGGTGACCGCTGGGGCGCTCGGGGCGACACCACGCCAACCCTCGGCCAGACCGTCGTAGACCTCGACGAGGCGTTCGGGCGCCAGGGTTGCCACATGCATCACCGCAGCCGCCACCTTTCGGGCCGCTTCGATGTCGCCGTCGCGCACCAAGGCAACGTCGTGCGCACACGATCCGCACGTGTCGCCGGAGCGCACCGACGCTTCGTACGCCCGGCGATCCTGATCGATCTCCCCCATGGTTCCCCCCAATGGTTCCGTCGAAGGCCGGAGCCCAGCTCATGACCTTCGGCCTGCGGTTCTGAACCTATCGGCTCAAGGCCTCGGCGTCTCGCGCGATGCCCGGAGTCCGACCGGGCCGTTCGATAGGGTCGGCCGATGGCCTCTGCTCGGTCCGCTCTCGGTCGTTTCAGGGAACGTGGAATTCCCAACTGGTGGGTCGACGCCAAGCTCGGAATGTTCGTCCACTGGACGCCGGCCTCGGTCCCCGCCTTTGCCCCTACGCACGGCACCTATGGCGATCTGCTCACCTCCGGCCGGACCGATGCCTTCGGCGACTCGCCCTATGCCGAATGGTATGAGAACTCGCTGCGCTTCCCCTCGAGCCCTGTGGCCCGACACCACCGCGAGGTCTGGGGAGACCGCCCCTATGCCGCCTTCGCCGAGGACTTCGTCACCGGCCTCGACGCCTGGGACCCTGACGAATGGGCGAGTACCTTCGCTGCCACCGGGGCGCGCTATGTGGTGCTGGTGGCCAAGCACTGCGACGGCTGGTGCCTGTGGCCCACCGAGGTGACCAACCCCAACGTGGCCGACTGGTTCTCGAAGCGCGACCTGGTCGGCGAGCTCGCCACGGCGGTGCGTCGAGCCGGCATGCGCTTCGGCCTCTACTACTGCGGCGGCCTCGACTGGACCTTTCGAGACACTCCCATGGGTTCCATGGGTGGCGTCATCAATGCCATCCCCCGAGGCGACTACCCCGCCTACGCCGATGCCCAGGTGCGCGAGCTGATCGAACGCTATGCCCCCGACATCCTGTGGAACGACGTGGCCTGGCCCGGAACCAGCCAGTCGCTGGTCGACCTGTTCACCTTCTATTACGACGCTGTGCCCGACGGTGTCGTCAACGACCGTTGGTTGCCCTGGAGCCCGCTGATGTTGACCGCCAGGACCTCAATGGGTCGGCGGATGATCGATGGTGCCGCTCGCCGCCAGGCCATCGCCGACGGAGGCCTCATCCCACCCCAGCCGCCCCACTTCGATGTCCGCACCCCTGAGTACACGAGCTTCGCCGAACCCCAACCGGTGCCGTGGGAGTGCGTCCGGGGGATGGATCACAGCTTCGCGTATAACGCGGCATCTGGCCCCGAGGACTTCCTCGGGCACGACGAACTGCTTGGGACGCTGGTGGACATCGTCGCCAAGGGCGGCAACCTGCTGCTCAACGTGGGGCCACGCGGCGTCGATGGAACGATCCCCGACGAGCAGCGCGAGCGGCTCGGCTGGCTCAGCCGGGCCCGTCCGGCCTTCGAGGCATCGCTGTTTGGAACCCGACCCTGGAGCGTGCCGGGGACCACCTCGCTCGAAGGCTCCCGAGTCCGCTACACCACCCGTGACGAGATCGTGTGGGCCACCGTCATCGAACCGACGGACGCCGTGACCCTGCCCGACATCGTCCTCCACCCTGGTGGTGGCGCCAGCGATCTCACCGGGCGAGCCCTGCCCTCCAACGCGGTCCCCGATGGCCTGCGTGTCGAGCTCAGTGGAGCCGAGGGCTTGGCCAATGGCGCCCCGCTGGTGATCGGTCTGCGAGGCGCCTCACCGGTGGCTCAGGCCTGACGCCACGCTCCGCTGGGGCCGCTCGCTCAGCCGGTCCGCACTGCGAGGCCACTGAGCTGTCGGACCACGAAGGAGTGTCGCCATCTCGGGACGGGGTCGACCATGGCCAGATCGGGGAATGCTCGCAGGACGGCTGGGATCACGATCTGACCCTCGAGTCGGCCGAGTGGTGCACCGAGGCAGTGATGGAGGCCGCGGCCAAAAGCCAAGTGCGGCCGGCCCGAGCGAGCGAGATCGAGATGATCGGGTCGGTCATAGGCCGCCGGGTCGTGGTTGGCCGAGCCGAGCAACAGGCGCACGGGAGTCCCGGGCTCCAAGGTCACGCCGTGGAGCTCGATCGGCTCATTGGGCCACCGACCCCCACCCGAGGCCACGTGGAGAGGGCTCTCGAAGCGGAGAAGCTCGTCGATGGCGGAGCCAACGATCCCTTCGTCCTCTCGCAGACGAGCCGCCTCGTCCGGATGAGCCAGCAGGACCCAGAGCCCACTCGAGATCAGACTCTTGGTGGTGTCGTGGCCGGCGATCAGCAGGAGCATCAGCATCGAGATCAGCTCGTCGTGGCTGAGGCGCTCACCGTCCTCCTCCGCCTCGATCAGGGCCGAGACAAGGTCGTCGCCGAGATGACGGCGACGCTCCTCGATGAGCGCATCGCAGTAGTCGGCGAACTCGGTAGCCGCTTCGTTGGCGGCGGGTAAGGCCAGGAAGTCGATGGGGAGCTCGTCAACGGCGGTGATGGCCACCGACCAGGCGTGCAGGGCCGACCAGTCGACGTCGGGGACGCCGAGCAGTCGTGCGATGGTCAGGATCGGGATTGGCTCTGCGATCTCGGCCACCAGATCGAACTCGTCGCGTTCGGCCAGGCCGTCGAGGACCGAGGTGCAGATCTGCTCGATCTCGGGGCGCATCGCGGCGATGTGCCGGGGGCCGAAGGCCCGGGCGACCAGCGACCGGACCCGGGAGTGGTTCGGCGGATCGATGAACAGCAGCGAGTGCTCGCCGAGGCGCGACATGGCTGCAGAGGCGTGCTCGGCCAACACCTCGCGCCAGGGTGACGGGGTGGCCACCGCAAAGGCATCGCTGCGCAGCAACCAGTCGATGTCGTCGAAGCGAGAGAGCACATAGCCGACATCGTCATGCCGATGAACTGGCGAGTGCTCGCGCAGCGCTGCGTACCAGGGGTAGGGGTCGGCACGGAACGACGGGTCGGTGGGGTCCCACTGGGCGGGATCGAGCGAAGAGGTCACGCCGTCACCCTAGAGAGGTCGGTCGCAGCGTGCACGGGCCATGTCCGGTGGCGGACCACGCCGAGAGGGACCCCCGACCTAACCTGCCACCATGAGTACTGATCCAGGGATTGAGGACGTCACCGCGCATCGAGCCCAGGTGCTCGCCGACTTCGCGCAGTACCTCAACCCTCAGAAGGTCCGGGTCATGAAGGCCGCTGGCCTCGACCTGATCGAGGCCGACCGATCCGGCGCCTGGGTGGAGGACATCGACGGTCGGCGCTTCCTCGACTGCTTCACCTCGGCGGGGTCGTTCAACGTCGGTCGGCGCAACCCCCGGGTCGTCGCCGCCGCCCACCGGGCTATCGACTCGCTCGACCACGGCAACTTCCTCCTCGTCTCCGAGCAGACCGCGGCGCTGGCCGCCAAGCTGGCCGAGATCGCCCCCGGCGATCTCACCTGCACCATGTTCGGCTGCGGCGGGGGCGAAGCCATCGACTTCGCCCTCAAGTTGGCCCGGGGCTCGACCGGCCGCCATCGCATCATCTCGACGGTGAACGGCTACCACGGCCACACCGGATTCGCCCTGTCGGCCAGCGGTCGGGCCGCCTTCCGGGAGCCCTTCGAGCCGCTGATGCCCGAGTTCGGCCTGGTCCCCTTCGGTGACGTCGACGCTCTCGCCGCTGCCGTCGACGGCACCGTGGCCGCCGTCTTGCTCGAACCCATCCAGGGCGAGGGCGGCATCATTGTGGCCCCCGAGGGCTACCTCGCTGCGGCCCGACAGATCTGCGACGATGCCGGGGCGCTGCTGATCCTCGATGAGATCCAGACCGGCATGGGACGGACGGGGCGCTGGTGGGCGTCAGAGCACTTCGGCGTCGAGCCCGACATCATGACCGTGGCCAAATCGCTCGGAGGGTCACTGGTGGCCATATCGGCCACGATCTTCTCCGAGGACCTGCGCGAGTTCCTCATCCCGAACCCCTTCATCCACCTGTCGACCTTCGGCGGCTCTGACGTGGCCTGCATGGTGGCCCTCGAGGTCATCGACGTGATCGAAGAAGATGGCCTCCTCGAGAACGCCACCAAGCGAGGGGCGCAGCTCCACGCCGGCCTCGCCACCATCGCCGCCGCCCATCCTGACCAGGTCGCTGATGTCCGGGGCCTCGGCCTGATGGCCGGAATCGAGTATGCCGAAGACTCGATGGGTCCCCGCATGAGCTTCCACCTCGCCCAGCACGGCGTCCTGGCCGTCTACTCGGGCAACCAGCCGTCCGTGATGCGCCTGATGCCATCGCTGGTCGCCAGCGAGAGCGACATCGACCACCTGCTCACGGGCCTCGACGCCGCTCTCGACGACCTGGTGCACGGACGAGGTCTGCCGGAGGAGCCATCCTCCGGTCGAACGAAGCGTCGCCCACCTCGGGGAGAGCGATCCTGAACCCGAACGCACCGATCAGCAGATCGGCGCACATGGGTCAGCTCCGTGACGCACCCCATGGTCTCGGGTCTCGGGTCTCGGGCATCGCCGTGGCCGCCACCCATCGGTGACACGACTAGGCCGACGACGTGGCCTTCAACCCGGCCGCTGCGTCCAGCGAGGCGGCGAGCTCGGAGGTCTCCTGATGCCGCGCGGAACCCTTAGTACCTGCTCCTACGAATCAGCCGAGCTGGCCCCTGGTGTGGCGTCGCCGACCACGTGGGCTACGGATGGCTTCGCCCCA
>CAIUMH010000150.1 GCA_903900235.1 uncultured Actinomycetes bacterium
CAATAATCTCGTGATTCTCTGGTTCGTAGGTGTAGTGGCGAATGATTGCGAACATATTTTCCCCTTTGACCTGTTTGCGTTGAGTGATGCAAGGTGCAACCACCTCAGAGAACACGTCGTTTGACCTTCTCTGACCGTACTCCTTATTGCTGTCCGGTGTACCGAGAGAGCTCCTTGTCGAGATCACCCTAGAGAAGTTTGGACCATGGTGGTGATGAGGGCTGCACTCGTGTCCCGCCGAGGGAACCACCTCAAGGAAGGTCCTCAGCACTGTGTCGTGTAACGCTGCCTGTGGGAGATTTCCTGCCTGCCACGATTGTGCCGAACGGCATCTCGTTGTTGGCGAGCTCGTCGCATTCGACGACGAGGTCTGAGTGGACTCACTCAGGCGCGTAGCCGATCGACGATGAGTCGGATCTGGGCGGACCACGGATCGTCAGGCTGAGCCAGGGCGAAGAGGTCGCCTGAGGCGTTGCGGATTACCTCTTCAGAGAGCGGCAGGATAGCCACGGTCTCGGCATCGTAGGTCTCCATCATCTGCTGGCGCAGGTGGTCGAGGTGCACTCCGGAGGGCACCTTGTTCAAGACGAGGAGCAACTCAGGGATTTTGAGGCGTCGGGCTACGCCGACGGTCACGGCGGTGCCCTCGAAGTCTTGATGGTCAGGCCGCAAGATCACGAGCATGATGTCGCTGATCATGACAGAGAGCAAGGTCTCCTCATTGAGCCCAGGATGGGTATCGATGATCAGGAAGTCGAGATCAAGCTCGGCCGACAGGTCCTCGAACCCCGCTTTGAGTCGACCGATGTCGTAGCCGTCGTGCAGGACCCGGGCGATGTCGCTGGCGGAAACACTCGATCGCACCAGATAGAGCCGACCGTCACCGGTGATGGCGTTGTGGGCCACGATGCGATCGCTTACATCTACTGTCACATCTCGGATGCTTGATCGCTCCCACAGGTAGTCATTGAGCGTGGGACCATCGGTGTTTCCAAGACCGAAGAGGACGTGTATTCCTGGGCTCTGGATGTCGGTGTCGACAATGGCCACGCGTGCCCCTTCAGAGGCCAACAAGGCCGCCACGTTGGCGGCGGTGTTGCTCTTGCCGGTCCCCCCACGGAATGAATGCACAGCAACGAGTTTGGCCACCAATGCTCCAGAAATGATCGAGGGTGTGCTCTTGGCCGCAGCGTAGTAGGTGATGAGCGGTTTGCCCGGAGCTGTTCGGCAAGTCGCGCTGCGAAGGTTCAGTTGATATCGTTGTTTCGTGCCGCTCGATCCTCAGGCTACGGAGCTTGTGGCACGGTTAGGCCGGGCCGGTGTGGTCGGGCCCGCCCAATTAACGGTGGCGGGAGCCCGACATGAGGGTCTGAAGATTGGCGGGACGTGGCTGCTTGATGACATGAGCCTGGCCGTCGTCGCTCATCTCAGCAGAATCAGCCTGTCGAACACCAGTGAGGTGGCCCATGGCATCGGTCTGAACGAGGAGGCCACTGAGGAGCTCCTCCACTCACTCTGTCAGTCCGGGTACGTCCGTCGACGCGAAGATCCCGAGGGTGAGGATCGGTGGGTGTGCTTGGTGTCGGGCCACCGTCGGGCCCGACGGGATGTCACCGGGGTACTCGCTGCCCTGATTACTGATGGCGATCCGATCACCCTTGTCGACGAGGAAGAGGAACTCCCTGACGGGACGCACCGTTACCCGATTAGCGACGACGTCTCGTTGCGCGTGTATCGACCAGGAGCCACCGGCCAGAAGAAACTGCCAGTTGTCTACTTCATCCACGGCGGCGGATACGTGACTGGCTCGGTCGACGAATACAAAGAAGTGTGCCATTCCACGGCCGAGCTCTCAGGATGCGCCGTGGTCGGTATTGACTACCGCTTGGCTCCTGAACACCCATTTCCAGCGGCATTCGAGGATGTGGTGACTGGGCTGCGATGGCTGGTTGAGCGGGCCGAATCGTTGGGACTCGACCGACACCGGATGGCGGTCATGGGCGACTCGGTTGGTGGCGCACTGTCCACCTCTCTGTCGTTCCTCGCCCAACGAGAAGGCTGGGCGCGATTTCTCGTGCAGATTCTCCTCTATCCGGCTCTTGACACCTCAATGTCACTGCCGTCGTATCGGCTCCACGCTGATGGTCCGGTGACCTCGTCCGCCGATATGGCTTGGTACTACAGCCATTACGGAGCCCCCCTTGGGGAAGCAACCTCATCACCGCTCAGCCGATCAGACCTGTCTGGAGCGGCCCCGGCATTGATTCTGACGGCTGAGGTTGACCCGGTGCATGACGACGGTGTCGACTACGCCAATCGGTTGCGCCAGGCCGGCAACGAGGTGGAGCACATTGAATGCGAGGGCGTCTTTCACGGCTTCTATCGATTCTCTCCAACCCTCGACGCGGCCACCCGAGCCCGCAGCCACGTGGCTGAGGTATTGAACCGGAGGCTCAACTCTGGTGCCGCAATCGACTCCGATGCCCTCGAGTAGTCCGGCGGTCGATGGCGTGGCGGCCACCGGTGTCGACAACGATCCAGCACTGACCTCCCGAAGGAACCGGGGGTTATCGCTCGGAGCCCGCCTGGCGCTGTTGCTGGCGGCGCTTCTCATCGTCAGCGCCGCTTCCGCCGCGATCTATTCTGCGGTGTCGGTGCGCCGCGCCGAGGGGCGATCGGCCGATCAGTCCATGATCAATGTGCACCAGGCCACTCGGCTCCTCATTGACCAGGCTCAGGATGAAGTTGCTACGTATCGAGCCAACGCCCTCTTCACCCGAAAGCAACAGCTCAAGGATCTCACGATGGCCGAGGTGGCAGCCATGGACAACCTCCGAGCCGCTGTTGGTCGAGGCGAGATGTCTGATGCCACCGCCAAGGCCATCGCGTCTCAGATGCTCTTTGACTTCCGTTACGGCAATGACAATTACTTCTTCGCCTTCACTCCCGAGATGACTTCGATCGAGGAGCCCAATCCTCAGTTCCGCGGCAATGTGCTCGATTACCGAGACCCCACGGGCAAGTACATATTCCGCGCCTTCCAGAACGTGGCATTGGGGAAAGGTCAGGGATATGTCGGCTACGTGGCGAACCGGGCGGGAGAGAACGTGCCGTCGGCCAAAACCAGCTTCATCTACTACTACCGACCCTGGCAATGGGTCATCGGCACTGGGGTCTATATCGACGACATCACGGCCGAGGCGGATGCTCGTCTGGCCGCGGTCAAACGCTCGTTGGGTACGTCGCTAGCCGCAGTCAAATTCAATACGTCTGGGTTCTTCTTCGTTCTCGATCAGCATGGCGCCCTGGTGCTCGCCCCGGCCAACCGATCGATGGTCCCCTTCACGAGCAGCGCTGCTGGCCGACGGCTGGCGTCGGTAATCGCTGCTCGTGCACCGAAGGCTGACGGACCGATCACGCAGTTCTCCGCCGAGGCCCGTATGGACGGGACCGCTCTCAAGCGGTGGCGGTTCGATGTCTCAACCGTCAAGTCCTCGCACTGGGTCCTGGTCTCCGCTGTGCCCCAGAGCGAGATTGACCGGACGGCTAATCGAATCACCTTGTTCCAGGTATTGATCGATGCGCTGGTGCTCTTGGTGGGCTTGTTCGTTGGCCTGTTGTCGAGCCGCCGCATCGTTCGCCCGGTGGAGACGATCACCCAGGCGGCCACCGCTCTCGAAGAAGACCGCTTCGATCCGACCGTGCTCGACGCCGCCGCCAATCGAAGAGACGAACTCGGTGCCCTGGCTCGAGCCTTCCGGCGGATGGGGAGTGAAGTCGTCGACCGCCAGCGACGGCTACGCGAACAGGTCAAGGATCTCACCGTGGTCGTGGACCGCAAGAAGGTGGAGAGGGATGTGGGAGAGATCACCGAGAGTGACTACTTCCAGGAGCTGGCAAAGCGAGCCGAGGATCTGCGCAAACGGCCTTGAGGATGCTCTGGGGTTGACCACTCGCTCACCATCCAATCGAGCGACCACCGTTCGCAGGAAAGTTCGTGGGCTGCTCGACGAGGCACCAAGCGTGAGCGGTCTCGCCCCTCGACACCCGAGCTGGCCATCTGGGTGATCGAGACGCCGGGAATGCATCGTGCTCGACGAGTCACGTCGAGTCGTGCTGAAACCCGTTGCGATTCAAGGTCCGCCCAAGGTCACGATGCCGCACCACAGCGAAGCTGGATTTGAGAATCGATGACCTCGACGTGACGGCCTTGGGTACTGCGCCTACCATCGCGATGAGACCAAGATCCGTCTCCCGCGTCGAGGGTATTGATCCAGCATCTCCCGGCGCCGTTCAAAGGCAGCGACCGTGACGCTTCACTCTGACGACCTGCCGATGATCCTGACGGCCACCGGTCGAGACCAGCCGGGACTGACGGCCGCCATCACCACGGCGGTCACCGCCGCCGGCGGGAACATCATCGAGTTGGGTCAACAGACCGACCCCTATGTGCAGCTCTATGGCTGCCGGATCGCCATCACGGGAGACCTCGCCGAAGAGCAATTGGTGACCGAGCTCGATGCCCTGAGGGATCGACTGGGGATCTCGTGGACCTTGCATGACCGCCAGGTCCGACCGCGGCTGGTCATCGCCTGCTCCGCAGCGCTGCACTGTGTGACCGACCTCCTCGGTCGCATCCAGACCGGCGACCTGCGCTGCGATCTGGTCGGCATCGTCTCGGACAAGCCAGCCGTGGCTGACCTGGCGGCCCGGATGTCGGTGCCACTGCTGGAAGTCCCGGTCGGAGAGGACCGGGTCGCGCAAGAGCAGGCCTTCGCCGAGGCGGTGGCGTCGTTCTCCCCGGACCTCGTCGTCCTCGCCCGCTACATGCGCATCCTGCCGGCATGGATCACCGATGCCTACGAAGCAAGGATGATCAACATCCACCACTCGACCCTCCCGGCATTCCCTGGGGCCAATCCCCGCCGTCGGGCCCATGAGCGGGGGGTCAAGATGATCGGTGCCACCGCCCACTACGTCACCGCCGAGCTCGACGAGGGCCCGATCATCGATCAAGACGTGATCCGCATCGGCAACCACACACTTTCCGAGACCATTCAGCTCGGAGAGGACGTCGAGCGTCTGGTCCTCGCCCGAGCCATCCGCCTCCACCTCGACCACCGGGTGATGGTCTTCGGTGATCGCACCTGCGTATTCGGCTGATCAATCGGCGGCGGCGGACTTGATCTCCTCGCCTCCACATCACGATGCGGACGTCGAATCCGATCTGATGGTTCAGGCGGCGCCCTCCACAAGCCAATGGAGTCTGAGCAAGTGGGTCGTGCGTCGTGCGTCGTCGACCGTATGACATCGCCCGACCGCGTTGGGCGGTTCCTTGGGCAATGAGATGGCGACCGCCTCCGCCATGCGATGCGGCTTCGATCTCGTCGACCCTCGGGACATCAGGCGACCATCGGGGCGATCCGGGATTCGCCGACGTGGCGCTCGATCCCAGCAAGCACCGTGGTACTCGCTGACCGGATGGCCTCACACGATCGCTCAATGGCCTCGCCGACGTCCCCGTACTCGCCGATCCACGATGACAGGTAGCCAGCTGAATAGGCGGAGCTGTCGATCCCGAGGCTGGCCAGGACGACAAAGGCCACCGCTTCGGCCTCGATCTCGGCTCGTGCCCGGTCAGGCTCATGACGGTGAAGCAGGAAATGACCGAGCTCGTGAACCACGGTCTTGGCCTTCTGGAGGCCTGAGTTGGCTGGGGCGAGCACGATGGTGGACGTCGCCCATCGCAGCTCGCCGTTGACCCCTGGGGCGAGGCCGTCCTCGACGATCCTGAGTCGATGGTCCTGAGCCACCAGCCCGAGCACCTGAAGGAGTCGACCCGGGTCGTCGCCCTCGAGGGTACGCACCGGACCCGGGAGCTCGTCGCCCTCGGTCTGGGCGAGATCGAAGACGCTCACCCATCGGAAGCCCCGGACCCGTCGTTCGCCATCGGCATCCTCGATGACCATCGGGGCCAAGATGCTGATGGCTCGCTCGCCCTTGCGCACCCGCCGTCCGAGCTGACGCCAGGTGCCGAACCCGGCTACGTGGGTGGCCTCGGGTCGTTGCATCGTGATGAGCATCACGTTGCGGGGGCTGTAGCGGTGGAAGCGGGCCTGGGCGGCGAGGTAGGCCGCCCAGGCATCGGACTGGCGCAGGTCGAGCACGGCCGATTCGAGTCGGTCGAGCAGGTTGGCTCGGGGGTCGTGGGCAGGTGGGGTGTTCGGCATGTCCCCCAATGGTCGGGACCATGCCGAGGGCGACCCAGAATCAGATGATGTGGCCGATGCCTCCGGCCTCGTCGACCACCGGCAGGCCGGCAGCCTCCCAGGCCTTCATGCCGCCTTCAAGGTTCGACACCGAGAAGCCGGCACCGACGAGCAGCTCGCAGGCGGCTTGGGAGCGGCCGCCGAGCTTGCAGACCACTACGTACTCGCCTCCGGCATCAAGCTCGGCCAGACGTTCGCCGAGCTCGGGCAGGGGCACGAAGGCGGAGTCTGGGGCGAAGCCTGCCTCGCGCTCGTCCGGGTTGCGGACGTCGAGCAGGGTCGCTCCTTCAAGGAGGCGCTCGCGGGCGAGCAGGGTTGACAGCTGTGGGATCTCTGAGGTCATAGCGGTCTATCGTGCCATGACATGGGCACAGGTGATGATTCCGTGGGTGAGATCGACGTCGGTGCGCTCTTGGGCCTGCTCGACGAGGATCCCGGCCTCGAGCTGATCGACGTCCGCGAACCCGATGAGTTTGCCGCCTGGTCGATCCCCCGGGCGCTGAACATCCCGCTGGGCGAGCTGGCCGAACGGATCGACGAGGTCGGCCACGGCACGATCGTCACGGTGTGTGCTGCCGGCACGCGGGCCGCCGAGGCAGTGGCTCTGCTCGCCGACGAGGGTCGGGACGCGAGAGTCCTGGCCGGTGGGATGGCCGCATGGGGGCGGGCCTATGACGACGTGGCGCTGAGCGTGGGCCCAGCAACCGTGATCCAGGTTCGCCGACGCGGCAAGGGCTGTCTCTCCTACGTGATCGGCGGCACCGATGCCTGTCTGGTCATCGACCCGTCGCTCGACATCGAGCGGATCCTTTCGATCACCCGAGCGAGGGCCTGGAACGTCACGCACGTGGCCGACACCCACCTTCATGCCGACCACCTGTCGGGAGCCCGACTGCTGGCGGAGACCACGGGGGCTCAGCTGGTGGTCAACCACGATGACGCCTTCGCCTATGAGGGCCTTGCGGTGACTGACGGGATGCGCATCGAGATCGGTGCCGAGGTGGCGGTCGAGGTGCACGTGACCCCCACGCCCGGTCACACCACCGGGTCGACCACCTTCGCCCTGGGCGACCAGGTTCTGTTCACCGGTGACACGCTGTTCGTCGAGAGCGTGGGGAGGCCGGACCTCGCGGAGCGGGCCCGGGAGTTTGCCGCTTCGCTCTATGACTCGCTGCACTCGAAAGTGCTGGCCCACTCCGATGATGCCCTGGTGCTCCCGGCCCACGTGGGTCCGAGCGTGGAAATCCACGGCGGCCGCCTCGTGGGGGAGCGCTTGGGCAACCTGCGACGGACCCTGCCGGCGCTCCAGATGGAGCGACCGGCATTCATCGACTGGGCCTCGAGTCAAGCGGCCCCGCGGCCGCCGAACTATGTGGACATCGTGGAGGCGAACATCGCCGGCCTCCCGCTCGAGGATGAGCGCCGCTCCCTGCTTGAACAGGGGCCGAATCGCTGTGCCGTCGACGCCCGTCCCTGAGCCAATCGCTCCCAGACCTGCAAGAATCGACCCCGCCCAGCGATCCGAGGAGAGACCATGAAGATCAGCACCATGCTCAGCTATGCCGGCGGCTTCAAGGAGGCCGCTCGTCAGGTGACCGAGCTCGAGAAGGCAGGTCTCGACCTCGTCTGGGTCGCCGAGGCCTATGGCTTCGATGGGCCGTCGATGATGGGCTATCTGGCCGCCCTGACCGAGACCGTCGAGATTGGCGCCGCCATCCTGCCGATCTACACCCGGACCCCGACGCTCATCGCCATGACGGCGGCAGGCCTCGACGCCCTGAGCGACGGCCGCTTCCACCTCGGTCTCGGCGCCTCGGGCCCTCAGGTGATCGAGGGCTTCCACGGCGTGCCGTACACGGCCCCGTTGGGGCGCACCCGTGAGATCGTCGACGTCTGCCGACAGGTCTGGCGCCGCGAAGGTCCCCTCGAGCACGACGGCCGCTACTACCAGATGCCGCTTCCCGACGGGCAGGGCACCGGCCTCGGCAAGGCGCTCAAGATCATCGCCCACCCGGTGCGCAGCGACATCCCCGTGTGGATCGCCTCGCTGGGCGAGAAGAACGTAGCCATGACGGCCGAGGTGGCTGATGGCTGGATCCCGATCCTGTTCATCCCGGAGAAGGCCCGTGACGTCTGGGGCACGGCCCTCGACGAGGGCGCGGCCAAGCGTGACGCCTCACGAGGCGAGCTCATGATCACCGCCGGAGGCCTACTGGCCATCGGCGAGGGCGAGGAGGTGACCCGGATCCGCGAGCTGCAACGTTCGATGGTGGCGCTCTATGTCGGTGGCATGGGAGCCAAGGGAAAGAACTTCTACAACGAGCTGGCCATCCGCTACGGCTACGCCGACGAGGCGGCCCAGATCCAGGACCTCTACCTGTCGGGCAAGAAGAAGGAGGCCGAGGCCCTCGTCCCCGACGAGTTCCTCGAGAAGACCACCCTGTGTGGCCCGGAGGGCTACATCAAGGAGCGTCTGGCCGCCTTCGCTGAGGCGGGCGTGACCCACCTCCAGGTTCACCCCTTCCCCCAGGAGGGCCAGACGGCCGCCGACCTCGTCAGCACCGTCAAGGAGATGCTCTCGTGATGACCGCGCACATGCTCGCCTGACGATCAGAACGACGCCCTCCTAGAGCGTCCCCTCGTCGAGGGCCGCCAGGACCTCGGTGGCTCGGAGTCGGATCTCGGCCAAGTCGGGTCGCTGCCGGGCGGCTGCGAGCTGGCGGGACATCCGGTGATTGCCGGCCAAGTCATCCTGGTGGCGATCGAGGAAGTCCCAGTAGAGGGTCGTGTACGGACATGCCGTCGGGCCGGTTCGCTGTTTCGGGTCATAGCGGCAGCCTCGGCAGTGGTCTGACATCTTCGAGATGTAGGCGCCGCCAGCGGCATAGGGCTTGGTGGCCAAAAGGCCGCCGTCGGCATAGAGGGCCATGCCGACGACATTGGGCTGCATGACCCAGTCGGCAGCGTCGACGAACCGTGTCCGCATCCAGTCGACGAGACCCTGGGGATCGACCCCGGCCATCAGGCACAGCGCACCTATCACGATGAGCCGGGGGATGTGGTGGGTCCAGGCGTGTTCCTCGACGCTTCGCAAGCTGGCCGACAGGCACGCCATGTCGGTCTGGCCAGTGGTGAAGGCCGGAGGGAGGGGTCGGGTGGCACCGAGGCCATTGGCGTCTCTCCACCCGGGCCGAGCCCAGTACTGGCACCAGACGAACTCGCGCCAGCCGATCACTTGGCGCAGCAATCCCTCGGCGGAGCTGAGCGGGACGCCGCCGGCCCGCCAGGCCGCATCGATCCGGTCAGCCACCTCCCGGGGGTGGAGCAGGCCCATGTTGAGCGGAGCGGCGAGCAGCGTGTGGGCGAGCGAGAAGTCATCCGAGCTCATGGCGTCCTCGTGGGGTCCGAAATGAGGGAGGACCTTGTCGATGGCGTGGTCGAGCTGGGCGAGAGCCTGAGATCGGGTCACCGGCCATAGGCCGGTGGGCGGAGCTCCGGGCAGGTCGGTCGGCAGGTCAGCAAGGACGGCAGCATCGATGGCATCGAGCTCGTGGCGCAGGGGGTCTGGGCCGACGGATCCACCCCGGGCCAAGCCCTTGCGATTCTCCGCGTCGAGGTTCCACTGGCCGCCGGCGGGCTGGCCGGACTCCATGAGCCATCCACCCCGGGTGCGTTGCCAGCGGTAGAAGGTCTCCATGGTCGTGCGGCGCTCGCCACCGAATCGCTGGGCGAAGTCGTCGGGGTCGGTGAGGAAGCGCTCGTCGGGGTCGAGAATGACACCGAGCTTGGCGAGGTGGCGCCGACCGGCCGAGGTTGACGGTGCCATGGCCACGATCGGCCGATCGGGCCATCGGGTCGTGGCCTCGGTAATCCCGGAGGCCATGTCAACGGAGCGCAGGTGGAGCACCTCGATCCCGTCAGCCTCGAGCTCGGCGGCGAGGTGGCGCACACCTGACAGCAGGGCGTGGAGGCGCTGGCGATGCCAGGGTCGCTGCGCGATGAGCCGTTCAGACTCGATGAGCACGACGCTGTCGACGGACGGGTCGATGCGACTGAGGGGGCCGACGTGTCGACCGAGCTGGTCGGCGAGCACGAGAATGGTCCTGCCTGTGGCCATCGTCTGCTCCTCCTCGAGGTTCTCCCTGGGCCATCATCGCCGGTGGCGACGGTCCGAGTGACCGCCGGGCTGTCCTCGGGGCACCACTCGGGTCACCAGAGCGACAAGAATCGCCCTATGACCTATGTGCTGGCCCTGTGCGCCTCCATCTTCGCCGCCACCGGTGCCGCCCTGCAGCACCGCGAGGTGGCCGAGGTGCCCGAGCACCGCACCGGCGGCATTGCGCTGGTGCTGGCCTCGTTGCGGCGCCCGGGCTGGATCATCGGGCTGGTGGTGCTGCTGGCCGCGCCAGTGTTCCAATTCCTCGCTCTCAAGGTCGGCACGCTCAGTCAGGTCCAGCCGGTCCTCACCATCGAGCTGTTGGTCCTGCTCGTGATCATCGTCTTCACCCACCATCAGCACCCTGGTCGGCGGGAGTGGCTCAGCTCGGTCGCCATCGTGGTCGGCCTCACCGCATTCCTCCTCGCCGCTCATCCCGGCGGCACCGAAGGGGTCCTGTCGTCTCGCTGGCAGGTCGGCCTGGCCCTCGGATCCCTCGTTCTCGTGGGTCTGTTGTGGGCCATCGGCTCGATGCGCCACGGGTGGTCCCGAGCGGCACTGCTTGGGGCGGCAGCGGCCTCGGCCTTCGCCTATCAAGCAGCGATGTCGAAGTCGATCGGCCAGACTCCGGCCAGCCATCTGCTGACCTCGCCGGGACTCTATGGCTACGTCGTGACCGGGGGACTTGGCTTCGTCCTCTTCCAGCACGCGCTGCGCGCCGGACACGTGGCGGCCTCCCGGGCGGCCATGGTGATCGTGAACCCCATGCTCAGTGTGGTCATCGGTCTCGTGGCCTTTCACGAGACCCTGGCGCACACCCCTCTCGCCATCGTCGTCGAGGTGATCGGCGTCGTCGTGCTGCTCGCCGGGGCCCGTTCGCTCTCCGCCTCACCGCTCATCACTGGCGATCCCCTCGGAGGGGCCGGCGAGGGATCGGACGACGAATAGTCGACCGCCCCCGAGCGCAGGAGCGGGCGTCGGTTCAGGTTCGGCGGATCGCTCCCGCAGGGGTGGTGCCCACAAGACCGGTCCGTGGGGGTCAAGCAGGGAGCCGATGACCCGGTGACCTCCCAGCGGTGAACCCGTCCGAGAGAGCCCACCTGGGGTAAGCCGGCCCGCCTCAGGGCCCGTGGGGAGCAGGTGTCGGTCCCCATGAACGGCACCGAAGAGGCGCCTCGATGCTCCGGACGGATGGTGGAGCAGTACCCGGGTCGCTCAGGTGAAGCGGAGGCAGCCGTCGTCGAGGTCGACCGCAGGCAGGAGGTCCTTCTCCGTCCAGTAGTCCTGGCTGTGCTGCCACTCGGCCTTGGCCAGGCGCTTGGGCATCAGGTGGAGCGAGCGCATCAGGTAGCTCGGGTTGAAGTTCTCGGCGTCGATCCACTCGAGCACCTCGTCGGCTTCGTCCTCGGGACGCAGGGCCGGGGTGACTCGGGCGACGCCGAGTTCATCCATCTTGTCGAGGATCCGGCAGACGAGGTCGCAGACCATGTCGGCCCGCAGCGTCCAGCTGGCCCGGAAGTACCCGAAGATCCACGCCAGGTTGGGCACGCCAGTGAACATCATCCCCCGGTAGGTGATCGTGCGGGCGAGGTCCAAGGGCGCGCCATCGATGGAGAAGTCAATGTCGCCGAGCACGCTGAGATTGAAGCCGGTGGCGGTGATGATCACGTCGGCAAGGAGTTCTCGGCCCGACCTCGTGACGATGCCGGTCTCGGTGAAGGTGTCGATCTCGTCGGTGACCATGGTGGCGAGCCCGGCTGAGATCCCGGCGAAGAGATCTCCGTCGGGCAGGTACGCCAGCCGCTGGCGCCAGGGCCGGTAGGTAGGAGTGAAGTGGGTGGCCACGTCGTAGCCCTCGGGGAGCTGCTCGGCGGCGAGGTCGATGAGCACGTCGGAGAGGAACTCGGGCTCATCGACGCTCAGCTGGGTCACGATCTCCATGTCGTGAAGGATCTTGCGCCGCACGATCTCGTGGATCCAGGTTTCGTCGATGTCGAGCTCGCGCAGCATGTCGGCGGTCTCATTGGTGTTGGGTCCGGCGTAGAAGTAGGTGGGCGAGCGTTGCAGCACGGTGACATGGGCGCACTGCTCGGCGATGGCGGGGACGAGTGTGGCTGTGGTGGCGCCGGAACCGATGACGAGCACCTGCTTGCCCGTCAGGTCGAGGTCCTCGGGCCAGGTCTGGGGATGGACGACCTGGCCGCGATAGCGGTCCATGCCCGGCCAGGTCGGTGTATAGCCCTCGGCGTGGCGGTAGTAGCCCTGACACATCCACAAGAAGGTGCAACTGAACCGTGCGATCTCGCCGGTGTCGGTCCGTTCCGCCACCACCGTCCAGCGGTTGGTCTCGCTCGACCATGCGGCCGACACGATCCGATGGTGGTATCGGATGTGGCTGGCGAGGTCGTTCTCCTCGATCACCTCGCCGAGATAGTCGCAGATCTCGGCCGCGGTGGCGATGGGCGGCCCGGTCCAAGGTTTGAACCCGTAGCCGAAGGTGTAGAGGTCAGAATCCGATCGCACGCCTGGGTAGCGGTGCATCAGCCAGGTCCCACCGAAGCTCTCGAGGCCTTCGAGGACCAGGAACGTCTTGTCCGGCTCGCTGTGGCGCAGGTGATATGCGGCATCGATCCCTGAGATCCCCGCCCCGATGACCAGCACGTCGACATGCTCGACCTGCGCTGCTGATGAGTTGGCCATGATGGTGCCCCCGCTCGACCTCTGAGTCCTTGAGGGAAACCTACGTACACGTTCTCGAGGCAACAAGGGCCGTTCGTCCCTATCTGATGGCCGTGCTGCGCCAGGCGCGATGGGCGAGTGGGTCAGGCGATGATGCCGTTGGCCCGCAGGCTGGCGAGGGCGTCGACATCGAGGCCGAGATCCTCGGCCAAGACCTCGTCGGTGTGCTCGCCGAGCCAGGGGACCCGACGCTCGGGTCCCTCGGCGAGGCCCTCGATCTTGATCGGGTTGCCGGGGATCAGAACCGGGTCAGCCACCCCGTCGGTTCGCTCCATGGCCACGATCATGTGCCGCTCGGCGAGGTGGGGGTCCTCGACCACCTCGGTGTCGGTGAAACAGGGTCCCGACGTCAATCCGGCGGCGGTGAAGGCCTCCGCCACCTCGAGTTTGGTGCGGTGTGCCGCCCACGCCTCGATGCGGGGGCGGATGTCGGACTCCATAAGGTCTCGCCAGGTGGCCCGGGTGGCAAAGCGCTCATCGTCGACCCAGTCCTCGGCACCAAAGACCGAGCAGAAGGCCGGCCACTGCGCCTCGCGGATGACCTGGACGATCACATAGCCATCGCTGGCGGCGAAGGCATCCATGATTCCCACAGCCCCGAGGCCGCCGTGGACACCGAGCGAGGAGAAGTTGATGACGATGTCGGCCATGGCCACGAGGACGTCGAACATGGCGATGTCGACCCGCTGGGCCCGTCCGGTGGCGTCACGTTGACGCAGGGCAGCCAGCAGGCCGATCACGGCGAAGAGCGCGCTCGAGATGTCACCGACGGCACCCATGGGGGAGACCACGGGCGGTTGGCCCTCGGGTCGACGCATGTCGTAGATGCCGCTCATGGCCTCGACCACCGCGGCGAGCGCCGGCCAGGTTCGATAGGGCGAGTCGCCGGTGCCGTCCATGGCGTGGCCGAAACCCGACAGCGAGACATAGACCACACTCGGGTGGGCGGCCACGATGTCGTCCCATCCGAGGCCTAGGCGCTCGATGGCGCCGGAGCGGAAGTTCTCGGCCACCACGTCGAAGTGGGGGGCGAGGTCGAGGACCAGCTGGCGACCGGCCTCAGACTTGAGATCGATAGCGATGGATCGCTTCGACAGGTTGTTGCGCAGGAAGGTCGCCCCAACGCTCCGGCCTTGCGGGTCGACCATGGCTGGCAGCGATCCTCGGCCGAGGTCGCCTGAGCCCGGGGACTCGATCTTGACCACCTCAGCCCCGAGTCGCGCCAAGAGCTGGGTGCCGAAGGGCAGGGCCTGCATCTGCTCGAGCGCCAAGATGCGGATGCCAGCGAGTGGTTTCGGTCCCGGGGTACCAATGACGTCCCCGACGTCGAAGTGCCGAGTCACGCCTTGGGGAGGTCGAGCGAGTACAGGTCGATGGCGTTGTTGCGGATGACCTTGTTGACCTGTTCCTGGGTGAGACCGGCCTGGACCACCATGTCGAGGGCGATGGCCTCGGTGTCGGGCCACGTCGAGTCGGTGTGGGGGTAGTCAGTCTCGAAGGTGACCCGGTCATCGCCGATCACGTCGAGCGAGGCGAGGCCGTGGAAATCCTTGAAGAAGCAGCCCCATACCTGGCGATGGAAGTAGGTGGACGGAGGCTCGGGGATGGTGTCGGCGACGCCACCCCAGGCCCGGTGATCCTCCCAGACGGCGTCGACCCGCTCGAGAATGTAGGGCAGCCAGCCGATCTGGCCCTCGGAATAGGCGAGTCGCAACGTGGGGTAGCGCACGAGCACTCCCGAGAACAGGAAGTCGGCCAGCGAGGCCATGGCATTGCCGAAGCTCAGCGTGGCGGCCACGGCGGCGGGAGCATCAGCCGAGGTGGCCGGCATCTTCGAGCTCGAGCCGATGTGCATGTTGACCACCGTGGTGGTCTCGGCGCAGGCGGCGAAGAAGGGGTCCCACTCGCCTGAGTGAATGCTCGGGAGTCCAAGATGGGGCGGAATCTCCGAGAAGCATACGGCGCGCACCCCCCGCTCAGCATTGCGCAGCACCTCTTGAGCGGCCAGCTCAGGGTCCCACAGCGGGATGATGGGCAGCGGGACGAGTCGCCCGTTCGAGTCGCCACACCACTCTTCGACCATCCAGTCGTTGTAGGCCTTGACGCAGGCCAGCCCCAAGTCGCGGTCCTTTGCCTCGGTGAATGTCTGGCCGCAGAACCGCGGGAAGGTGGGGAAGCACAGCGAGGCCTCGACGTGGTTCACGTCCATGTCGGCGAGGCGCGCCACCGGGTCGTAGCAGCCGTCGCGCATCTCGTCGTAGGTGATGGGCGACATCGACATGTCGTCGCGGGCGTACCCGGCAGCGGCCACGTGGCGCTTGTTGATGTAGACGAGGTCCTCGAAGATCCAGCAGTCGGCCTTGGGTCCGTCATCGTCGAAGGACTGCTCATAGGTGCCGCCGCCGATGTGGCGCATGGAGCCGATGCCCCGACGCTCTGAGCGGGGCCCTGCGGCCTTGTACTTCTCGGGCAGCCAGGTCTCCCACAGGTGGGCCGGCTCGACCACGTGGTCGTCGACGGAGATGATCTTCGGGATCGTGATCCCAGACTCGGAGGTGGCAGTCATGGCTCCCCTTTCACGGTGGTGCCATGAGGGTATCGCCAAATCTGACGGTCCGTCAGATTTCTTTCTCGGACCCCTCAATCCCGTGGAATTCTCGGTAGGTGGGGAAGGCTTCGGGCAGGGTCCCGCGGCCCACATGGCCCCTGGGCCAGTCGGCGGGAGGCAGGTGCCGAGGGTCGACGCCCATCGGCGCGGAGTACCAGAGCAGATGGGTGCGGCGGACGAAGTGCCAGATCTGGTCGTCGCGCCGATAGGTGTCGCGGTACAAGATCGCCTGGCGCAACAGCTCCCCGTCACGGTCGATCTCCCCCGTGCAGTAGACCTCGCCCGAGGCATGCTGGGTATCGACCAGGTCGATCACGTGGGTCCCGACGAGCAGGATCGTCAGGCCAAGTGGCTCAAGGCCTTGGCGGAAAGACTCGGCGAGGGCCGCTCGCCCGGTGCCGAAACGACCGACGCTGACATCGTCGACGAACAGCCCTACGAGGCCCTCGAGGTCGCGGGTATCGATGCAGAGGGCATAGCGAGCGACGAGCTGGCGGATCTGCTCGATCGACTCGAGCCGGTCGATGCGCTCCTCGAGGTCCATGGCGTCATGGTACGCATCGCAGCCTGGCTCGTGCCGATGCGCCGGCGAGTCGCTAGCGTCGGTGGCACACCGACCAGGAGGCCAGACGTGGCGACCATTGCATCGAACGGAATCACGCTCACCTACGAGACCACCGGCGACCCGAGCGGCGAGCCGCTGCTGCTCATCCACGGTCTCGGGGCCCAGATGACCGACTGGCCCGACTACGTCCTATCCGGTCTGGTCGACCGGGGGTTCTTCGTGATCTCCTTCGACAACCGTGACGTGGGTCAGTCGACGTGGTTCGACGAGCACGGCGAACCGGACGTGGCGGGGCTCCTCTTTGGGACGGGTGGCAGCGCCCCCTATCTCCTCACCGACATGGCGGCGGACGCTGCGGGTCTCTTGGCGGCGCTCGGCATCGAATCCGCCCACATCCTTGGCGTGTCGATGGGTGGGATGATCGCCCAGCAGTTCGCCATCGACTTCCCCTCAGCCACTCGAACCCTGACCTCGATCATGTCGACACCGGACCCGGCGGTGAGTCCCCCGGCCGACGAGGCGGTGGG
>CAIUMH010000151.1 GCA_903900235.1 uncultured Actinomycetes bacterium
TACCGCACCGTTTCACCCTTACCTGTGCAGGTTGCCCTGCCATCGGCGGTCTGTTCTCTGTGGCACTTTCCTGCGAGTCACCTCGACACACGTTTCGTGAGCACCCTGCTCTGCGGAGTCCCGACCTTCCTCGACGCCGGGCGAGCCCGGCACCGCGGCCACCCAGCCGACTCACCACCACGCACAGTCTTACACCCCACTGTCCCCCCTGCCTCCGGCGTGAGATGTCCGCGCGGTCGATAGCCTGAGGGGGTGGATCTTGAGCACGACGTGACCTTGGGCGCCCGATCCACCCTCTCGATCTCGCAGCTCTACGACGAGGTCACCGAGGTCCTCGATGTGGCGTTCCCCCGGAACCGACCCGTCTGGATACGCGGTGAGGTCCAAAAGGTGTCGGAGTCGTCCGGCCACGCCTATATCGATCTCGTTGATGCCGAGGACGCGGGGACGCGGGGCGCGCCGGTGCTCAAGGTCAAGTGCTGGCGTTCCACCTGGGGTCCCCTCAAGGCATCGCTGGCGGCCGACGGCGCCTCCTTGGCGGCCGGGATGAGCGTGGTCATCCGCGGCCGGGTTGACTTTTACAAGGTGAGAGCCGAAGTCGGCTTCATCCTCGACGAGATCGATGTGCGGTCGCTGCTCGGCCGATTGGCTCAAGAGCGCGCCGCGCTCATCGCCACCTTGGATGCCCAAGGGCTCCTCGAGGCCAATCGAGCGATTCCTCTGCCTGGCGTGGCACTCCGCGTCGGGTTGGTCGGCAGTCCCGGCACGGAGGGCTTCAGTGACTTTCTTGGACAGCTTGAGCGCTCCGGACTCGGCTTCGAGGTGATCGTGGCTCGATCGGCGGTCCAAGGCGCCCAAGCCCCGGTCGAGGTGGCTCGGGCGCTCCTGGCGCTGGCAACCGCCGAGGTGGACTTGATCTGCGTGGTGCGTGGCGGTGGTTCGCGCGGCGACCTCGCGGCCTTCGACAGCGAACAGATTGCCCGGGCCATCGCCACCTCGACGGTGCCCGTCTGGACGGGGATCGGGCACACCGGTGACGAGTCGGTGGCTGATCTCGTCGCCCACACCCGACACATCACGCCGACGGCCTGTGGCCAGGCTGTGGCCTCCCGGGCTCTGCTGTTCTGGCAGGACGTGGTTGACAGCGCCGAGCGGATCGCTAGCCAGTCCCGCCGCACGGTGGCGGAGATGAGTCGAGATCTTGACTCGGTGCGTCGACGACTGGTGGTCGGACCGTCCTCGGCGCTGACCCGAGCACACGCATCATTGGCAAATCGTTCGGCTCGACTGAGCCCGAGCGCTCTCGCCGTGCTCGAGCGTGAGTCGAGGTCCCTGGCCTCTCATCGTCGGCTTTTGGCAGCCTTTGATCCGTCTCGCCTGCTTGAGCGGGGTTGGACGATGACCACCGATGCCGCTGGCCAGGTGATCCGGTCGGTGGCGGAGGTTGCCCAGGGTGCAACAATCGTGACCACGCTGCGTGATGGGACGATCATGTCGACCGTGGCCGAGACGACGATGCAGGAGGGCTGACGATGGCAAAGGGAACACCGGTGGGGACTGCCGATCTCACCTATGAGGAGGCGTCGGCCGAGCTCGACGCGATCGTGGAGTTCTTCGAGGGCTCCGATGTCGACGTCGACGTGCTGGTGGTCAAGCTGGAGCGAGCGACCGAGCTGGTCGACGAGCTCGAGCGGAGGCTGCTTGCGACGAGATTGCAGGTGGAGGAGCTGAGTCCGAAGCTCGTTGCCGCAGCCCAAGGTGCCGCCGCGGTCATCGACCCGCAGACCGGGGAGATCATCGATGGCTGAGCTTGGCGACCGCCTCTACTTCCGCCAGCTGCTCGCCGGGCGGGACTTCGCTCGGAATGACCCGGTCGCCCGGTCCATGGTCAACTTTGCCTATGCCATTGGAGATCGCGAGACCGGACAGGCACTGTTGGTGGACCCGGCCTATGCCATCGCCGACCTGCTGGCGGTACTCGACGCTGACGAGATGACGCCGGTCGGCGTGCTCGCCACCCACTACCACCCAGATCATGTCGGGGGCGAGATGATGGGTCACGCCATCGAGGGCATTGCTGCCCTCCTCGAGCAGGTCGACCTGCCCATCCATGTTCAGGCGGCGGAAGTCCCATGGGTCGAGCGCACGACTGGGGTCAGCGGATCGCTGGTTGCCCATGAGCCCGGCGATGTGGTCTCGGTCGGAGCGGTTGAGGTCACCTTGGTCCACACGCCGGGGCATACGCCGGGAAGCCAGTGCTTCCTCGTCGAGGGATGTCTGGTGTCCGGAGACACGCTCTTCCTCGATGGGTGCGGCCGGACCGACCTTCCCGGGTCGGACCCGATGGCGATGTACGAGACGCTGACCCAGCGGCTTCGGCACATTCCCGACGAGACCATCTTGTTCCCCGGCCACCTGTATTCCGCAGCGCCGAGCCAGTCGATGGCGGAAACCCGTCGTGACAACTGGGTGCTTACTCCTCGGACTCCCGAGGAGTGGCTGGCCATCTTCGGCTGATCGCTCGAACCCCAAGGATCCTCACCATGCAGTCCGCACTCACTCCTGACTCCACCGTCGTCATCGTCGGGGCATCCTTGGCCGGCCTGCGGTGTGCCGAGACCCTGCGAGCCGACGGGTTCGCCGGGTCGATCACCCTGGTCGGCGACGAGCCCCACCTTCCCTATGACCGACCACCGCTGAGCAAGCAGTTCCTCACGGGAAGATGGGACGCCGAGCGCATCTCGCTCTATAAGGAAGAGAAGCATGCGTCCCTCGGCCTCACGATGCGACTTGGGGTGCCAGCTGCGGCCCTCGACGTCGAGGCGAAGCGGGTCGAGCTTGCGGACGGCACAACCCTCCAAGGTGACGCCGTGGTGGTGGCAACGGGAGCCGGCCTGCGACGGCTTCCTGGGACCGAGGGGCGGCCCTTGCTTCACGGTGTCCGCTCGCTCGACGATGCCACCGCCCTGCGCGACGACGTGGCGAACCTCGCTCCCGGAAGCCGGGTGGTCCTCATCGGCGCTGGATTCATTGGCCAGGAAGTCGCCACGGCGCTCGTTGCTGCAGGGCATCGGGTGACCATCCTCGAAGGAGCACAGCTGCCACTCAGTCCGATCGTGGGTGAGGAGGTAGCGGCCATCCTCCTTGGGCTCCATCGGTCATCGGGGGCGCAGCTGCGAACCGGAGTGGCAGTGACCGGGATCACTCCACCATCGACGGATGCCCCGGCCGGATCGGTGGAGCTCGCTGGGGGCGAGAAGGTCCCTGCCGACCTCATCGTGGTCGGGATCGGTGTGACGCCGAACACCGCCTGGCTCGAAAGCTCCTCGCTCACCATCGACAACGGTGTAGTCACCGACGAGCGGCTCCTCGCAGGTCCGGGGATCCTGGCCATCGGCGACGTCGCTCGCTTTCGCTGGCTTGGGGCTGGCCACGACGAACACGTCCGGATCGAGCACTGGCAGACGGCAGCGGACCATGGGGTGCACGCGGCCAAGGTGCTGGTGACCGGTGGCGGCCTTGCCCCGGTGTTCGCCGCCGTCCCCTACTTCTGGAGTGACCAGTGGGACAAGAAGATCCAAGTCCTCGGGCACCCTGGAGCCGACGATGAGGTGTCCATGTTGCTAGCTCCCGATGAGGAGGGGCGGTTCCTCGTGGCCTACCACGCGGGTGAGTTTTTGACCGGGGTCCTCGCCGTGTCGAAGCCTCGTCAGTTGATGGCCTTCCGCACCATGCTCGGCGAGGGGGCCACGATCGACCAGGCCCGCATGGTGGAGCTCTAGCGAGTCGATGTCCTCAGAACTCCACTCCGGACAAATCTGGGATGGTTCGCTCTGAACGACTGCGAGCGTCGAGGAAGCGTTCTCGAGCCTGGGCTCGGGTGATCTCATCCGTGGTGGGCTCGACCACCCGGCGAGGTGCCCATGAGGCAGCCACATCCGCCTCGTCGGTCCAGAGCCCGGTCGAGAGTCCGGCAAGGTAGCCCGCTCCGAGGGTCGTTGCCTCGCGCACCGGGGAGACCTCGATGGGTCGTCCCATGGTGTTGGCCAGGATCTCGAGGAACACGTCGTTCTCGGTCATGCCACCATCGACCCGCAGCGTCTCCAGGGCGATGCCGCTATCGGTCTCGGCTGCCTCGACGAGGTCGAGGCCCCGCTGTGCGACCCCTTCGAGTACCGCTCGGGTGATCTCGGGGCGTCCGGTGCCCCGAGTGATGCCGAGCAGGAGCCCCCGGGCTCCGAAGTCCCACGTGGGAGTTCCGAGCCCGAGCAAGGCCGGAACGAAGACGACCCCATCACTGGTTGGGACAGAGGCTGCCACCGCGGCCGATTCCTCGGCGGAGCCGAGGATCCCGAGGTCGTCGCGCAGCCACTCAATGCATGACCCAGCCGAGAGCATGATTGCCTCGAGCCCCCAGACGGCCACACCGTCTCGCTGACGGGCGATGATCGGAAAGGTGCCACCCGGCGAGCGCTGCGCAGAGACTGGGGCATCGGGGCCAAGCACGAGGTCGAGCATCCCTCCGGTGCCAAAGGTGATCTTGGCCTGACCGGGCGCCACGCAGCCCTGCCCGATGAGCGAGGCCTGCTGGTCGCCGGCGATCCCGCAGATCAGAGGTGCTCCCTCGAGAGCGGTGGCCGCTCCGAGCGACCCTGAGGAGTCAACGATGGTGGGCATCATCGTTGCCGGGATTCCAAGGACCTCGAGTGTGCGGGCATCCCATTGCCGGGCACTTGCATCGACGAGGCCGGTGACCGCGGCGTTGGTGGCATCGGTGACGTGGAGCGACCCGTCCGAGAGGATCCAGGTGATCCATGTGTCCATGGTGCCGAAGCGCAAGTGCTCGCCGGCCGTGCGGGAGGGGTCGAAGGTGTCGAGGAGCCACTGGGCCTTGGTGGCCGAGACATTGGGGGCCAGCCGGAGGCCCTCGGCCTGGAGGAGCAGGCAGTTGATCACAGTTCGCAGGTCCTGCCAGCCGATGGCCGGACCAATCGGCAGGCCGGTCCGGGCATCCCAGACGACGGTGGTGGCGCGCTGGTTGGCGATGCCGATGCCGTCAACCGGCCCGGTGGCCAGCGCGGCACGGGCAGTCTCGAGGACAGATGCTTTGATGGCCAGCGCGTCGAACTCGACCTGACCTGGTTCGGGCGATGTCGGCAGCACTGGGATCTGCACGACATCGGTGACGCAAGCCTCGGAAGTCACGATGCCCGACCGCACCGACGAGGTGCCGACATCGACGACGAGGATCCTGCCGGTGCTCACCAGGCCTCCGTGTCGCCGAGACCGAGCTTGCCGGGGTTGAGGAGTCCCTTCGGGTCGAGCGCATCCTTGATGGCCACGAGGGTCGGGAAGGCCGATCCCAGGGCGCAGGCCATGAATCGGCTCCGGTTCAGCCCGATGCCATGGTGATGACTGATGGCCGAGCCGGAGCGCTCGATGGCCATGGTGGCTGCCTCCCAGCAGGCTCGGTAGTACGCATCGTCGGCATCGCGGGCCGTCGCCGGATCCTCGGGGCGTTCTGGTGATCGGCCGGCGAAGGTGAAGTAGAGGCATGCCCCATCGGTGTAGGCGTGGCTCTGATGGACCGAGGCGACGATGGTGCCAGGGACCGCCGAGAGGGCAGCGATGATGGCCTCAGTCACGCCGGGCAGCGCCGCCCAGGGGCCCGCCATCTCGATGGTGTCGACCACCACGCCTGATTCCCACAGGGGCCTCAGGGCGCTGACGTCATTGCGATGACCCATCCATCGCTCCACGAGGCTGGTGTCGAGCGGCGTGGCCGACGCACACTCCTCGGCCACGATACCCATCGTGGCTTCAACGATCGCCGGATCAGCTTCGTCAAGGACGATGAGGACATTGCCGTCGACCTCGAAGTTCCGCTGGGACTCGGGGACGTCGTAGAGGCGCAGTACCGCGGGGGCGGCCCCGCGTCGCAGGATGCGACGGCAGGCCTCGAGGCCGTCGGAGAAGGTGGCGAAGCTGTAGGCGGAGCGCTGCTCGGCGGCGGCGATCGGGTGGATGACCAAGGTGGCCTCGGTGATGACTCCCAGGGTGCCCTCGGATCCCACGAAGAGCTGGGTCAGGTTCGGCCCGGTGGCAGAGCGTGGGCCGGTGCCCTCGGTCTCGATGATGGTCCCATCGGCGAGGACCACGGTCAGGCCGCGGACCATGTCCTCGATCTTGCCGTAGCGAGTGGAGTACTGCCCAGCCCCGCGGCAGGCCAGCCACCCGCCCACGGTGGACAGGTCCATGGACTGTGGCCAGTGGCCGAGTGTGTAGCCAGAGGAGAATCCGGAGAGGTGCCGTTCGAGGTCGGGGCCGAACACGCCGGCACCGACGGTCAGGGTGAGGGAGACCTCATCGACGTTGACGATGGTGTCGAGGCCCGTCAGGTCGAGCGAGATACCGCCGGCGATGGGGATGGACCCGCCGCAGACGCCGCTTCGGCCGGCGGCGGGCGTGACGGGGATTTCGGCGTCATGACAGAGCCGCAGGACTGCGGCGACCTGTTCAGTCGACGAAGGCCGCACCACCGCTCCGGCGAGGGCTCCGACGGCACCGATCGTGGCCCAGCCGATGGTCACTGGCCACCAGTCACGTGAGCTCTCAGATCGAGCCGCCATCTCGGTCGTGACCGATGCACCGGTCGCCGCCAGATCCGCGAGGATCGAGGCCGGGACGGCGACTCGATTCCCCGGGAGGCGCTCGTCGGGTGTGCCGTCACCGGCCAGGGGTGAGACGAGGGTGGGGACGGTCATGGAGCTCCTTGTGGTCAATCGAATCCGGGCAGTCCGGCGCTGGCCGCCTCGGAGGCGATCAGCCCGACGAGATGATCGACCTGGGCGTCGCGCAGCGCGACATCCCATCCGAGCTCAGCGGCCATCAGATCGGCCACGTACTCCGCCGCTGCGGCGGTGGCCCGAGCATTCTGGAGGTGAGCTCTCGTCCGGCGAGACAGCACATCCTCGAGGGTCATCGCCATCTCGTTGCGAACGGCCCAGATGACTTCGGCCCCGATGTAGGGCAGGGTCTCAGCGATGGGGTTGGCCAAAGCGATGTCGGCGGTGATCAGCGCGGCGACTGCCGGTGCGTCGGTGCCGTAGCGATTGGCAAGGTGGGTGGCGAGCGTGTCGGCGACACCGGGGACCGAGACGTCTCGCTTGCCTGGCGACCCATGGAGGGGCAGGGAGCGCGTTGGGCACTTGGCCGTTCCGGGGAGCTGGCGGCCCACTTCGTCGACGGCGTCCTCGGCCATCTTTCGGTAGGTCGTCCACTTCCCACCGGTGACCAGCACGACACCCTCGGCCGAAGTCTCCACCTTGTGGCGACGAGAGAGGTCCGCGGTTCGAGCGGAGACCTTCTTGCCGGTGGCGGGCTTGATGAGTGGTCGCAGACCAGCCCACACTCCGGTCACGTCGGCACGGGTGAGCTTCGCCGAAGTGAGCGCATTGATGGCATCAAGCAGGTAATCGACATCCTCTGCTTCACACCGGGGGTCGTCGAGCGGTCCGTCGTAGGACGTGTCGGTGGTGCCGAGGAAGGTATACGGGCTCTCATACCACGGCACCACGAAGATGCTCCGCTTGTCCTTGGGCACCGGGATCACCGCAGCGATGTCGCACGGCAGGCGATCAGCCGGGACGGAGATGTGCACGCCCTTGGCGGGGGAGATGGTCTGCTCGGAGACCCCTTCCTCGAGCCAGGCCACTTCGTCGGCCCACACCCCGGCGGCGTTCACGACGACCCGGGCGGAGACCTCAATGGGGGCGCGTGAGTCGCCGGGAGCGCAGGGGGTGATGAGGGCACCAGTCACTCGGCCAGCGGCATCGTGGAGGAAGCTCGTGGCCTTGGCATAGTTGGCGACGACTGCGCCATGGTCGGCTGCGGTCCTCGCCAGCGTCAGTGCCACCCGGGCATCGTCACCTCGGGCGTCGTAGTACACGAAGCCGGCGACCAAGCCGGAGACGTCAAGGTTCGGGAAGTGCTCCACGACCTCTCGGCGGTCGATGTTGCGGTGGCGCTTGCCGATGCGCCAGCCCCCGGTGAGGTCATAGAGCCACAGGGCGGACTTGTAGGCCCGTGCCACGGTCTTCGACACCATCCCGTCTTTCCCGAACAACGGGATGAGGAACGGCAGGGGTGAGACGAGGTGTGGAGCATTGCGGAGCAGTCGCTGGCGTTCGTGGAGGTTCTCGTAGACGAGTCCGAACTCCTTCTGCTGAAGGTAGCGAAGGCCGCCGTGGACCATCTTGGAGGACTTCGACGAGGTTCCTGAAGCGAAATCGTCCCGCTCAACGAGGGCCACGGAGAGCCCCCGGGCGGCGGCGTCGACGGCAATCCCGGTTCCGGTCATCCCGCCGCCGATGACGAGGACATCGAAGGCTCGTGTGGCGAGCTCGTGGAAGGAGGCATCTCTGGAGAACGACGGCACGGCCTTAGCCTGCCACAGCGGGACCGTCGCATCTCCAGGTGCCTTTACAGAGAGGGTTTCCTGTGGGAGAATCGGTGTTCCACCACCACAGCGCAGCATTCGCTGCCGCGGCGGGGGAGATCGTCCCCCCGATCGCCAGTACAAGGAAGAACCATGAAGCCCACGTGGCGCAGCCGTGCAGCCTGCACGGGAATTGACTCTGACATTTTCTACCCCTCAGATGAGGATGAAGCCCTCGCCGACGAGGCCAAGGCCATCTGTGCCGTGTGCCCGGTGAAGACCGTCTGCCTCGACCACGCACTCAGCATCCGCGAGAAGGATGGCGTGTGGGGTGGCGCCACCGAGAAGGAGCGTCGCCGGATGCTCCGCCAGCGTCGCCAGTCCGCCTGAACGGAGGGAGCGACCCATGGGTCGGTCGGGTAACGATCTTGGGGCCTCCCGACTAGGTTTGCCCCATGAACTTCGACCTGCCTGATGAGGTCCTCGAGCTGCAGGCGTCGGTGCGACGCCTCTCGCAGGACAAGATAAAGCCGAGAGCTCGTGAGATCGATGCCACTGGGGAGTACCCCGAGGATATCTTCGCAGCCTTCCGTGACGCCGGCCTGACTGGTCTGTGCATCCCGGAGGCCTATGGCGGAGCCGGAGCGGGAATCCTCGGTCTGACTGTGGCCATCGAGGAGGTCACCAAGTACTCGAATGTCACTGGACTGATGTTGCTGCTGACACGCCTCCCGACCGGTCCAGTGATGATCGCCGGGACCGAGGAGCAGAAGCAGCGTTACTTGCCCGGTATCGCTGATGGGACGTCGCGCTGTGCGTTCGGCCTGTCCGAGCCCCAAGCCGGCAGCGATGTGGCCGGTATGCGCACTCGAGCCACCCCTGACCCCGACGTCGAAGGTGGCTGGATCCTCAACGGCCTCAAGTGCTGGATGTCCGGGGTCGTGCAGGCCGACTGGTACACCGTCTTCGCCAAGACCGGGGACCCCTCGTCGCGGGCGCATGACTCGATCACCTGCTTCGTGGTCGATCGCAACACGCCCGGCGTGAGCGTCCCGAGGACCGATCGCAAGATGGGGGTCAGAGGTGTCGACACCGGCGAGCTGCTGCTTGAGGACGTCAAGGTCGGACCGCAGAACGTGGTGGGTGGTGTCGGCGGCTTCCGTCTCGCCATGTTCGGGCTGAATGCCATGCGGCCCATCGTGGCGGCCCGAGGGATCGGCCTCGCCGAGGGTGCGATCATGTACGCCACCGAGTACGTCAAGGAGCGAGCCGCCTTCGGCCAGAAGATCTCGGACTTCCAGGGCATCCAGTGGAAGTTGGCCGAGATCGCCACCGAGATCGAGGCCGCTCGGCTGCTGACCTACCGGGCGGCATGGCTCGCTGATCAGGGAAAGTTCACCAAGGAGTGGGTGCCTCACCTATCGATGGCCAAGATGTACGCCACTGAGGTCGCAGTGAAGGCCTCAGGCATCGCCGTGCAGATGCTTGGTGCCGCCGGCTACATGGAAGACCATCCGACTGAGCTGTGGTACCGAGACGCCAAGCAGCTGACCATCGTTGAGGGCACCACTCAGGTCCAGCTGGGCCTGATCGCTCGGGGCCTTCTGAACCACGACCTCTGGTGGGACTGAACCCCGAGGAGCAGCTTGCTCCACTTGGAGGGATCTCTGGAGCCCTCGACGCACTCGCCTCCCGCCGCGATCTGACGATCGATCAGGCCGAGGCCGTGATGGACCTCGTCTTCGAAGGTGGCATTGACCCGGTCGTGGTGGCTGGCATCCTTGTGGCCCTGCGCTCCAAGGGTGAGTCGGTCGACGAGCTCACTGGGATGGTGCGCTCGATGGTGGGCCATGCCACTGCGGTGTCATTGCCCGTTCCGGCGATGGACATCGTCGGGACCGGCGGCGACGGACTCCGGACCATCAACATCTCGACCATGGCGGCACTTGTGGTGGCCGGAGCGGGGGTGAGGGTCTGCAAGCACGGCAACCGTGCGGCCTCGTCGAGTGTCGGTACCGCTGACGTGCTCGAGGAGCTCGGCGTGGCGATCGAGGCAACCCCCGAGACGGTGGCTGCCTGTGTGGAAGAGGCGGGGATGGGCTTCTGCTTCGCTCAGACCTTCCATCCGGCGATGCGGTTCGTCGGCCCGGTGCGCCGAACGCTTGGGATCCGGACGGCCTTCAATTTCCTTGGTCCGCTGTCGAACCCATCGAAGCCAGACCGGTTGCTTCTCGGGACGGCCGATCCGTCGGCGGCTGAGAAGATGGCGGCGGTGCTCGGAGCGAGTGGCGTGACTCGAGCCTGGGTGGTCCACTCGGGAGATGGTCTCGACGAGCTCTCGCTGTCGGCTCCGGCCGATGTGGTTGAGCTTGCCGGCGACGGAGCAGGGGAGTTCGAGATCTCCCGCTGGACGCTCAATCCCTCGGCGGTGGGCTTCGCTGCCGTGCCTCTTGCGGCGGTGCAGGGCGGCGATGCCGCCACCAACGCTGCAATCGTGCGCTCCGTGCTCGCCGGTGACCTCGGTCCCGCCCGCGAGATCGTGCTGCTCAATGCAGGAGCCGCCTTGGTGGTGGCCGGTGTGGCGACATCGATCGAGGAGGGCGTGGCGTTGGCGTCGAACGCCATCGATGATGGTCGCGCCTCGCAGGTCCTTGATCAGCTGATCGCCATCAGTCAGCGATGACCGACGACCGGGTGGTCGTCAGCGCTCCATCCTCGGCGGTCGACCACCTCGATGACCTCAGCCCGCTCTGGTGTCAGATGCAGGAGCACCAGATCGCGGTCGCTCATCACCGGGGCCTGAATCGGGATCTTGTTGCCGGGTGGCAGATCCGACGGTCGTGGTACGTCGATGAGCTGGCCAAGGGTGGCGCCATCATTAGGGCTTCTCGTGGCGATCGCCTGGTCGGCTACTGCGCCGTCAGCCTGCAGCTCGTCCGAGATGAGACCTTCGACTCGATGGCCACGGCCACCGTGATCACGTTGAGCGTGACCGAGTCCGAGCGCGGTGGAGGCGTGGGATCGAGGCTGCTTGATGCAGCAGAGGCCTTCGCTCGATCCCAAGGGGCTGACACCTTGGCGCTCGAGGTGATGCCGGGCAATGATCGAGCCAGAGGCCTCTATGAGCGACGGGGCTTCGAAGCGGTGGAGGTAACCATGCACCGGGATCTTGTCAGCGGCGACGGCCAAAGCGCGGTGTGACGCTCGGCTAGCGGCCTCACAGGATCCGGGCTCCACCAGTCGGTTGCACCGTCCAGGTGGGGGTCCTTGTCAAGCCGACGAGGGCCCCGGGTCGGGTCAGGGCCACCAGGCAGCCTCCGAACCCTCCACCGGTCATGCGCACGCCGAAGACTCCATCGTGCGCCGAGATCTCGGTGACCATCGCATCAATGACCGGGGTTGACACCTCAAAGTCCTCCGAGAGCGAGCGATGGCTCTCGAGCATCATGCGGCCGGCGTGGACCGGGTCGACGGACAGCGAGTCGGCGACCTGGCCGACTCGACGGGTCTCGGACCAGACATGCTTGGCTCGCCGAGCAAGGAGCGGGTCTTCGATTTCGGCGATTGCTTCAGGTGAGGCGAGAGGAATTGGCCCGATGAGGGCTTCAACCGCAGCCACCTCGGCGCGCCGGGTGGCATAGGCGCCGGTGGCTAGGGAGCGGTTCTCGCCTGAGTGGATGATGACGATGTCGACGTCGTCAGGGATTCGCACCGGGGTGGTGCTCAGGTTGGAGAAGTCGATGAGGACACCGTGATCGGAGCGGCCATCGATGATGGCGATCTGGTCGAGCAGACCGACCTCTTGGCCCGCCCGGCGCTCCGCCTCCTGGCAGAGGAGGGCCAGGTCGAGGCCTCGCTCGATGGCACCGAGTGCCAGCGCGCTGGCGACGAGGAGCGAGGCAGAGGAGGAGAGCCCGGCACCGATCGGGAGCGTCGAGGAGACCTCGAGACGACCCATGCGGTGTCCGAGGATGCTCAAGAGTCCCGCCTCCATCGCCCCGAAGCTTCCCGGCTGATGCTCGGTCGCGGGGTCGACCACCAGCTCGTCACCCGTCGTGGTCGACCGCAGGAGGAGCAGCTCGCCGCCCGGGGTGAACGAGACGGTGGTGGCGAGATCGATGGCCATGGGCAGCGCCGTGCCGCCGGCATAGTCCGTGTGGTCACCGATGAGGTTGACTCGACCTGGTGCCACCGCAACCACCGAGTCGTTCATCGACGGGCGGGCCGTTCGATCACCGTGTCATCGCCGCCCCTGAGGCCCTCGATGATGGACCGGAGGGCACCGGCTGAGTCATCGCCGAAGTCGTCAGTGGTCTTGATGGTGTTGTCGCGTTCGCGGTCGAGACCGAACAGGCCGAAGCGAGGTTCGTAGCTGCCCCACTCGTAGTTGTCGATCAGCGTCCAGTGCCAGAAGCCGCCGATGTCGATGCCCGATTCGACGGCCGCCACCACGGCACCGATGTGTTCGGCGAGGTAGGCCGGACGACGCACGCCGTCGAGACGTGGGTGGGCTCGACCCCGAAGGGTTCGCTGGCACATCCCGTTCTCGAGGACCCAGACCGGCCGTCCGTACTGGGCCGCCTCCTCGAGCACCGTGACGAAGAAGGCGGGATCCGGGGCGTCGTCCCACAGGGCCCGACCTGGCTTCCACCACCGCCCACCGGCGGTGGCGGCACCGGGGATCCACAGGTGGCTGGCTGCGAGGGGTGCGTAGTGGTCGACAGCGATCACGTCGAGGTGCCGAGGAGCGTCGCTCGCAGCGAGGGCGGATCGGGTGACGGGGAGGGCGTCGGCGACGGGGGCCTGGCTGGCGGCGAACCGGCGCAGGAACCGCTCGATCGTCCCCGTTGCCCCCGAGCCACCGTCACCGATCCGGCGGTAGTGCTCGCGCCGGCGTTCGAGGAGGTCGGAACCGATGTCCGAATCGGCAACGCCGCGACTGCGGGCGGTGAGCAGATCGGTGGCGACCTGGTCGAGCTCGTAGATCGAGAATGTGTAGGGATTGGTCGTCACGACCGCATCTGGCTGGAGTCCATGGATGACGTCATAGGCGGCCACATGTGCGGCGAGGAGTGTGTCGAAGGAGGTGAACAGCCCGGCGCCGTCGAGCATGTGGCCGGGAGGGAAGATCCCGGTGAAGAAGCTGTTGACACTCAAGATGTTCGGCTCATTGATGGTCACCCAATTCGAGCAGTGCTCACCGAGCGCTGCGACCGCCCGTTCCATCCAGCCAACAAGCCGGGAGGCATTGTTCGGGTCCCGCCAGGGCTGGTCGCCGAGCCATTGCGGATGCGTGAAGTGCTGCAGCGTGACGACGGGCACCATCCCGGCGGCTTCGATGGCGGCGAGGATTCGGCCGTAACCGGCAAGTGCCTCGGCATCGATGTTGCCCGGAGTGGGCTCGACACGGCTCCACTCCACCGAGAGGCGGAACGACGACAGCCCCACTGAAGCGGCCAACTCGATCTGTTCTTGGTAGTTGATCCAGAAGCTGTTCGCCGCTCCCGACCGCTCGATTCGACCCTCTCGCTCCCAAGCGGCCCAGTTGTTGGTGGGCTCGCCCGGTCCGTTGAAGCCCCCCTCGATCTGGAAGCCAGCAGTGGCCACACCGAACAGGAAGCCATCAGGAAGGAGCGAAGTCGTCGTCACAGCGAGAAGTGTGCCACGCCCTGCACTTGACCGCCCGATGGCTGGAGGGCGACGATGCAGGCGCCGCCGAGATCGGTGGTCGAGCAGGGAGGGCATCGTGGCAGGACCGTTGAGCGGAATCAAGATCATCGAGTTGGCGGGCATTGGACCTTCGCCCTATGCCTGCATGCTGCTGGCCGATGCCGGCGCCGACATCCTGCGCTTCGAGCGCACGAGCGGAGCGATGGTCCCCGAAGGCATGCCGAACTGGGACCTGCTCAACCGATCCCGGCGCAGCGTAGGCATCGACCTCAAGAACCCAGACGCCATTTCGCTGCTCCTCGAGCTCGTCGCCGAGGCGGACGTTGTCATCGAGGGGTTCCGCCCCGGGGTCGCCGAGCGGCTCGGTGTGGGCCCCGAGGCGTGCCTCGCAGCGAACCCGGCCGTCGTCTACGGCCGGATGACGGGCTGGGGCCAAGATGGTGTGCTGGCAGACCGAGCCGGCCATGACATCAACTACATCGCCATCTCTGGTGCCCTGTGGCCCATGGGTCGATCGGGAGACATCCCAGTGCCGCCACTCAACCTCGTCGGCGACTTCGGCGGCGGCGGCATGATGCTGGCGTTTGGAGTGACCTCGGCATTGCTGTCGGCCCGGACGACAGGCGTGGGCCAGGTGGTCGACGCAGCCATGACCGACGGCTCGGCCTCGCTGATGACCATGGTGCACGCGTTCAAGACGGCTGGGCTCTGGGAGGAGGAGCGCGGAGCGAACATGCTCGACACCGGTGCGCACTTCTATGAGGTCTACGAGACCAAGGATGCCAAGTTCATGTCGGTCGGCGCCATCGAGCGAAAGTTCTACGCCGAGCTCATGGCAGGACTCGGACTCGACCCGACCGACTTCCCCGATCAGATGGATCGATCGGGCTGGGCCGACATGAAGCGGGTCTTCGCCGAGCGATTCGCGACCAAGACCCGCGACGAGTGGACGGCCATCTTCGAGGGCGTCGATGCCTGCACCCTGCCCGTCCTGTCTCCCTTCGAGGCTCCGGACCACCCCCACAACGTCGCCCGGGGCACCTTCGTCGAGGTCGCCGGAGTAGTCCAGCCCGGTCCCGCGCCGCGCTTTAGTGTCACGCCGTCGGAGATCTCCAAGCCGCCGTCGAATGCTGGGGCCGATACCGACGAGGCGCTGGCATCTTGGGGCGTACCCGCCGACCGGATCGCCGAGCTGCGCGCTGCGGGGGCGGTGGGTTAGAGGTTCACGATCGGACAGGTCACCGTTCTGGTGATCCCGCCGATCGTCTGGATCTTGCCGACCACCAGTCGGCCAAGCTCATCGATGCTCTTGGCGGTGGCCTGGACGATCACGTCGTAGGGTCCGGTGACGTCATGTGCCTGGTCAACGCCGTCAATGGAGCGGATCGCCTTGGTGACGCCGAACGTCGCGCCGACCTCGGTCTGGATCAGGATGTAGGCGCTGACGGCCATGACGACCTCCTTGGGTCCCGAGAGACTACCGGGGAGGGGCCGACCTTCTGCTCAGTTGCGAGGTCCCATGAGGCCTGAGACGAGGAAGGACGTGATCTCACGGGCAGCCACCTCAGCGGACACCAGGGCCCCGGCTGCCGAACGCACCGCCAAGGCCCCGTAGATCTGCTGGCCGATCAGCACGGCCGCAGCGGCAGGGTCAGGGACCGACCAGGCGCCTGATGCGGTGCCGGCCTCGAGAAGTCTCACGATCCTGGCGCTGACCTCATCGCCGATGCCGCCAATCTGGGCAGTGATGGCTGCACCGGCTGCTCCGGGGGCGCTCTGGATGGCCATCGCGAGTCGGAAGAAGATCGGATCCTCATCGATGGTGATCAGCAGAGCGGCGATCAGGTGTTCGAGGTCGCGTGCGGGGGAGATCTCCGGCACCTCGGCCAGCGACGCGGTCATCTGGCTGTACATGGCGGCGATGCAGCCAACCAAGAGAGATGTCCTGTTGGGGAAGTACACGTAGAGCGTGGACCGCACGACGCCGGAGCCGGCAGCGATCTCGTCCATGGAGACCTCGAGCGACCCCCGAAGGCCGAAGAGCCGCCGGGCAACCTCGATGATCTCGCTCCGTCGTCGGTCGGTGCGCTGCACCGAGGCGACTTCGGTCGCCGGGGCGACCACCTAGCTGGCGACCTTGGGTCCAGGCGTGAACGACACGGGAAGGTGCTTGATGCCTGAGATGAACGGACTGCGCAGCCGTTGTGTGGGTCCCGTCTGGGTCATGTCGGGCATCCTGTCGAGCAGGTGCTCGAACATGACCTTGATCTCCATGCGGGCCAGGTTGGCGCCGAGGCAGAAGTGGGGGCCACCACCACCGAAGGCCATGTGGGGGTTTGGGTTCCGCCCGACGTCGAAGACATCGGGGTTCTCGAAGATCTTCTCGTCACGGTTGGCGGAGATGTGGAAGAACAGCACCTTGTCGCCGGTCTTGATCTGTGCTCCCTCGAGGGTGACGTCGGTCATGGCGGTGCGACGGAAGTTCATCACTGGCGTCACGTAGCGGAGCATCTCCTCGACGGCGGTGTCCATGAGCGAACGGTCCTCGCGCAGGCGAACCCACTGGTCGGGATTCTGGAAGAAGGTGTTCATGGCGCCGGCGATCAGATTCCGAGTTGTCTCATTTCCGGCCACGGCGAGCAGCAGGAAGAACAGCTCGAGCTCAAGGTCACTGAGGCTCTCGTTCTCGACCTCGACCTGGGTGAGCACGCTCATGAGGTCCTGGTGCGGGTTGGAGCGCTTCGAGGCGAACAGCTGCGAGGCATAGGAGTAGAGCTCCATCGCTGCCTCTGCGGCCACCTCAGGGGTGACGTTGTATTCGGGGTCCTGGCTCCCGATCATCTTGTTTGACCAGTCGAACATCTTGTGACGGTCCTCGAAGGGCACACCCATGAGTTCGGCGATCACGATGAGGGGGAGCTCGGCGGCGATGTCCACGACGAAGTCGGCCTCGCCCTTCTCGATCACGTGGTCGATGAGCTCGTCGGTCACCGTGTGGAGGCGAGCCTCGAGGTCACGGACCATCCGGGGGGTGAAGCCCTTGTTGACCAAGCGGCGGTAGCGGGTGTGGAGCGGTGGATCCATGTTCAGCATCATCAGCTGCTGCTGGACGATCTCCTCCTCGGGCACATCGAAGGGCAGGGAGGTCATGGCCGAACTCGAGTACTCCTCCCACTCCCGGTTCACCCGCACGCAGGCGTCATACGATGTCACTGCCCAGTAGGGGATCACGTCGGGCTCTTCGCGCCACGAGACCGGACTGGTTGATCGCAGGTGGGCGAAGAACTCGTGGGGGACCGCGTCGACATAGGTGCCGGGGTCGGAGAGGATCAGATCGTTCGGTGCCATGGCTGGTGCTCCCTCAAGCTGATCGGACACCTGTCCGATCCATGGCCAAACGTTAGCAGGGCCACTGCCGCCCGGAGGCTGGCCTCAGTCCCGGAAGGGCTTGCCCATGTGCCAGCCGTTGCAGAACTCGCAGGAATAGACGTTGAGCTCAACCCGATCCTCGACCCAGCGGAGCTGGGCGGCGTCCTGGGCGTCGCGCTCAGAGGGGTAGCGGGTCTTCGCTGCACCGTCGGTCCGCCAGTGGGTGCCGCCGAGCGACAGTGGTCGTGGCGACGATCGGGCGGGGCGACGACGACGAGCCATGAGTCCAAGTCTGGCCCATGGCGCTGCGGTGTCGCGGGGACTCGGTAGGTTGGGTCCATGACCGACATCGCTCCGGTGATCGAGCCGACCACCACTGACCCCATCGCCGACGAGGGCGACCATGAGCGCTTCACGCACATCGTCCTCGAGGGCTACACCCCCAAGGGCACCGAGGACCTGGTCCCGATCGGGAACTCGGTGGTGGAAGGGATGATCAACGGCACCGCGGTCACCGCCTTGTGCGGAAAGGTTTGGGTGCCCGGTCGCGATCCGGGTCGCTACCCGGTCTGCAAGACCTGCGTCGAGGTGGCGAAGTCCATGGGGTGGAAGATCCCGGGGACCTGACCTACGGACCTGGACAGTCCCACTCCATGGCATCGATCGGATAGGTGGCGGGAGGAGTGGTGCGAAGTGTCGAGCGGAGCGCTGAGAGACTGATCTGGCGAGGCAGGGTCACGGTCCCGGTCGGCAAGCGCAGCCGAAGCGTCCCGCTGTGGAGTCCGTCGAAATTGTCCGTGACTGACGCCTCGTTGGTTGCCGGGTCGAGCCGATAGATCGCCGATATGCACGAGCCACCGCGGTTGAACGACGAGTAGATGATCAGGTGCGAACGAGCGGCAAGATTCCACCGTTTGGCTTGGGCATCAAGCTCGAATGCCAGCACTTGCGCGGAGGTTGCTTGGCCGAGTGAGTTGACGTCACCGCGCAGCACGGTATCGATCGTGGTAGCCTTGGGGCCTGACCAGGTCACGAGGGAGACCTGCGTGGCCGTGGAGGCGAGGGCAGCGAGCGCAACGAGGTTCCCTGCGGTCGGCGTCGAGGTGGCCGTCGGCGTCGGGCGATACGTGGCGGTGGTGGGCGCCGAGCAGGCGGTCAGAGCAATGCTGAACCCTAGGGCCAGTGAACCGGCGATCGCTTTTCGGCCATGTCGCAGTGATGGACCTAGGGAGTCAGCCCGAGGCGCTCGGCGAAGAATGCCAGCACCTGCTCGAGAGCGAGGCGCGTGGGCGAGCCCTCGACGTCGGAGTAGTCCTCGGTGAGCACCGAGTGTGCAGCCTTCGGATAGCCCCAGGGGTTTGTGTCGCTCGAGTCGATCTCGACGCCGACGAACCCGTCACCGAGTTCCTCGCGCAGCCGGGCGAAGCGTTCGGCCGGGACCGCCCGGTCACAGGTGAAGCGCAGACCGATGACCGGCGTGCCGCTCGCCACACGCTCCTTGATCACCGCAAGATCCGAATCAGAGACCCCGAGCGATCGCTTGCGTGCGGCACCGAGTGGAAAGGGCAGCGACGGCTGGCTGAGCACCGGTGCGACGACGACGGGATCGACCATCATGGCGAGGGCGAAGCCACCGGTCAGGCACATGCCGACGGCACCGACCCCGGGACCTCCGCAGCGGTCGTGCCACTCCCGACTGAGAGCCCGGAGCCAGCCGATGACCGGGCTGGTGCGATGCATGGCCAGGACGGTGAACTCACGTGAGATGCAGGCCGAGGCCATCGAGGATGCGAGGTAGCTCCCGGAGGGAGGGCGACCCGGTGTGCCGAAGAGGTCCGGCAGCACCGCCGTCATCCCTGCTGCTGCCACCTTGCGGCCGAACTCGGCGACGAGCGGGGTGATCCCGGGGATCTCGTGGATCACGATGACGGCAGGGCCTTCGCCGAGCGAATAGATCGTGCGGGTCTCACCCTCGTGCTCGAAGGTGGAGGTGGTGAAATCAGCGAGCACCGATGCAGCGTCATGGTCCATACGCAGAACCCTACGGCTGAGTCCCCGTTTCGTCCATCGGCTGCACCCGTCGGGTCGGCCAACCTCACTAGGATGAGGCCAACGAGGCGGCTGACGAGAGGGAACGATGGAGCGACGTACGACCTGGATGGGTTCGGTGGCCATGACCCGACGGGAGCTCCTCGCAGCGGGTGCGGTGGGTGCCGCGTCATCCATGGTGGTCACCCGGCCCGCAGGGGCAGTCTCGCTCCCCGTTTCGCTGACGCGCCCGGCGGCGGCGGCCCCCTTCCCTCACCACAAGGTGGGTAAGCCGGTGCCGGCCTACGACAAGATCGAGCACATCATCATCGTGATGATGGAGAACCACTCGTACGACAACATCCTCGGCTCATGCGGCCGAGGCGACGGCCTGACCTTCGCCGGCGGTGACCCGACCACGCGGGCGCTGAACACCAACCCCAATCGTCCCGACGACCTCAACTTCGCCACCAACCCGATGATTCGGGCCTTCGAGATGCCCACGCCGGCCCAGATGGTGGATAAGCCGTCTCAGGCCTGGGGAGCGTCATGGACGCAGTTCTACGGCACGAGCAACCCGACGCCGGAGTACCTCGACCCCGGTCCGTTTCCCGCCGAGCGCAACTCAGGCTTCGTGATCTCCGACTCGGGCCCAGTGGCCATGGGGTACTACACCGAGGAACACATCCCATTCATCCGCTCGATGGCGGCGAGGTTCCCGATCGCCGACCGCTGGTTCGGCTCGTGCATGGCGCAGACCTACCCGAACCGCCGGTTCATGATGGCGGGCACGGCGCTCGGCCAGACCTGGAACGACCTCTCGATGATGGAGCTGCCGACCAACGGGACCATCCTCCAGGCGATGTCCGAGCACAACATCAGTTGGAAGAACTACTTCGTGAGCCTGCCGAGCACGTTGATCTGGCCGGGCCAAGGCAAAGACGTCACCTTCTTCGACCATCTCAGAAACATCTCGAACTATTTCGACGATGCCAAGAACGGGACGCTCCCAAGCGTGAGCATTGTCGATCCGAACTTCGATCGGGCTTCGGGAGAGAATGCCGAGGACGTCCAGCACCACGATGCCTTCCTCCAGAAGGTCGTCACCGCGGCAGTGAAGGGAAAGAATTGGGATCGCACCCTGCTGCTGTTCACCTATGACGAGCACGGTGGCTACTACGACCATGTCGTTCCACCAACTGCTCCGGTTCCTGATCACTCGGCGCCGCAGGTGGTGGTGAAGCCTGGCGACATCTGGGGTGGCGGCTCGTCCTATGTGGGGTTCGGCCGGCTGGGATTCCGGGTTCCAGCCATCGTGGTCAGCCCCTATGCCAAGACTGACTATGTCTCGCACACCGTCTTTGACCACACCGCGGTGATGAAGCTGATCGAGATGAAGTGGAACCTTCCGTCGTTCACGAAGCGCGACGCCAAGTCGAACGACCCGTGGGAGATGGTCGACCTCACCCACGCCCCGGCATTCCGGAACCCCAATAGTGCCGGTCTCGCTGGTCCGACCATCGAGTTCGATGGCACTCGACCGGTGTCGCCGGCCATCGGCTCGTACTGGCCCACTCGCGAGGAAACCGTCAAATATCCCGACGGTGGGCCAAAGGAGCCAGGCAAGGGCGTGCCTCGCCGCAAGCAGTACTGGGAGAAGAAGAACGGGACTCCTCTGCCGGACAAGGGAGAGACGCCCTTCTACGCAGCGCTTCGTCAGGCGTGGGAAGCGACCTGATGGCGCTCGTCGACCCACCGTGGTTCGTCAAGCGGCGACTTGGGTGGGGGCTTTCACCGGGAACGAGGCAGGGGTGGATCGTCACGGCAGTGTTTGCGATGGTCTCCGTGGGATCGGCCATCGGGCTCGCCCGACGACCGATGGCGTTCGCCGTCGCCGTGCTGCTCATCTCGGTCGCCTTCGTGGTCGTGGCGGTGATGACCGGAGAGGCTCCCGGGCGTCGATCCCGGCGCCGCTGACCGAGGTGGAGGTCCTCCTCCTCACTGAGCCGAAGCACCCGCCTCGCTCGGGGCCACCCTCCGCTCGCTACGAGACCGGCCGCGGCAATCTGCTCGCTGAGGCGCTCCTGTCTGCCGGCCACCAGCCGGTGATGTGGTGGGACCACCCAGTCGGTCCTCGGGTCACATCGGAGCCTGATCTCGTCCTCCTGCGATCGGGAAGGCCGATCCAACTCCGTCGGGCCGAAGACCTCTCGGCGGCCGGACTCGCGGTCCTGAATGACCCACATGCGCATCGCCGGGCCAGCGACAAGCTGCACCAAGCGGCGATCTTCGCTTCGGCCGGAGTGCCGCACCCGGCGACCTACGGGATCGGCCTCGGCCTCGGTGGGAGCAGCGAACTGCTGGTGGCCAAGCCTCGCTCGGGCTCATCAGGCAGAGGTGTTCGGCTCCTTGGCCCCGAAGACCTTGCCGAGGCGCTTGGGGTGGGTGACGTGGTCCAAGAGCAGGTCGTCGGCGCACCTGAGTATCGGGTCCTGGTCGTCGGCGGGATCGACGTGGACTGGGCGAGGAAGTATCCGGCGGCGGGGGACTTCCGGGCCAATCTGGACCAGGGAGGGACCATGCATCGGACAGAGCGACCGAGCGAACAAGCTGCTCAGATAGCAGTTCAGGCCATGGAGGCGTTGGGCCTCGACATCGGCGGAGTGGACCTGATGGTCGGCAGGTCCGGACCGGTGGTCCTCGAAGTGAATGCCGCTACGACCCTGCACGGATCGGATCCTGCGGCGACTGAGGAGATTCTCCGAGCAGTGCTCGGTCTCTGCGTCACTACGGTGACGCAGCGCTGACGTGCGAATTTGAGATCACTCCATCCAGCCGACCCGACCACCCTGAAGGGCAGTCAGGCCGGCTGGCGGAGCTGAGGATCAGATGGCGCGAACGGCCTTGGCCTCTTCGCCCTTGCGACCCTCGCCGACCTCGAACTCGACGGCCATACCCTCTTCAAGGGAGCGGTAGCCGTCACCCTCGATGTTGGAGTAGTGGACGAAGACGTCCTCGCCGTCGGGACGCGAGATGAAGCCGTAGCCCTTCTCGTTGTTGAAAAACTTCACGGTGCCGGTAGGCATGACTGCATTCCTTCTTTCTTTGGATTCCCGCATGGTGCGGTGTTGTGCAGGCCACCCCGTCGCAATGGTGCGAGGAGGTTGGCGAGCGAGGGTGGAGAGGGGAGAGGTGGTCGATGGACCGATCTTTGCGTCGCTGTCTTCCAGGCGACGATTGCTGTTCTTTCTCAACCGTAGCCCCATTGGAGCCTCTGTGCGCAATATTTTACCTCGGACCCTAGAAATTCCTCTCCCGGACACCGGCTCCCTAGGTGTCTCTCCGGAGGGGACGTAGCTCGATTCACACGCCCCTGTGCGTGAGGGAGGCCCGGTACGCAGGGGAGCGGAGCGTCTCATCATCACCCGCTCACCCGACGGTTCGCAGGAGATTCAGAGATCTGCTCCATGCGTGATCACCATCGCGACGGCCGATCAGGGGTCCTGGTCACTCGGTCTCGAACGGGGTTGATCAGAGCTCATTGACACTCGGAGGCTGCTGCTCCGGCCGCAATGGTCGAACGATCGCCTCGATCGTCTCGGTCGTGCTGATGGCTCTGTTCGGTCGTCGGATCAAAAAAAGGGGGCGGTCAGTCGTCGATGCGAACCTGGCGAAGACGCTTGGTCTCGGACCGGCGAGCCTTCTCTTCGAGTCGTTTCCGGGTCGCGGAACGTTTGGGCTTGGTGGCGACCCGACGTGTTGCCGGTGCTGCTGCGGCGTCGAGGGCGGCCATGGCTCGAGCCTGAGCGAGCTGACGGTTGCGCCATTGGCTGCGACTCTCCTCACAGGTGACCGTCAGGTGGTCGCCGAAGGACCGCTCGAGGCGAGAGCGGATCGCCTCGGGCATCTCGCACGACGCCAGGTCGATGCTGAGGTGCACCTTGGAGCTCGCCGTATTGACGTGCTGTCCGCCGGGCCCACCGGACCGAGCGAACCGGACAGAGATGGCGGCATCGGGCACGATGATGCCCCGAGCGGTGCGCAGTGGTTCCACCACATAAGTCTTGCCCACGAAGGGGCCCCCATCGCGCCGGCGGATGAGGGGTGGGAGGCTTGGTGCATCACGAGCTCACGTCCATGAGGGAGTCCACCATGTCAGCAAGAGAACACGACGGGCCGGCCCTGGGCGGCGAGCGGCGCTACTGCGTGGCGGATGTCTTCTCGGCTGATCCCTTCGGGGGGAACCCGGTGGCCGTGGTGGTCGATGCCGAGGGCCTCAACGACGAGATGATGGCGGCGATCACGCGATGGACCAACCTCTCCGAGACCACGTTCCTTCTTCCGGCCACTGACCCCGCTGCCGACTATCGCCTCAGGATCTTCACGCCGTCGACCGAGCTTGGCTTCGCTGGCCACCCCACCCTCGGGTCATGTCGAGCCTGGCTGGCGGCTGGAGGGGTACCCCGAGTTCCCGGCGTGGTGGTGCAGGAGTGCGGCGTCGGCCTCATCGAGGTCCGGGTGGGCGACGGGGACACCCTCTCCTTTGCCGCCCCGCCGCTGCTCCGAGCAGGGTCCCTTGACCCTGCGCTGCTCGATGAGATCGTGGGCGTCCTCGGGATTCATCGTTCGGCGGTGGTGTCGGCAGCACATGTCGACAATGGTCCCGGGTGGGTGGGAATCCTGCTCTCCTCGGCGGCCGAAGTCCTCGCCGTCGAGCTGGCCGACTCGGTCCACGCCATCGGTGTGATCGGTCCGCATGCGCAGGGGTCTGATGCCGCCTATGAGGTGCGGGCGTTCTTTCCTGAGGGTCGGCGTTCGATCGAGGATCCGGTGACCGGGAGCCTGAATGCCTCACTGGCACAGTGGTTGCTCGCCGAGGGACGGGTGACGGCACCGTTTCGAGTCACCCAAGGTGGGCGCCTCTCGCGCACCGGCAGCATCGAGATCGATGCCGACGGCTCCGGGCAGGTCTGGGTAGGCGGTGTCACCACCGTGCGGGTCTCGGGAACGATCGACGACTCGCGCTGAGCGTGGATTACTGCTGGGACATGAGGCGGGTCATCTCTGCCTCAGGGTTGATGATCAGCTCACCGGTGATGTCCACCACGACCTTGTCGAGTTCACCCGTGAAGGTGAACGGTGCCTCGTAGATCGCAGGGTCGATCGTGTCGAAGAATGCTTCTCCGCAACTGACTCCGGTGGTGGAGAAGGTCACAGGAACCGTATGGGGGAGGGTGCCGAATCCGACCACCTCGCCGTCGAAGTACAAGCGCACCTCGGCCGGCGTTCCCTTGCCCTCGAGGAAGGAGGGTGGGCCGGTCGGTGCGAATTCCATTCGCAGCTCCATTGCCCCACCACGGGGGACCGGTGTGTCCGAGACGATCGTGTAGCGATCGAGGGTGAGGTAGTTGTAGACAAACTTGAGTCGATCATCGTGCACAATCAGGGCGTAGCCGCCGTGACGGCTGCCCTGGGAGAACAAGACACCCTCGGCACCGTCGTCGGGAATCGCGACGTGGGCGACGATGGCGTGGGCTCGGTTCGGCACCCGAGGTGCGGCGGTGAACGGCGTGGGTGAGCCACCGGGGTAGAACTCGAAGATCCGTCGGCTGTGGCCGACGGTGGGTCGCTTGGCGAGCAGCCGCGAGATCCCGCTCGCTGCAAGGGGCAGGACTCCGTGTCGTTCGGCCTCGGACCACCACAGCGCTCGTAGCTCTTCGACTTTGTCCGGTCGATCGGCGGCCAGGTTGTGGCACTCGGCGGGGTCGTTGGTGAGGTCGTAGACCTCCCAGCAGTTGGCGTCGAGGTCGTCGAGGATGGCTTCGCTGAGCTCGGTGCCGAAGGGTCGCCCGAGTTCGGCTCCCTCGGCGAGGCTTGGACCAGGGTAGGGACAGACACCGCGCCAACCCTCGTGGTAGATCGATCTGTGGCCGAACATCTCGAAGTACTGGGTGGTGTGGACGTCGGGAGCATCAGGATCGCCGAGAGCGGCGGCGAAGCTGATGCCGGCCATTGGCGATTGTGGGACCCCAGCCACGGTCGCCGGTGGTTCGATACCGAGCACCTCGAGGATGGTCGGTGCTACGTCGATGGCGTGGAGGTACTGGTTGCGCACCCCACCGGGTCCCGAGATGCCTGCCGGCCAGGACACGACGCATGGATCGGTCACCCCTCCGCGATAGGTCTCGCGCTTCCAGCGACGGAACGGAGTGTCGCCGGCCCAGGTCCAACCCCATGAGTAGTGGTTGAAGGTGTCTTCGCTACCCCAGATATCAATAACCTCGAGGTTGTCCTCCAGGCGCTCAGGCGCGAGGTTGAAGAACAGCGCCTCATTGCGGGTGCCGTGCTCACCACCCTCGGCGCTGGCTCCATTGTCGGAGACACAGATCACGATGGTGTTGTCGAGTTCACCGAGGCGATCGATGAAGTCGATGACCCGTCCAATGTGGTGGTCGGTCTGGGTCATGAAGCCGGCGAAGACCTCAAACTGGTGTGCGTAGACGCCCTTGGCCTCGTCGGTCAGCTCATCCCAGGGCTCGACGTCGGGATCGCGTTCGGAAAGTTCAGTGCCGGCTGGCATGAGGCCCAGCTCGAGCTGGCGGGCGAAGACGGTCTTGCGGTATTCATCCCAGCCGTCGTCGAAGCGGCCCTTGTAGGGGGTGACCCACTCGGGCTCGACCTGGTGGGGGGCATGGCCGGCACCGGTGGCGAACCACAAGAAGAACGGCTTATTGGGGGCTGCGACGTGGGCGTCTTGGATGAAGCTGATGGCATGGTCGGCGAGGTCGGCGTTGAGGTGGTAGCCCTCCGCCGGTGTCTTGGGCTGGCGTACCGAGTGGTTGTCCGAGATCAGGTCAGGGTGGAACTGGTCGGTGTCGCCTCCGAGGAAGCCATAGAAGCGCTCGAAGCCCCGTCCGAGCGGCCATCGGTTGAAGGGTCCGGCGGGAGTTGTCTCCTGAGGCGGCGTCAGGTGCCACTTGCCGACACAGAAGGTGTTGTAGCCGTTCTCGACCAGGATTTCGGGAAGCATGGCGTGCTCGAAGCCCATGGTGGCGTTGAGCGAGGGAAAGCCGAGGGACATCTCGGTGATGGCGGCCAGACCGGTGGTGTGGTGGTTGCGACCAGTCAGGAGGCAGGCTCGGGTCGGCGAGCACAGCGCGGTGGTGTGGAAGTTCGAGAACTTGAGCCCTCGCTCTGCGAGTCGGTCGAGGGTGGGCATGTCGATCATCCCGCCGAAGGGAGAGAGCTGCCCGTAGCCAACGTCATCGAGGACCACGACCACGACGTTGGGTGCACCCTCCGGTGGAGTGGGCCGTGCCGGCCAGGCCGGGATCGAGGACTCAACGGTGCGGCCGATCGTGCCGGGAAAGGGCTCGTCGGGGCGGTAGGTGGTGAAGGGCTCTGCCATGGCCACAACCTAGGTCGGCCGAGGAATCGTCACAACCGCAGACAGAACATGGGCCACCGGCGGCACCGGAACGCAGGGGTCGGGGGCCGGCCGTCGGCTCTCGTCAGACGGGAATCTCACCGATGATGCTGGCTCGTTCCATGATCCGGCGCTGCGGCCAGTAGTCACTGAGCGCGAGGTGCTGGACGGCTCGATTGTCCCAGAAAGCCACAGAATCCTGCTTCCATTGAAACCGGCACTGATACTCCGCCGTCTCCGCCTGCCGGCAGAGCAGGTCCATCAACTCGTCGCTCTCAGTCTCGGACATTCCAAGGATCCTGAGGGTGAAGAAGCGGTTCACATAGAGGAGGCGTCGACCGGTCTCGCCGTGGGTGCGGACCACTGGGTGCTCGACCGTGGGGAACTTCACCTGCATCTCGGCGCGAGCATCGTCATCGAGGGAGAGACCGAAGACCCGAGAGAAATCATGGACCGCCACAAGATTCTCGATGCGCTCCTTGACCGAGGTTGGGAGGCCGTCATAGGCGGCATACATGTCGCTGAACGAGGTATCGCCGCCGATATCCGGCACCTCAACGGCGTGCAGGACAGCGGCTGCTGAGGGGACCGCTCGCCAGGAGACGTCAGAGTGCCAACCATTCTCGAAACCACCGATCGTCGCCTCCTTCTCGAAGCGGACGAGTTCGGGCTGCGAGGTGTTGGACGGAATGAAAGGGTGCACCTCAAGATCGCCGAAGCGACGGGCGAAGGCGACGTGGCGCTCGGCGGTCAGCGGCTGGTCACGGAAGAAAATCACCTTGAAGTCAAGGAGGCAGCGACGGAGCTCGGCGATGGTTGCATCGGGGAGGTCGCTCGTGATGTCCACGCCATCGATGACCCCACCGATGGTGGCGCCAAGTTGGCTCACTGAGAAGCCCTCGTAGTGCAGGCCGGCCAGCCGCTCCCGCTCCTCAGCGAGTTGGGTCATCGGTCCGACGACGGTGCCTCGAGACCCAAAGCGGATCCGCTTTGGCATGACCCCGGTCAATGGTTCACTCATATCGGCGGTTCCTCTCGTCACTGTGCTCGTCACGCTCAAGTCTCGCCGACGCTCCATTGACGTGCGACTCGCCAGCCTCAAGCGCTGTCACCCTATCTGCCAGTAGTCTGACCAGCGTTGACAACTGAGAGGTGGACACCATGGGAACCCCGAGTGCGGAGCGACTGATCACTGATCACCGAGGGACCCGCTACGGCGAGGTGCTCGCCGTATTCGCCGAGGGGAACGAATTGAATGCCCACGTCTACGGCACCCAGTTGCTCAACGATTGTCCGGCTGAATTGTGGGACTCGCTCGATGCGGCCACTATCGCCGAGGACCTCGGAGCCCTGATGGTCAAGCTCAATGGCCCCCGTCACTGGATGCTCGACGGCCTTGGCACTAAGGGCGAGCCCCTCGAGCCTGTGCTCCGTGAGTTCAACGGTCTGTTGATGCGACGGATCGCCGTACTGAAGCTCGGGACGAACCCGGCACAAGTGCCCTACATCTGCCGCCAGGTGGATCGTCAAGCGGTGTTCTTCTTCGATGCAGGCAAAGAGATTCACGAGTTGGTCGATGCCGACGGCACCGCCTATGTCATGCAGGCGTATTGCGTCGGCGTGGATGCCACGCTCAACGAGTCCAACCTTGCGGGACTGGCGGACCGGCTCGATCTTCCGGAGGGCTGGTCCTTCCGGACCAGGATTCTCGCTGAGGAATTGGTCGTCGACACGTCAGCGACAATCGCTACGGTGATCCAAGACGAGCTCGAGAACAGCTACACCCTGCCGGTCTGACGAGCCGGAGTGGCCGTGGGCACAATGCGTTCATTGGTGTTGTCCGGGTGGTGGGCCTCGTAGGTTGCGCCAGGGGTGTTGTCGGTGCGAGGTTGAACAACCCAGCATTGCTGAGCACTTTCGGCAAGGTCGGAGCATCGATCCTCAAGCGTTCTTCGACCTGATGTCCACCGAGGTCTTCACTTCGGTATTGCCGGCGGAGCGAGGTTGATGTCAGGTCTCGCTTCAGCGATGCAGTCCTGTACCGTGGGCCCACCGCCGATGAGGAGCAACCGTGCCCGAGAACTCACCTGTCCGTTTCATCGCCCACTTCACCATTGATGACCCAGAGCGCTATCGGGTGTACGAACAGGGGTTCTTTCCAATCCTCAAGGCGCACGGTGGTCGATTCTTGACCTACGACGACAACCCAATCATCCTTGAGGGGTCACGGCCTGATGGCCGGACCGTGTTGATCGAGTTCGACTCGACTGAGGCACTCATGGGCTGGTGGGAGTCCCCCGAATACCGGGAGCTCGCCGCTCACCGCCACGCTGGGACGACGACACATGCCGTCTTTGTTGTCGAGAGCCCCCCAGGTCGGTAGTCGCCTCCAAAGCGACGA
>CAIUMH010000152.1 GCA_903900235.1 uncultured Actinomycetes bacterium
TGCGGTAAGAGCGCACCAGTGGCCACGGTGACGTGGTCAGCTAGGTAAACCCCACCCGGAGCAAGGCCAAGCGTGGGAGTTGGGCTGCTCGCCCGTCCGGGAGACCGGGCACTCCCCAGGTAGGCCGCATAGATGGATGGTCACCCATCCCCTTCGTTGAAGGGGTGGACAGAATCCCGCCTATAGGCCGACTCACCACCACCCCACCGTCGTTGTCGGCCCTCGGATCAGGCCGGCCGGAAGACTCCGTAGCATTGCCTCGTGAACGAGCAGCCAATCGACCCGCGACCGATGCTCGACGCCTACGCCACCCAGCGCTGCCCCGTGAAGCTCCAGCACCGTCTCGACGACCACATCGTCGGCGTCTCCAATCGACCCTCCTCGCTGCAGCGGCGGATCGACGCCGGCATCGCCCATGAGCGCAGTGTCATCAATGCCTTGGTCCATGCAGGACCCGACGGGCTCGTCATCATTGACGGCGGTGATCGGGACCACATGCAAGCCGCCACCCTCGAAGCGATGGTGGCTCAGCGTCGGGTCATCGCAGGCGGATGGCTTGGCGCCGACGACATCGGCCGACGGGTGGGACGTCCCGACCTGCTCGTCCTGCACGACGGCGGCTATCTCCCGGTGGAGATCAAGCTCCACCTCCTGACCACCGAGGGTCAAGGAAGCGTGGCGACGTCGTCGCTGAGCACTCCATTTCCCGAGGCTTCCACTGCACAGACAGGGCGCAAGTTCCGACGAGGTCGGGCCGTCGAGTCCGACGGGCTCCAGCTCGCCCACTACCGTCGCATGCTCGAAGCCCATGGCCTCGCCAGCGCCGATCAGTCAGTGCTCGGTGGGGTGATCGATGGTTCGGGAACCCTGTGGTGGATCCCCGTCGACCTGCGTCGGGGAGGTCGCAAGAGTCTCGTCGAAACCTACGACCAGGCCTTCGCCGAGCGCATCGTCCTTGCCGATGCCACCGTGGCGAGGAATGCCGACCGCTCCCTGCCACGGCCGGTGAACCCCTGGTGGCACAAGGAATGCGAAGGCTGCGAGTTCGAGACCATCTGCCACGACGAGCTCGAGGCCCTCGACGATGTGAGCCTCGTGCGCTGGTCGACGCCGGCGACCCTTGACCGGCTCCGATCCGCTGGCGTCGAGACCCGTCGGGGCCTCGCTCGCCTCGACCTTGGGCTCGTGGCCCTCGCTCGACGGCTCGCCGACACCACCCTGCCGCTGCCCAAGCTGCTCGAGCTCGCTCGGTCTCAGCCGACGGACACCGAGCTCGCCACCCTGGTCGGATCGCGCATGGGGGTCCGCCGACGCCTCGAAATCGCCGGACTCTTGTTGGTGGCCGACCTCGTCGAGCGAGATCCCGTCACGCTCTCTCTGCTCGAGGTGAACGATCTCGACCGACTCATCCGGCGAGCCCGCGCCTGGCAGGCCGGCGGCGCGGTGCGAACGGTTCATGCGCATGAGATCGACGCGGCGCGTGGCGACGTCGAGGTGGACATCGACATGGAGAGCTACGACCACGCCACGTACCTCTGGGGCGCCCTCGTGACCTGCCGTACGCCGATGATTGGCATCGATGAGGGTTACCGGGCCTTCGTGGAGTTCGATCGGCTCGACGCCGGGATCGAGACGGATCTGTTCCGCCAACTGTGGACCTGGTTATCGGCCCTCCGGGCCGAGGTCCGCAGGCAGGGTCGATCGATTCGCGTCTACTGCTTCTGGCGGTCGGCCGAGGAAGGCCAGATGCGTCGGGCCCTTGTCGCCGACGACGACCTCCCCTCCGCTCGGTCGCTCGAGCGGTTCTTCGCCTCCGACGAGTGGATTGACCTCCACCAGATCGTTGCCGATCAGATCCTCACCGAGGGCCCCCTGGGTCTGAAGGCACTTGCCACCCGCGCCGGATTCTCCTGGCGCGACGAGGATCCGAGCGGCGAGGCATCGATGGCCTGGTACGAGGAGGCCGCTGGCGGAGATCTCGCCGCTCGACAGCGGCTTCTGGCCTACAACGAGGATGATGTCTTGGCCACCCGCGCACTCCGCGAATGGCTCGATGGCCCAGCTCGGAGCCTTCCTCACCTCGATGATGTGATCGACGCGACATGACCATCCCCATCTCGCCTCTCATGGTCGGCAGCGGGACCGCCAGCGCGTCGGCCGAGGCCATCGACCTGATGGAGCTGGCCGCTCGCCGCGCACTGTCAGTGGCGGGGATCACTAACAGCCCCCTCGACGCCATCATCGTTCCCGCCGGGACCTGGCCCTATGGCGATCCGGGACGCGAGCTTGCTCGCCGGCTCGGTTCCCCCTCGGCGCACACCATCCTCGGACAACTCGGCATCTCCCAGCAGGAACTCATCAACGTCGGCCTCGGAATGATCGCCCGGGGAACAGTGGGCTCGGTTCTCGTGGTCGGAGGCGAATCCCGACGATGGGCAGCCACTGGTGCGTTCAGCGATCTCCCTGGTCCGCCTGATCAGACCCTCGAGCGATCCGATGCGTTCCTCGATGACCTCGAGATCGCCTCAGGTCTCGTCTTTCCTGCCGTGCGTAGCTACGCGCTCATCGAGCGAGCCGTCGACTCGAGGGCAGGTCTCTCCTCCGCCGAATCCGCACACATCAATGCCGAGCTGTGGTCATCGATGAGCGCGATAGCCGCCGGACTCTCCGAAAGCCTGATCGACGAACCGGTAACGGCCGACGAGATCGCCACTCAGAGCCCTCAGAACCGCTTGCTCGCCGCGCCCTACCTCCGACTCCACGCCAGCCAGTGGACCGTCGATCAGGCTGCGGCGCTCTTGCTGATGAGCCCCGAGGTTGCCCGAACGTCTGGGGCCGACCCCTCAGCGGCGATCTACCCGCTCGTGGCCCTTGAGTCCACCAGTTCAGTCCCTGTCATCCAGCGGGTCGACCTCGCCTGCTGGCCAGCCATGGGCGTCCTCGGCGAGGTCGCAGCAGCGCACCTCGGGTATGGCATGTCCGAGATCGACCTCGTCGATCTCTATTCGTGCTTCCCCGTCGCCGTGCGTATTCAGGCCAACGAATTGGGAATATCGATCGACCGGCCGCTCACGGTCACCGGCGGCATGACCTTCGGTGGTGGGCCCTTCAACAACTACGTCCTGCAGGCGACCGCATCCATGGCCGGTCGCCTGAGGAGCGGACCCGCCCGAAGTGGCCTCGTCACCACCGTGAGTGGCCTGCTGACGAAGCCCGGCCTCGCCGTGTGGAGCGCCGCTGCTGCGAACCGGCCCCCACTCGTCGCCGACCTCGCTGACGAGGCGGCTCGGCGCACGCAGCGCACGACCTGCTCCCTGCTGCCTGGAGGAGCCGCCATGACCATCGAGTCATCGACGGCCTGGCGCGATGGCGAAGTGCCCACGGCGGCCATCGTCGGACGCGATGCGGAGGGACATCGTCGACTGGCTCTGCGCCGTGATGACGCGTCCTTCGACCGCTTCTGCTCGACCAGCGGCATCGGCGAGCAACTCTGAGTGCCCGAGGGGCCTCCGACAGCCTCGCTAGGGTCGAGAGCGTGCCGAGCCGTCCAACCGCGCCCGCCGATCGGAAAGCGCCATCGATTGACCGCCGGCTGCGGTCTGAGCTCACCCCGGTGCGATGGGCACTCCTCACCAGCGCACTTGTCGGGACCTGCCTGTCGATCACGGTCATCGTCCAGGCATTCGCCTTGGCTCGCCTCCTGGCGTGGGCCGCCCACCCGGGGGGGCGACCCACGCCGAGCTCCACCATTGTCGTGCTGGCGATGGCCCTCGGCGCCCGAGCTCTGCTTGGCCTGCTCGGCGATGGTCTGGCCGGCCAGTCCGCCACCCGGGTGACCGCGGCACTTCGTGGCCAGCTGCTCTGGGCTCTCATCGCCGAGGGTCCAACAGCGGTCACCGGCCGGCGTACCGGGGCCATCGTGCTCACGGCCACCCGCGGGCTGAGGTCGCTCGAGGCCTACATCAGCCGCTACCTCCCGGCCGCCATGACCGCCGCCATCGCCCCGGTCCTCGCCATGGCGGTGCTCGCTGCCACCGACTGGCCGAGTGCCCTCGTCGCACTCGGACTCGTCGTGCTGGTGCCCTTCGTGATGATCCGGCTCGGCCGACGAGCATCGGCAGCATCTGCTCGAGAGTGGAGCCGCCTCTCATCGTTGTCGACCCGTTCCCTCGAGCTGCTCCGCGGTCTGCCCACCCTGCGAGCGCTCGGCCGGGTCGACCATGGCCGAACCGAGCTTCGGTCGGCCAGCGAAGCTGTCGCCGACAGCATCGATGCCACACTCAGAGCGTCGCTCTCGTCGGGAGCCGGGCTGGAGTTCATCGCCGGGGTCGGGGTCGGGCTCGTCGCCATGCTGGCTGGCCTCCGGCTGCTCACCGGCGGGATCTCGCTCACCACCGCCTTTGCGGTGATTCTCGTCACTCCCGAAGTCTTCCTGCCGCTCCGCCGGGCTGGGGCCGAGTTTCACGCCAGTACCGAAGGTCGTTCGGCCGGGGCATCGCTCTACGAGCTCCTCGATAGCCTCGGGTCATCGCCGGGCACCGCTCAAGGTGAGGAGATCCCCCCAGCGGCAACCCCAATAGAGGTTCTCAACCTCTCCTGCCGCTACCGAGGGGTCAGCGCCGATGCGCTGGCCGGGGCAAGCCTTCGAGTCGATGCTGGCGACCATCTCGTCGTGGCCGGACCCTCGGGATCAGGCAAGTCCACCCTGCTCTCCGCCCTGATGGGCTTCGTGCCCCCGTCGCAGGGTCGCATCACCATCGCCGGAACGTCACTCGACGAGATTGACCCGTCCTGGTGGCACCAGCAGGTAGCTCTGGCTCCTCAACGACCCCATGTCTTCGCCGCCAGCCTGCGCGAGAACCTCTTGCTTGGCGGCTCCGCCACTGATCGACAGATCACCGAGGTCCTCGGTCTCGTCGGTCTCGACAGCCTGATCGACGATCAGCTCGACAGCCTCGATCGCATCCTGGGCGAGGCCGGAAGCACCATCAGCGCGGGTGAGCGACAACGTCTCGGCCTGGCACGGGCGATGCTGCTCGACCGTCCCATCCTCCTGCTCGACGAGGCAACCAGCCACCTCGATGCCGAGACCATCACCGTCCTGCGCTCGAACCTCGGTGCCTGGTTGGGATCTCGCACCGTCATCGAGGTCGGCCATCGACCCGGTCTGGCCCGCCCAGATGCTGAGGTCCTCCACCTCACTGCGGTGCACCCCTGATGGCGATGAGCACCATGAGGGTCCTGTCGAACTGGGCCGAGCGCTCGAGACCTCCGACCCGCAGGCTTCTCGCATCGGTGGGTCTCGCTCTTCTCGCCGCCCTCAGCTCGTTGGCCCTGCTCGGCGGCTCCGGTGTGCTTGTCGTGCGAGCGACCGGCGGAGGAGGCCTCGCAGCACTCGGTGGCCTGCTGATCGCCATCGAGCTCATGGCCTTTCTGCGTGCGCCCCTTCGGCTCAGCGAGCGGCTGAGCGCCCACCGCGTGGCCCTTCGGTCCATGATTCAGTGGCGCCTGTGGCTCTATGACGGCATTGCTCGACAACCTGCGGGAGCGCTGACGATCTCCTCGGGAGAGCTACTCGATCGCTCCATCGACGATGTCGATGCCCTGCAGGACCTCTATGTTCGCCTCGCCCTGCCTCTGCTATCCGTCGTGGTTGCCGGTCTCGCGGCCAGCATCTGGATCGCCCTGGTGCTCCCGCTGGCCGGCTTGGTGATGCTGGTCATGGTGACCTTGGGCATCGTGGTTGCCCTCCTCGTCGGCCGTCGAGCCGATCAGGACCAGATCGCCGCAGCCGCGGCCCGGGGACATCTCGCGGGCAGGGTGGCCGACCTCGTGGCAGGAATGACCGAGTTGGCCATGGTCGATGGCACCGCGGGAGCTATGGCTGGCGTCGAAGCAGCCGCCCATCGCCGCTCGAGGATCCTTGTTCGCCAGGCCTGGCGTCAAGGACTCGGAGGTGCCGGTGAGGTGCTCGTGGTCGGCGCCGGGATCATCGCCGTCACCCTGCTCGCCGGACAGAGCGTGGCGAGCGGGAGAATCGGAGGTGCAGCGGCCGCCGGTGTGGTCCTCCTCGCCGTGGCCGGGCTTGAGCCTCTGCCGGGACTGATCGCCGCTGCTCTGCGAGCACCTGAGGTGGCGGCGTCTGCCCGCCGGCTTGAGGAGATCGAGGCCATGGCTACCACTGTCGTCGCGGCTCCCACCACCGAGGCGTGGCCGCCCAGTCCCATCACCATCACCATCGAGGGCCTGCGGGTCACGCTCCCCGGCCGGGCCCACCCGGTCCTCGATGGCGCCTCTCTCGAGTTGCCACCGGGGGAGCACATCGCTCTGCTCGGTGCCAGCGGTTCTGGCAAGTCCACGCTGGCCGCCGTGCTCCTCGGTTTCGTGTCACCGACCGCTGGCTCAGTCCACATCGGGGGCACTGCGCTCGGAGCGATCTGCGCCGACGACATCATCGGACACGTGGCGCTCCTCGATCAGTCCCCGGCCCTCTTCGGCGGAACGATTCGCGATGCACTCCGGCTCGGGGCACCCTCGGCCAGCGATACCGAGCTGCGCGACGTGCTCGCCACCTGCCAGCTCGTCGAGGTCGTCGAGGGAGTCGGCGGTCTCGATGCCGTCCTCGCCGAACAAGGGGCTTCGCTCTCAGGTGGCCAGCAACAGCGGCTTGCCCTAGCGCGCGCCCTGCTGCGCCGGCCCGACCTGCTGATTCTCGACGAGCCGACGGTCGGGCTCGACCCTGATCAAGCCCATGAGGTCCTGACCCTCGCCCTTGCGGCGGCGGGCAGCGCCACCGTGCTGCTGATCACCCATGATGTCGATGAGGCTCTGCGATGCCAGCGCATCGGTTGGCTTTCCGGCGGCCAGATCCGTCTGCTGGGCCCCGACGAGGTTGCGGCCCTGCGCTGAACTGTCCCGGCTTGCATCTTGCGACCCGTGGTGTCTAGGTTCTCCCACACTGGCAGGGGGGGCCAGGCACCTCGGTGGTCCGCCTGTGAGCTTGCTCCAGGCGGACCCCGAAGTGCACCTAATCGTCGTGACCGGCGGCGCTGTCATTCTCGGCTGCCGCCCGACGAGACCGCAGCTCGACGAGCGACGGTGCCGGATACTCCCCGAGACCGGGTCGCCAGCCCTCGGCGAGTTTGGTCATGCCGATACCGTCCTCAGCCCAAAAGTGGCAGGTGTTCTTGAGCCAGCCGCCGCCATTGACCACTCGACCTACCGCCTCGGCATCGGCCTGTCGAGATGCCGACGAGGGCATCGCCTGAATCACCGCTGGCCCGAGTGATCGGGCCAGGAATTCGAGATGGCTGCAGCCAGCCTCACGGCCGAATCGCTCCTGCACTGCCCGGGTGTAGCCCCGGGCGATCGAGAGGCCCACAAGTCCATCGAAGGCGGCCTCGATGGACGGGCACTCGGCATGAGGGAAGGCGTGCATGATCGTGGCCACGGCGGTGATGGTCAGGGTCGCCCGCTCCACCTTGATCCGCAGCTCCATGTCATGGATGTTCCGAGGCTTCGCCTCGCCGTCGGCCCATGGTCGCTCGTCACGTAGCCGGCCGTTCACCTCGAATGATGCGCCGTCCTCGAAGACCCTGATCTCGACGGTCCGAACATGGACGGGATCAGGTTCAAGCCCCTCGATCAGCCACGTCACAGGATCTTTCATCGTCCTAGTGTGGCCGCTTCGACCCTCAGGAGCCAGACGGGACCTCGTTGAAGGACACCACCTGGGGACCATGAGGTCCGAGATCGATCCGAGTGATCGATCCGGTGGAGAGCCGGAGCCGCCACGCCACCAGTTCATCAGTACCGAGCGCCCACGCCACTGCCGCCTTGATGGGCGACACGTGACTCACCACGACGACATCGCCGTCGCGAGAGCGCGCTGCCTCGCCGCGGACAGCAAAGAGTTCCTCGAGGAGCCCCTCCATGCGGCGGCCGAGGTCAGCCAAGCTCTCTCCGCCCTCAGGGGCGAATGTCGGATCAGTCAACCAACGCTGCCAGAGGATCGGATCGACGTCAGTGAGCCGCTCGCCATCGAGGGATCCGTAGTCGAGTTCGATGGCTCGATCCTCGACGATCACCGGGGCCTCGAGGCCAAGGAGTCTGGCGGTCTCGGTGGTGCGAGTGAGCGGGCTGTGGCGCACCTCGATGGTGGGTCCGAGCATGGCCCCCGCGGCGCGGGCTTGGTCTGCTCCGAGACTGGTAAGCGATGGGTCGAGCCGTCCGACGAGGCGACCCTCAGCATTGAGCGTCGACTCTCCGTGGCGAACGAGGACCAGCATGACTACTCGGCGAACTGCCCCGGCCGGAGCAAGATGCGGCCACACTGCTCGCAGCCACCCACCGCGTCTGGCTCGAGCTTCTTGAGTGACTCGAGCTCGGCCGAGGCCAGCGCAAGGTGGCAGCCACCACAACGGCCATCGACGAGTCGAGCGGCACCGACGCCGCCGACTGACCGGCTGATGGCGTCGTAGCGCTTGAGCAGTCCGGGCGAAATCAATGCGACGGCCTCGTCGCGCCGGGTTCGACGCTCTGCCATCTCGGCAGCAAGGGCAGTCTCCTGTTCGACGAGTTCAGCCCGACGTTCGACCGCAGCCACCTCAAGCGGCACGAGCATCGCTGCCACGTCTGCTCGACGCGATTCGAGTGGTTCAACCCGTTCCATCAGGAGAATCTCGTCGTCCTCAAGCCCACGCTGGCGCTCGGCGAGAAGCTGGCGCTCGGCATCCATCGCCACGAGGTCTCGACTTGCTCCCGTCGAGGAGGCGAGCCGCGCCTCGACCACGGCTCTGCGATCCGCCACCCTGGCCACCTCCTCTTCGAGCTTGGCGAGTGATTCGCTGAGCGGTGCCAGCTCGGCATCGATGCCCGCCAGGACTGCCTGGTGCTCTGCGGCCTTGTCGGCGAGCTCAGTGAGCGCCACGCGGGCGGGCAACGACGCTGCCGAGTACTCCAAACGGAGCAGCTCGGCATCGAGGCTGGCCACGGTATCGAGGGCGGGGTGATCGGTCACGGTGTCGTCCCTGGTCGTCGGTCCTGCATCTGCTCCACCTTCTCACGCCAGACGCACCTCGGGTCCCACCATGCTTCGGCGAGCTTGGAGAGAGCCGGGACGAGGGCAGGCTCAGCACACTGGTCCACCGCATCGAAGGCACACCAGCGCACGTCTTGGCTCTCACCCGGCGGAGGGGAGGGGTCATCGTCGGTCGAGAGCAGCACGTAGCGCAGATCGAGGTGAGTGTGGCCCCGAGGGCCGGGATGGACATCGACATGGAACAGCACACCCTCCGGCGCGGCCGAAACCGGGTGCAGACCCGTCTCCTCCTCGGTCTCGCGCACGGCAGCGGCGAGCGGTGACTCCCCGGGATCGATGTGACCACCCGGCTGAACCCAGATCCCGAGCTTGCGGTGGAGATGCAGGATCGTGCCCCGGATACCCACCACGAAGGCCGACGCGGTCAGGTGGATCGGATCGGCGTGCTCACTACAGGGATCGGCCAGGAGCGGCACCTCGGTCACGATACGGCGGATCGAGGCTGCTTCGCGCTCGTCGACCGGAGTGATCGCTGCGACCTGCTCGAGCAGCCCGACGATGCTCGGCGCCGTCACCACCCACGCTCCAAGCCCTCGACCGAGGCCGGGATTGGGATCTCTCCCCGACCCACCGCTCCGTCAGGTGCCGGCTGTGGTGTGCCCCACCGGGTCTCGAGCGGCACCACCCCCGCCCAAGCGCTGCCGGCGAGGTCCTCGGGGCTGTCCTCGGGCGGACCTTCACTGACCTTGGCGGAGGCCTCGACGATTCTCACACGGACCACCGAGGTCCGTCGCAGCTCGTCAGGAGTCGAGGCCCGGACCTCCCCTGAGCGGCCGGGCAGCAGGCCGTCAATGAGCCGATCGATGGCCACCGACTGCTCCGTAGCATCGTCGACAAGTTCGGCGGGTCCGAAGAGGACGGCCGATCGATAGGCCACCGATGACTCGAAGGTCGATCGGGCGACGATCAGTCCATCGACCAGGGTCACCGCCACGCAGACCGACTCAGCCGCCACCATGGCCCGCAGGAGTCGGCTCGAACGAGATCCGTGGAGCAGCAGCGTGTCGTCGTGGCGGACGTGGAGACTCGGGAGGACCAAGGGGTGGCCGTCGACCACGGTGGCGACGTGACACACCGACGTTGCGTCGACGATGGCATGGATGGTGGCGGCGTCATAGGCCGCCTTCTCCGGCAGTCGGCGCAGACGGGTGCGATTTGTCGTCCCGCCGAGGTCATTGCTCACCGGGGTCTCCCCTTCCCTGAGTATCGAGGTGGCGTGGCCACGCAGGGACGAAGGCGTAGCGTCGAGGCGTGCACGATGCCTTCAGCGTAGCGACGTACAACGTCCACGGAGGGGTGGATGCCTGGGGTCGCCCGGTCGACGCCGTCGGTGAAGTGGCCCGCCTCGAGGCCGACGTGATCCTTCTGCAGGAGAACTGGGTGACCCAAACGGGTGATTCTGTGGCGAGGTCGCTGGCCGAGCGGGTCGGAGCCACGGTGCTCGAGGTGCCCTTGGCCCATGGCCGCCGAGCCCGTCCGCACGCCGATGCCGGGGGCGATTGGCACCGCCACCGGGCCTTCCTCGACGGCGACCACGCGCTCTTCGTCGACTCTGAGCTTCCGCTGCGCGGTTCCTTGGCCTCGTCGGACCGCTTCGCCGATGCCGAGCCCGGATCCTGGGGTATCGCCGTCGTCAGCCGCCTCCCGGTCACCTCATGGCGAATCCTCGATCTTGGTCGTCGCCAACGCGACCGGGCTCATCGGCGGGTCCTGCTCGTTCAGGTCGCCGCCCCTGGCGGCATGGTCGAGATCGCCTGTGTCCACATGTCGCACCTGATCCATGGCTCACCGGTCCAGATTCGGTCGCTGAACCGTATCCTCGGCGGCCGTTCGGCGACCCATGGCACCACCATCATCGGTGGTGACATGAATTGCTGGGCGACGCCGCTTCGGCTCCTGCTTCCCGGTTGGCAGCGAGCGGCGTCTGGGCCAACGTGGCCGGCATGGAGGCCCCACAGTCAGCTCGATCATCTCCTCGTGGGCCGACGTTTCTCGGTGCTCAGCGGCTCGGTGATTGCCGCCAAGGCCAGCGACCACCTTCCCGTCAAGGCAACCCTCGCCTTGCGCTGACCGGTCGAGACCTCATCGACCGGCTCGGCGACCTACGATCGGGAAGCGTCCACCACCTCGGGCGGCGGACCCTGATCCAAAAGGAGTCCCATGACCGTCCCCTACAGTGACCGCTTCGCCGTCAATGCCACCCTCCCCGCCGAGGGTCGCGACCGCTCCGAGGTCCTCGCCGAGCTGTCAGCCATGGCCGCGGCCGAGGACCCGACCTGGGAGGTCGGGAAGTGCTCGGGAACCATGTACTGCGGTGATCACGACCACTACGACTTCATGTCCGAAGCCTTCTCTCGGTTCGCCCACGTCAACATCCTCCAGCGTGACATGTGCCCGAGCGCGACCAAGATGGAGGCCGAGGTGATCGCCATGACGCTCGACATGCTCGGTGCCGGCAGCGTGACGGACTCCGAACCTGTCGGCCTCCTCACCACGGGCGGCAGCGGATCGATCAGCCACGCCATGCTCGCCTACCGTGAAGCCGCTCGAGCGGCGGGGCGCCAGGGTCGCCTGCGCATCATCAAGCCCGAGACCGCCCATCCGGCCTTCAACAAGGCCTGTCACCTCTACGACCTCGAGGTCGTCACGATCCCGGTCGATCCGGTGACCACCACCGTGCGCCCTGCCGATGTGGCTGCCGCGATCGACGACCAGACAATCGCCGTCATCGGCTCAGCCTGCAACTATGGCTACGGAACCGTCGACCCCATCGCCGAGCTCGGACAGGTCGCCCTCGATGCTGGTGTGGGCCTGCACGTCGACGGCTGCCTGGGTGGGTTCATCCTCCCGTTCGGTCGGGCCCTCGGCGAGCCCATCCCGGCCTTCGACTTCAGCGTCCCCGGCGTCACCACCATCTCGGCCGACACCCACAAGTACGGGTATGCCTTGAAGGGCACCTCGGTACTGGCATTCCGTGACAAGGCCCTGCGCAATGCGCAGTACTTCTATCTCACCGACTGGTCGGGCGGGAAGTATTGCTCCCCGGGCATCGAGGGAAGCCGGTCGGGCGGCCTGTTGGCAGCCACCTGGGCCTCCATGGTCAGCATCGGTCGCTCGGGCTACCTCGGGTACGCCAAGCAGATCTTCGCCACCGCCCGAACCATGCGAGCCTCGGTGGAACGTCATCCTCAGCTGAGGATCCTTGGTGAGCCCACGTTCCTGTTCTCGTTCACGTCCGACGAATTCGATGTCTACCTGGTGAACGATTTCCTGCGCACCAGGGGATGGAGACTCAATGGCCAGCAGTACCCCAACGCCCTCCACATGGCCGTGACCAGACCCCAAACTCAACCTGGGGTCGCCGAGGCCTTCGACGTCGACCTCGCCGAAGCCGTGGCCTATGCCGTCGAGCACGCACATGAGCCGGCCAAGTCCTCCGCCGTCTACGGCGGGGTGGCCGGTGGGATGACCAACGAGGCCGATGAGTTCATCAAGATGATGATGGCCGACATGATGGATGCCCAGCAGTCTCTCGGCGCCGCTGGCTGATGACCACCGTCGAGAACCTCTCCCTTGTCGTCGATCTCGGGACGACGGGGCTCAAGGTTGGCGTTGCCACCCTCGGTGGACGACTGCTGGCGAGCCGCACAGCCCAGCTGACCACCATCCACGGCGACCGAGGCGCAGCCACCCAGGACGCACAGCAGTGGTGGGATCTCATCGCCGCCATGTCGTCGAGCCTGTTGCACGAGATCGATCCGAGTGCCATCGCGGCGGTCGCCGTCAGTGGCCAGTACGCATCGATCGTGCCGGTCGACGAGTCGGGGATACCGGTTGACGCTTGTGTGCTGTGGAGCGACCTGCGCGGTGGCACCCACACTCGCCGACTGATCGGCGGTCCTGTCGCTGGATATAAGCCGGGAGCCGTCCTGCGCTTCGTCCGCGCGACCGGAGGGGCGCCCACACCCTCAGGTGCCGACGGCACCGGTGGCATGCTCCATCTGCTCCATGATCGCCCTGACGTGATCGCGGCGGCGGCCCACCTGCTCGAACCGGTCGACTACCTCGCCATGCGCTTCTGCGGACAAGCTCGAGCGACACATGCGTCGATGTTCGGTTCGTGGCTGACCGACAACCGCAACCTTGATCGAATGTCCTACGACCCGGCCCTCCTCAAGGCACTGGGCATGACGTCCGATTTACTGCCCGACCTCGTGGCCTTCGGGTCCATCATCGGCGGCGTAACCGCTGCCGCCTCTCGTGCGACCGGGGTTCCCGAGGGCACGCCGGTCCTCGCCGGCATCCCCGACCTGCATGCGGCCGCGCTCGGCACCGGAACCACCGTCCTCGGCGGCCCCGGGCACCTTGCCCTCTCGACCACCTCGTGGATCTCCGCTCCCCATGCGGCCAAGAAGACCGACATCCTCCACTCCATCGCCACCATGCCGGGCCTCGACCAGTCGTCATACCTGATCGTGAACAATCACGAGATCGGGGCGAAGGCGCTTGAGTGGTTCGCCGGCGGGCTGGGTCTCCCTGCGCCCGTCGACTACGACGACCTGTGTGCAGAGGCCGCCATGGCACCGCCCGGCTCCGGCTCAGTGATCTTCACGCCTTGGTTGGCCGGGGAGCGCTCGCCGGTCGAAAGCCACTCGGCACGCGGTGGGTTCCACAATGTCTCGATCACCACGAACCGGGCCGAGCTCATCCGCTCAGTCCTCGAGGGCGTGGCCTACAACAGCCGGTGGCTCGCCGAGTATGTCGACCGCTTCGCCGGCCGGACCCTCACCCCATTGCGGATGGTCGGCGGCGGAGCGAGATCCCGGCTGTGGTGCCAGATCCACGCCGACGTGATGGGGCGACCCATCGAACAGGTCGTCGACCCGATGGTGGCTCAGCTGCGCGGCACTGCCCTGCTCGCCGGGCGGACCCTCGGCGTGATCGATGACGACGAGATCCCGAGCCTCGTGGAGATCGCCGAGCGCTTCGAGCCCAACCCCTCAACGGCGGCTACCTACGACCGTCTCTACGCCGAGTTTCCCAAGCTCATCAAGACGCAAGGGCCGATGTTCCGGCGACTTCAGCGCCGTCGCTGAGCGCCAAGCAGTGATCGCCCCCCATAACTGACCAGACCGAGCGCTGCTCCGACCGAGAACAGCGAGGCCACGGAGCCCAACGACCCGATCGAGAAGGCGCTCCCCACCGAACCGATCGAGCAGAACGAGCCAATCGACCCGATCGAGAAGGCACTCCCCACCGAACCGATGCTGAAGATGCTGCCGACCGAGCCGATTGATCGAACGGAGTCGATGGAGCCGATTGATCGGACGGAGTCGATGGAGCCGATTGATCGGACCGAGTCGACGGAGCTCATCGAGTGATCATCGTCAAGGTCATCCGAGACATTGGGTATGGACGGTAAGGCACGCAGCGTCATCCCTGCATTCTCACCGCTGCGCGCCGATCGTGCCGGCCAGGACGGCTCCCCGGGTCTCTGGCACCCGGCGAATCAGTCCCAGCACGCCTAAAACCGGAAGCGACACGGCCACTGCTGCCGCTTCGAATGAGCCCGTGGAGTCGGCGATCAGACCGAAGGCGAGCAGGCCGACGATGGCGCCGAGGACTGAAGCGGCGATTCCCCACCCCGCCACCGACGCTCGCACCGATGTCTCGAAGAGCTCATTTGGCAGCGCCGTGCCGGCAGGAGCCAAGAATCCTGCGGACAGCACGGTGAGGAGATAGCCGACCACCACCGCCGCTCCGGTGCCCGAATAGACGATGATGGCCGAAAGGCCGATCCCCGCCGCGCCGATTGCCACCGACGGGCGCCGGCCATAACGATCGGCCGCTCGGCGGCCAAGGAGGAGGCCGACGAGGCCGGTCAGCGCTGCAGACAGGATCATGATCGACTCGAGTGCCTTACCCAAGTGGACGACGTTCTCGGCATAGACGAAGACGAAACTCGAGGCCGGGGCAGAGGTCATGGACGTGGCGAAGCTCAAGCCCATGACCACGAGGAGGCGACCCGAGGCTGAGTGTGCGACCCATCCGAATCGAGGCCGCTCGTGAGAGTGATCCTCGGGGGTCTGGGTCGGTTCGGGGATCTTGTGCGCCAGGAGTGCCACGACGACGAAGGGTATGGCGCACGTCAGGAACAGGATCCGAAACCCCGCCACTCCGCGCAAAGCGGAGTGCAGCAGGGCATTGAGGCCCGCCCCGAGGCCGTAGCCAGCCGAGACCACGCTCAGCGCCCGAGCCCGGGTTGCCGGCGTCGACAACTCCGCCGTCACGACGTGGCCGAGCGCTGCTGCAGCCGAGAGAAATGGTCGCCCCACGGCGAAGATGCCGACGAACCACCAGTAGCTCGGACTGATCGCTGCAGCCATCGTCACACCCAGTCCGACCAACGACCAACCCACCAATGTCCGACGCCGGCCCAATCGATCGGCCGCTGCCGCGAGAGGCTGACCGAGGACCGAAGCCAATCGCAAGATGGCGAGGCCGATCCCAAGCGTCGCCCCCGAGAGTCCGGCCTCCTCGGCAACAGTCCCGGTGTGGACCTGGTGGCCAAAGGCAGTGGCCACCTGACCGAGCGCGGAGACCGCGCCGAACTGTCCGTAGCCCGCTGCCAGAGCGACGACGGCCACCGCGACGATGGTGCCGCCAATCTTGCCGGGTTTACCCAGCGTCACCTCACAATTCTCGCTCCGGCGAGGCCGCCAGCTGGCTCACGAGACCCTGACCAGCACCTTGCCGGTATTGCCGCCGGTGAACAACAGGTTGAGTGCCTCAGGGGCGTGCTCGAGGCCATCGACGATGTGCTCGGCATGGTGCAGGCGCCCATCGGCAAGCCACCCGGCCATGACCGCCTGCGCCTCCGGCCATCGTGCGAGGTAATCGAGGATGATGAACCCTTCCATCGAGCCTCGTCGGATGATCAGCGAGGTGTAGTTCGCCGGACCCGGTGCCGCAGAACGATCGTTGTAGCCGGCGATGGCTCCGCAGAGCACCACGCGCCCACGCATGGCCAGGTTGGCCAGCGCCGCATCGAGGATCTTCCCGCCCACATTGTCGAAGAACAGGTCGATGCCCTTTGGGCACAGCTCGTGGAGCCTCCGAGAGACGTTCTCGGAGTGGTAGTCGATCGCTTCGTCGAACCCGAGTTCGTCGATGAGCTGCGCACACTTCGCCGGACCACCGGCGATGCCCACCACTCGGCCGGCCCCTTTGATCTTGGCGATCTGGCCCACTGACGACCCGGTCGCACCTGCGGCACCGGAGACGACCACCACGTCGCCCTCCGTCAGGCGCCCAACCTCGAGGAGGCCGAAGTAGGCCGTCATGCCGGTGATCCCGAGCACGTTCAGGGCGACGGCGAGGTCGATGCCTTCCGGGATCTTGGCCATCGCCCCCATGGCCTCGTCGGCGACGGCGTACTCCTGCCAGCCCACCATGCCGGTGACGACGTCTCCGACCCGGTACCGGTCGGACCGAGACTCCACCACGACGCCACCGCCACCCGAACGGATCACCTCGCCGATGCCGATCGGCGGGAGGTAGCCGGGCGCGTCGTCCATCCAGGTCCGGATGGTGGGGTCGATGGACAGGTGTGACACCTTCACCAGCGCCTGTCCGTCGATGAGGTCAGGCAGCTCGGACTCCACCACGGCACAGGTCTTCGCGTCGACTGCAGCGGTCGGTCGGACGGCCAGGACGACCTGACGGTTCGGCGTGGGCATGGGGATCTCCTTCGATCTGGGGCTTCCCCGAGCATCCCAGAGCCTGGTCCCATCCGCCAGCAGCCGACCGGAGCAGTCATCACCTCTCCCGTGGGGCCCGGCAGGACAGTAAACTGACGGTCCGTCAGATCTTTTCGCTGCGGCGAGGAACGAGGACCGAGATGCTCGACTACGTGATCAGGAACGCCACCGTCATCGATGGGACCGGCGCACCGGGCTTCATTGCCGACGTGGGCGTGGCCGAGGGCAGGATCGTGGCGGTCGGGACCGTGGAGGATGCGGCCACCACCGAGCTCGACGCCACCGGCCTGATGGTGATGCCCGGTGTGATCGACCCTCACACCCACTACGACGCGCAGCTGTTCTGGGACCCGTCGGCGTCGCCCTCCAACCTCCATGGCGTCACCACCATCATCGGTGGCAACTGTGGTTTCACCCTCGCACCAGTGAAACCTCAGGACGTGGGCTACATCAGTCGGATGATGGCCAAGGTCGAAGGCATGCCGCTGATCGCCCTCGAGGAGGGTGTCCCATGGACATGGGAATCGTTCGGCGAGTACCTCGGCCAGCTCGAGGGGAATCTTGGGGTGAACGCCGGGTTCCTGGTCGGCCACTGCGCCCTGCGCCGCAAGGTCATGGGAGACGACCGTCATGGCGAGGTCGCCACCGACGATGAGATCAGCGCGATGCGCGCCCTGCTGGCGGAATCGCTGGCCGCCGGCGGGTTGGGGTTCTCCTCCAGCCAGTCCCGCACGCACTCTGACGGCGAGGGGCGCCCCATCAACTCGAAGTTCGCCGACCGCCGCGAGATGCTTGCCTTCTGCGAGGAGGTCGCCCTGCACGAGGGGACGACCCTCGAGTACATCACCTCCGGGTGCCTCGACAGCTTCACCGAGGAGGAGGTCGACCTGATGGCCACGATGTCGGCCACGGCCAACCGCCCCCTCAATTGGAACGTGCTCACCGTGAACCAGCGCGACGAGGACAAGATCGCCCATCAGCTCGCCGCCGCCGACGTCGCCGCCGACAAGGGAGGCCGGATCATCGCCCTGACGATGCCGACCGTGGTCCCGATGAACATGAGCTTCCTCAACTTCTGCGCCATCTTCCTCATCCCCGGCTACGCCGACGTGATGAACCTCCCCGTCGAACAGCGGATCGAGAAGCTCAAGGACCCCGAAGTGCGCGCCGAACTGCTCGAGCTCGGGAACTCCAAGGACGCGGGCGTCTTCCGGCACGTCGCCCGGTGGGGCAGCTACATCATCGGTGACACGTTCTCCGAGGCGAATGCCCAGTACGAGTGGCGCGACGTCGGCTCGATCGCAGCCGAACTGGGCAAGAGCGACTTCGACACTCTGCTCGACATCGTCATCGAAGATGGTCTTCGGACGGTGTTGTGGCCAAAGGCCACCGACACCGACGACGCCACCTGGCAGGCCCGCGTCGGCGTCTGGCGTGACCCCCGAGTGATGATCGGCGGCTCCGACGCTGGCGCCCACCTCGATCGCATGTGTGGCACGAACTATCCCACCGCGTTCCTGGGTGACTGCCTCCACGGGCGAAAGCTGATCCCTGTGGAGGAGGCCGTGCGGATGATCACGTCAGACCCCGCCACGCTGTTCGGTCTGACCGACCGCGGCGTTGTGCGCGAGGGCGCGTACGCCGACCTCGTCGTCTTCGATCCCGAGACCATCGCTTCAGAGCCGGCGAGGCTCGTCGAGGACCTCCCCGGCAACTCACCCCGACTCTTCGCCGCCTCCATCGGCGTGGTGCGGGTGCTCGTCGGTGGGACGGAGATCATCGTGGACGGCACCCCCACCGGAGCGCTACCCGGCTCGGTGCTGCGTTCCGGCGTCGACACCGCCTCGGTCACCACGGCGTAGATCGCACTCCGGCACTAGCGTTCCTCCGACAAGGAGGCGACCCATGTTCGACGAGTTCCGCAAGAGGCGAGAAGCCGCCAAGGCCCAGCATCAGGCCAAGGTCGCCGTGCATGACTACCCCAAGCGTCTCGCCGCCTGGCAGGCCGAGCGTGACGCCGAGCAGGCGCTCATCGATGCAGCGACCAGCCCGCCTGCGGGAAACGCGGAGATCGTCCTGCACCAGGGCGAGAGCTGCGTGGGCGTGCTCAGCGACTGCGGCCTCGTTGAGGAGCGCCGGGGAGCTGGCCACTATGTCGGCGGCTCCCAGGGGATCTCGGTGCCCATCGCCAAGATCGGAGGACGCACCGTCCGCTACTACGTGGGCGCCCAACGAGGGCACTTCGATCAAGGTCCGATGGCGCAGAGTGTCGTGGCCACCGGAACGCTCTACATCACCAACCAACGGATGCTCTTCACCGGGCCGACCCAGACCCGCGAGTGTGCCTTCGCCAAGGTGGTGGCCGTCAACCGAGACGATCAGACTGGCACCCTCACCGTGGCGGTCAGCAACCGCCAGAAGCCGACGGTCGTGACCTATGGTCCCTCCGTCGCCGGATGGGTCGGCTTCGCCGTCGACCTTGCTCTCGCCCGCTGGCGCGGAGACGATGCCCAGTTCATCGCGAATCTCAAGAGCACCCTCGCGGCGATCGATGCCCGGAAGCCCCAAGACCCCTCAGCGCCTCCGGCCGCCCCGAGTCCCAGTGGTGGGCCTGCGGCACCTCCTGCAACGCCACCGTCTGCCTGATCACTCGGGCGCAGCAGTCCGGACGGCGCGGCTCGGTCGACGAGCCCTCGACGGTGCTCCAGCCCCTCCACCCTGCGATGTCGTCGGGCGGTGAGTCAGCTCAGATCTGCGACGGAGGTGCGCCTTGGCGACGACGACGCCTGCGGCTGGTGACGACGAGGATCCCTCCCGCCACCAAGAGCGCCGCACCGATCAAGGACGCAGCTGCGATCTGCGCACCAGTGAAGGCCAGCCCACCGCCGCCACCATTGGGCGTGGTGGTAGTGGTCCCGCACTGCGAGATCGTGAAGGCCTCGCTGAGCCCAACTTCCTTGTCCCGGTAGGGACCCGGACCACCGATTCCCTTGACGATCATCGTGTGGTTCCCGTATCCCGATGGGATAGGGCCGAGCGACTTGGGACCGTTGGATCCGAAGGTCTCGATCGTCAGGCTGGCATCGTTCGACACGTGGATCGTGTAGCCGACGCAGCCATTGTTCTCCGCCCGGGCGGTCCCCACGACGACGCCATCGACCTCGAAGGTGACCTGGGAGCCCGGCATGAAACCACAGACGTAGTTGGGGGCGGCAGAGCCACCGCCACAGACCGTGCCCACCGAGGGGCCGGGGTGAATGTCCGGCCGAGCGATGGGGCCCGGGTACCCGCTGGTGGCGACGTTGGCGGCCGTCTCGATGACGGTCCTCGTGGAGGGCTCGAGATGGACCACAGCGCTTCGCGCTGACACCGCCCCACTCGGCGGTGCCTGCGCGGCCACCACGGCCATCGACGCCATGGCGATCACGAATGCACCTGCGATGATCCACAGTCCTCGACGTCGCTCCACGGCGACTCCCGCGCTACTCCCCCGCTCCATGGCACGACCCTACCACCGGGACCCCCGGAGATCGCGGCCAGCGGCGGCCTAGAAGTGCCCGAGGACGGGGTGTGGGACGTACGGTGCCTCGAGACGAGCCACCTCGTCATCGGTGAGGCTGACCTCAAGGGCGGCGATCGCCTCGGTGAGGTGCGACGGCTTGGTGATCCCGACGATCGGCGCGGTCACGCCGGGGCGGGTGCGCAGCCATGCCAGCGCCACCTGTGCCATCGACACCCCACGCTCCGCCGCGATCTGCTCGACCACATCGACCACATCGAAGTCCGACTCTGAGTACAGGTAGTCGGCAAACCCATCCGTCGAGGATCGCTGAGTCCGACGCTCGCCGCTTCGAGTCCGGGACCCCGCAAGGATTCCCCGGGCGAGTGGGCTCCAGGGGATCACGCCGACCCCCATGTCGATGCACTGCGGGACCATCTCCCGCTCCTCCTCGCGATAGAGCAGGTTGTAGTGGTTCTGCATCGAGATGAACCTCGTCCCGCCGATGTCATCCGCGGCATGCTGCGCCTTGGCGAACTGCCACGCGTGCATCGAGCTCGCTCCGATGTAGCGGGCCTTGCCCGAGCGGACCACCTCGTCGAGCGCGCCCATCGTCTCCTCGATCGGGATCGAGGGATCGAAGCGGTGGATCTGGTAGAGGTCGACGTAGTCCATGTTGAGCCGCCGCAGCGACGCGTCGATGGCCGACATGATGTGCTTGCGCGACAGGCCCCCTCCATTGGGCCCCGGACCCATGGGCATGAAGACCTTGGTCGCCACGACCGCCTCGTCGCGCGAGAGGTACTTCGCCACCAGACGGCCAGTGACCTCTTCGGAGGAACCGTGCGAGTAGATGTCCGCGGTGTCGATGAACTGGATCCCGGCCTCCACCGCCAGACGGACCACCTCATCGGCCGTGGCATCGTCGATTGTCCAGGGCCGATCCTCGGAGCCATTGGCGTCGCGTCCGTCGCCAAAGCTCATCGTCCCGAGGCACACCGTCGAGACCCGAAGGCCACTTCGTCCAAGCGTTACGTACTCCATGAATTTCGCTCCCTCCCCGGTGGCCCCGCCACTGCGGCTGAGGCTATCGGAGATGGCCCGCTGCCCTCCCGGCCACCAGCGGCAGCTCGAGGTAGGTCCGGAGCCCCGGTGCCGCCTCGCAGACCGCGGGGATGGCGTTGACGCAGTGCAGTGCGGTCGCCACGATGCCCGGGTTCCGCTCAAGGCCGGCGGCCACCGATTCGGGATGGAGCTTGGAGAAGGTGGTCAGGCTCGAGGGATCCCCGGTGATCTCGACCTCAAAGCGCTCGCCCTTGGGGCCGAAACCCCACGCGGGCTCAAGATGCTCCTCCCCCATCAGCCAGTTCACCGCTGCGGTGACCACCGGGACCCCGTCGACCGTCGCTTCCCACCGGAATCGCTGAGCGGCCACCAGTCCCGGAGCGATCGGTCCGATCGGCGACGCGATGGGCTTCGTCGCCACCGCCGTCTCGTGGGTCGTCTGCATCGTGGGATCGAGCCGGAACCCGAGCACGTCCGCCACCATCTGGATCGACTGACGGAATCCTGCGCCGAGCGCCTCGGCCATGATCGACGTGGCCGCGACCGTGGGTGTGGCTCCGAAGAGCATCCAGTCACGGATGACGTCAGGGGCCCCGTAGGTCCGGATGTCGGAGTACTCCTCGGCCCGCACGTGGGTGATCGATCCCGACAGCGCAGAGAGCATCAGCGGGAATCGCTCGGTGATGCCCCCTGGGTGAATGCCCGTGCCGTGGAGCGTGGCGGACCCCGCTCGTGCCGCCTCGTCCATCGTCGACCGGTCCGCAGGGGCTGGATAGAACCAGCCCAACGGCGTCACCACGCTCTTGCCGGACCGCAGGATCCTGGCCACGAGGCCCGGATCCGCCATGATCGGCGCGTAGAGCACGCAGTCCGCGTCAGATGCCAGCAATGCTTCGACGTCACCCGACGCCGTGATACCGATGGGCGGCCGCCCGACCAGAGTGCCGAGGTCCACCCCAACCTTGTCGTCGCTGTGGACCCACGCGCCCACGAGCTCGAGCTCCGGATGATCGAGGATTCCCTCGATGGCGGCCCGGCCCACCCCGCCGGTGGCCCACTGGATGACGCGATACGCCACGATCCCCCTCTCGACAGCATCCCCCCACGGGCCGCTCAGGCGGACGGTAGCAGTCGATCCGCCGAGGTGCTCTGCCTTTGGGTCCTACTTGATCAGCGGGTCGCGCGGCAGACCGAGGATCCGCTCACCGATCTGATTCCGCTTGATCTCCGACGTCCCACCGGCGATGGACATCCCACGGTGCATGAGCACGAGCACGTTGCTCAGCGCAGCGTCACCGTCCATGAACACCGACTGCGATGCGTAGATGTCGGTGAAGATCGCTGCGGCCTCATGGCCGATCTCCGACAGGACGAGCTTGGTCATCGCACCCTCGGGTCCCGGCTCTGCTCCAGCGACAGCACGGTTGGCCGCCCGAAGGTTGAGCAGGCCCATCGCCTGGTGCTCGGCGATGTAGCGGCCCAGTCGCGGCTCGCCGCCGTCGAGGTGGTGACCATGGGCGTCATAGGCCTCTACGAGAAAGGACCCCGGTACGGACAGCCCGCCATCACCAGCCCCGATGCTGACGCTCTCGTTGCCGAGCGTTGCCCGTGCCACCGTCCACCCGCCGTCGACCGGTCCGACCACGTCGTCGTCCGGGACGAAGACGTCCGTGAAGAAGACCTCATTGAAGTCCGAGGCACCGGAGGCCTGCTTGAGGGGTCGGACCTCGACACCCTCCGCATGCATGTCGATTGCCATCATCGTGATCCCGTCGTGCTTGGGGACGTCAGGATTCGTCCGGACGGTGGCGAACCCCATACCGGCCACATGTGCCCCTGAGGTCCAGACCTTCTGACCATTGACCAGCCAGCCGCCGTCGACACGCGTGGCCTTGGTCTGAACCCCCGCGGCATCGGAGCCGGCATTGGGCTCGGAGAACAGCTGGCACCAGATCACCTCCTGGTTGAGCGCAGGGAGCACCCAGCGAGCCTTCTGGTCCTCGGTGGCGAACTGGATCAGCGTGAGGATGTTCCATGCCGTGATGCCGTAGCTCGGCCGGACGATGCCCGCTGTAGCGAACTCCTGCTCGATCACCAGCTGCTCGATGGCTCCTGCGGAGCGGCCGAAGGGCACCGGCCAGTGCGGCATCACATAGCCCGTCTCGATCAATCGGGCACGCTGCTGCTCAGCCGAGAGCCCCGCGATGCTCTGGGCGAAGGCCACGACTTCGGCCCGGATGGATTCCGCCTCCGGAGGGAGCTCGACGCTCTTGCCCCGCTTGACCCCGCGGCGGGTCAGGTCGGTGAGGTCGGCGGCAGCCCGATCGGCTCGCAGGAACGCCAGCAGCGTCGTCGCCCGTCGCATGTAGAGGTGGGCATCGTGCTCCCACGTGATCGCAATGCCTCCATGGACCTGCGTGTTCAGGTTCGCACACAGGTCGGCGGCAGGTGCCGCAAGGGTGGCGGCCACGGCTGCCGCATAGGAAAACACGTCACCGCCGGTCGATGCCGCCTTGGCGGCATCCCACACGGCAGAGGTGGCGAGCTCGGTCGCCACGGCCATGTTGGCGCAGTGGTGCTTCACCGCCTGATAGGTCCCGATGACTCGGCCGAACTGCAGGCGCTCCTTGGCATAGGCCGCCCCCATCTCGGTGCAGGCAGCTGCCACACCGACCGCCTCCGCGGACAGCAGCAGCCGCGAGAGGTCCATGAGAGCCTGGCGAGCGCCGCTCAGCACGGTTGCCGGAGCACCGTCGAGGGTGACCCGAGCCGAACGGCGAGAGGGATCGAGGTTCGGCGGAACCTCAATCGTGACCCCGGTGCCCGCCTCGACCACGAGCACATCGTCGCCCGCTCCGATCAGCAGGACCGTGGCAAGGCCACCGCCGAGAATGACACCAGCGTCACCCGTGGCCAGGCCATCGACCACCGTGACCGATGTGTCAAGCGCCACCGCTCCGATCAGCGACCCCTCGGCAAAGCCGGGGAGGAGGCGATCGGCCGCCTCTCCACCCACCGCCGACAGCACGGCACTGGCGATCACGGTAGGCACAAAGGGCCCGGGGGCGAGGGTCCGTCCCATCGCCTCGACCACGACGACAAGCTCTTCGAGGCCGAATCCCGATCCGCCCTGCTCCTCGGCGAGGTGGAGGCCGAGCCAGCCCATATGCGCCATCTCCGACCAGGTGCTCGAGAGCTCTTCGGTCGTCGCATCGAGCAGCGCCCGCGCCGGCTCGGTGCCACCACGAGCGGTCAGGAAGTTTGTTGCGGTCTCGGCCAGCGACAGGTGGTCTTCGGTGATGGCGATCGACATGGGTGCTCCTCGTGCTCGTCCGTGGTCCTAGTGGTCTAGCCGGTACGCAGCCGGCGGTCCACAGGTCTCGCCTTCCACCGTCGGACTAGGTTCGGTCGACCGGGCCGATGTGCTCCCGGACTACAGCGACACCGTCGAACAGGAAGGCCCAGACGATGACCGAGCCCCTCGTGATCCGTCGTGACGACGGCGGCATCACCACCCTCACCCTCAACCGACCCGACAAGCTCAATGCGCTCACGCCGGCCCTTTTCGTCGAGCTTCGTGGTCACCTCGATGCCCTGCGCGACCGCGACGACATCTCCTGTGTCATCCTTCGCGGAGCCGGACGCTCGTTCTGCGCCGGCCATGATCTCCCGGCTATCGCCAGCGGGGAAAGGGCGCCAACGCGTCACTTCGAGCCAGAGACCATCGATGTGCTCGAGGCTCTTCCCATGCCCACGATCGCCCAGGTCCACGGACATTGCTTCACCGGAGGGCTTGAGCTCGCCCTGGCCTGCGACCTCATCGTGGCGGCGGAGTCGACACGCCTCGGCGACACCCATGGGCAGTGGGGGCTGGTCCCGATCTGGGGGATGTCGGTGCGCCTCCCCGAGCGGGTGGGGCGATCGACGGCCAAGGAGCTCATGTTTACGAGTCGCAGGATCAGCGGCCGCGAGGGGCTCGAGATCGGCCTCGTCGACCGCTGCACCCCAGACGACTCACTGGAGGCCACCGTGGCGGCACTCTCCGCCGAGATCGCCGCCAACTCACCAGGGACCAATCGGATCGTCAAGCGGCTGGTGGACGGCCACCCAGCGCTCGATCGGACGCAACGGCTCCTCCACGAGCGCACCTTGCCCCACGGCCTGCCCGCCGACATGGCTGAGCGCATGGGTGGCAGCACTCGATAGGCACCAGCCGTCAGGTGATGCCTCCTAGGGTCTACCGCCAGCCCTCGGCAGGTGCTTCGCCTCATAGGCCAGACCGATGCACATCTCATCGGTGGAACCGTCTCCCCAGGTGACGAAGTGCGCGGGTGCACTGCGCAGCAACGGGAGCTTCTGGGCCAGCGTCGGGTCGAATCTGCATGACACGGTCAGGGTGTCCCCCGACCGAACCTTGATCGGCGAACGCAGGTTGTAGCCCCGCTGGTCGTCGAAGTTGTAGGCCGGTACATCGAGGACCGTCCGGGCGGCTGGGGTGCCGGCGTTCAGGGTGAGGCGGAGGCTCCGTCCAAGCAGGTGCATGTGCGCCTGGGTCCGCACGATGTAGCCCGAGGAGCCGATCGGCCACGTGCACGACGTCGTCGTGCTGCCGATCGCCGCCACTGCATCGTGCCGACAGGCGGCCTCGATCGAGTCCACGATCTCGACGGCGTGCGCGCCAAACCGATGGCCTTGGTCAGCCAGGGACGCGGCGCGCGTGCACAGCGGGCCGGTGATCCCCGTCGGACAGGGGATGTCCGGCGGGGCGAGCACGATGCTGAGGGCGAGTCGTTGCAACGGGGTGCTCGCCGGGACGGTGTGGAGGACCAGCCGATTGCGGACGGGGCGCTTCCCAACCAGCAGGTTGTAGTGCACCTGCATGATCACCATGCTTCCCCTCGGCAACAAGACGCCAGTACCCGCCGGGAAATGATCGGCGCCATGACCCGGCGCCCACTCACTGAGCATCGGATCCTTGAGGATCGTGGCGAAGGGGACACCCGGCAGCGAAGCCTCCCCAAAGCAGGTCCAGCCTCGACCGCCCACGTCAGCCCGCCGAGCGGCGGCGGCTAGCGACGGCGGCACAAGGAAGAGCGCCGCATGGTGGACCTCGGCGGAACCAGGAAGGAACTGGCTCGAGGTCACGACGGCGTCATGCTTCACTCTCGGATCCACGAGGGTGCAGTGGTAGTCGTCGGTGACACCCTGTCGAGCATGGGGCGTGTAGGCCGACGGCATGCTCAGCGACACCGTGGAGCCCGTCGGCGCCAGTGATGCGCCGCTCGGGGCCGGGACGCCGACGGCGGCGATCACGCCACTGATGAGGCCCACGAGGGCCGTCCGGTACCGTCGGAGCATCGCTGCAGACTATCGCCGAGCACGAGGCGAGCACCGGGGAGACGAGACCTCTCCTCGCACACTCACCTCGTGAGGTGAGCCCGCCGTGAGGCCGGGCAGCCTGGCCCACCCTCACCCGATCGTGCGCCGGCGTCGCCTCGCCTCAGCGCGACCTCCTAGATTGTGAGGGTTCCCTGACTTTGGAGGTTCAGTGCGCTCCCCGAAAGACTTCTTCCGCCCCTTGGCCGTGGGCGCTCCCGAGCCTCTGCGAGAGATCCCGTTCCGACCGTCGCGGATGATCCACTTCTTCCCCTCGTCCAACCCGAAGATGGTGGCCAAGCTGCCGGACCTCGCTCCGAAGGTCGATGTGCTGCTCGCCAACCTCGAAGATGGGGTTCCCGCCACCGACAAGGAGGCCGCTCGGGCCGGCCTGGTCGAGGTCGGGCGGACGGTCGACTTCGGAACCACCCAGTTCTGGACGAGGGTCAACTCGCTCGACTCACCCTGGGGCCTCGATGACCTCACCACTGCCGTCACCGAGGTCGGCCACAAGCTTGACGTCATCATGATCCCCAAGGTGGAGGGGGCCGAGGACATCCACTACGTCGATCGGTTGGTCGCCCAGCTCGAGGCGAAGGCCGGCCTCGACCGACCCATCCTCCTGCACGCCATCCTCGAGACCGCTCGCGGCGTGGCCAACGTCGAGGAGATCTGCGCCGCATCCCCGCGGATGCAAGGCCTCTCACTCGGCCCAGCCGACCTCGCGGCCAACCGTCGCATGAAGACCACTCGTGTCGGTGGAGGCCACCCTGACTACCTCGTGCGCCAAGACCCCATCGACGGAGATATCAACGGCCCACGGGCGATCTTCCAGCAGGACCTGTGGCACTACACGATTGCCCGCATGGTCGATGCCTGCCAGGCCAATGGAATCTTCGCCTTCTACGGCCCGTTCGGTGACATCGCCGACACCGTGGCCTGCGAAGACCAGTTCCGCAATGCCTACCTCCTCGGCTGCGTGGGTGCGTGGTCGCTTCATCCAACCCAGATCGACATTGCTCGCCGGGTCTTCTCACCCGCCGTCGCCGACATCCGCCACGCCCGCCGCGTTATCGCCGCCATGGGCGATGGAACCGGAGCCGTCATGCTCGACGGAAAGATGGAGGACGACGCCTCCGTCAAGCAGTGTCGCGTCATGATCGAGCTCGCCGATGAGTTGGCGAGCCGTGATCCTGATCTGGCCGCGCTCTACTCGACCATCACCTTGGAGGACTGACATGACCGATGCGAACCTGCGACCCCGTAGAAGTGTGCTCTACATGCCCGCCGCCAATGAACGGGCCCTCGAAAAGGCAAAGGACATCGCCGCTGACGCCCTGATCTTCGACCTTGAAGACGCGGTCGCCCCCGACGCCAAGGCCGAGGCCCGCGAGCGAGCCTGCGCCATGGTTGCCGCCGGTGGCTATGGAAACCGCGAAATCACCATCAGAGCCAACGGCATCGGGACACCCTGGCACGACGATGATCTCGCAGCCATCTCCGCTGCCGGTCCCGACGGCGTGGTTGTGCCGAAGGTCAACTCGGTCGCCGACGTCGCCGCCATCGAGGCAGCACTCGAGCGCCATGGTGCGCCGGACCGGACCCGCATCTGGGCCATGCTCGAGACTCCCATCGCCATGCTTCACGCCGAGGAGATCTGCGCTGCCTCAGAGCGACTGAACGTCCTCGTGATGGGTACCAATGACCTGGCCAAGGAGCTCCACGCCCAGCGTGTGCCGAGCCGCCAGCCCCTGATGGCCGGCCTCTCCCTCAGCCTGCTCGCAGCGCGCGCTGCCGACAAGGTGATCCTTGATGGCGTCTTCAACGACATCAAGGATGAGGGTGGATTTCTCGCTGAGTGTCAGGTCGGCCGCCAGATGGGCTTCGATGGCAAGACGCTCATCCATCCGAGCCAGGTCGGGCCCTGCAACACGGCGTTCTCACCTGAGCCAGCCGAGATCGAGCTCGCAGAGCGCATCATCGCCGCCTTCGAAGAGGCAGAAGCCGAGGGTCGCGGCGTCGTCACGGTCGACGGTCGCATGATCGAGAACCTCCATGTCGACGAGGCTCGCCGGGTGCTCGCCATTCGCTCGGCCATCTCCGACGCCGGGGGCTGACTGACCACCTGCACCCTCGGAGTCAACCGCCCTCCACCTCATGCCCAGGAGGCTGAATCCATGAGCACCGTCGACGACACTGGAAGCGACTCCACCACACCAGCTCGGCTGGCTGCAGCCGGTGCACTCCGGCGGCTCGGCAATGCTCTCGTGGCGCACCAAGTCGATGATGAGGCCTTAGAGCGTCTCAGCAACCGGGCCGAACAGTTCACCCTCGAGATCGAGCAAGGGGCTGAGCGTCTCCATGGGTTCTTCCAACCCGATCGACCCAACTTCGCCGATGCTTCGCAGATGACTCGTGACGGTTCTCCCCTCCGCTCGCTCCCCGACTGTGTCATCTCGGGGGCTGCGAACCCCATGGGCATCAATGCCACCTTCTTCCGCGAAGGCGACGATGCGGTCTGCCGAGTGGCGCTCGGTCCGGCCTTCGAGGGTGCTCCCGACCGAGCGCATGGTGGGATCGTCTCGGCGATCTTCGACCACACCATGGGGCTCTCAACCGCCCCAACTCCAGCCTTCACCGGTTGGATCACGGTCACCTATCGCGCCCCTACTCCGCTCCGCACTCCACTCGAGGTCCGGGCGAGGGTCACCGAACGCGACGGGCGCAAGTTGACGGTCACCGCGGAGATGGCGGCCGATGGCACGACGCTCGTCGAAGCGCAAGGGCTCTTCATCGTGTTCGACATGGCCAAGGTGATGGGCGCAGCCAGCGCCACCGGGTCGTCCTAGCGGCTGAAGCGGATCTCGACGGGCGTCCCTCGCTCTTCGAAGGCGAAGTCCGCTCCAGTGCTGAATTCGGTGAGTCGCACGTCTTGTGATGTTGGGCGCTCGTCAACCCCTTGGACTACCTCGATCACCAGCTCGGCCTCCGTCGAGACGAGCACCTCGCAGCGCAGCCTTGGGTTGACCGCCAAGACGATGGCGTCGAGGGGCTCAAGGTGCCCCTCCTCGAGGAGCGACGGCCACGCTCCGTCGGCGAAGGCAGGAGCCCGGCGATCGAATCGGACCATCAGGCCTTCAGCGAGTTCTATCGAGCAGCCCGTGTACTGAATTGGCAACAGTCCCGGACTCCACGCCAAGACTTCTGCCGCCGCGTCGAGATCCTCGGCCAGGCGCAGGTGACGCACGATCCGCTGGGCAGCCACGCCGGCTACCCCGGTGAACTGGTGACGGACCAGCGCCCGAGCCTGCTCCTCGGTGTCGGTGCGGCGCCCAGTGGCTGCCAGGAAGGACAGGACCAGCAAGTGCCCCTGGAGGCACACCTCCTCAGCCAGGCGGCGAAGCGCCGGAGCGGAGAAGTCAGCGAAGTGAAGGTCGCTGAGCAGCGGTCCGGAATAGTCGCTGCGTCCCGAGGCGCCGATATCAATGGGATCGAGCTCGAGCCTGGCGGCTCGGGTGGCAGCCACGGCCTTGGCCTCCTCGGGGACCGGGAGTGCGGGGTGTGACTCGTCGATGATCACCGTCCACGCACAGTGCGGGGTTCGGTCAGTCGGAATCCGGGGGGGTCGGTGGATGGGGCGCACCTGGGCCTTCGGGTTCGACGCAGTGGCGGTGGCATCGAAGGTTGGATCCTCGATCTCATGGCACATCGCCACGACAAAGGCATCGCCCATGGGTTCGACGTCCATCAGCGCCCCACAATGGTCGAGCCAGAACTCACCATGATGTGCATCGATCAACTTGAACCGGAAGTCGAGGAACTGCGGCGGAGCACCGATGTCGATCTGGATGTTCTTGAAGATGGTGTCGACCGTGTCGCCCTCGAATCCCATCGCCTGCTGCATGCGCTTGGAGTAGACGGGGCTCGCCCCCCTCCACTCCTCGATGGCGATATCGCGCATGACATCGGGGCCGAAGGCTCCGATCAGGTGCGGCATACCGGCCCGGTCGATGAGGTGGCCGGCCAGCAGGAGCTCGGGGAGCATCGATGCCAGCTCCGGACCACTTCTCTCCTCCAATCCCCGCGGTGCTGTCCTCGCCCTCTCGTCGTCCATTCCCAGCCCCCTGTGCTTGGCTCGCTCCGAGCACCTTCGCTCGTCGCTGAGTGTGGCGCCAAGCTGCGGGGGCTCACGGTAGCCCGAGTTCGATCGACGTGGTCGATGCCATGACCAGTCGCTCTCCCGATTCCATTGCACGACTCAGTGGTCCGCTGATCACGAGTCTCCCCTCGAGCCAAACGGCGAAGGCGTAGCGCAGCCCGGAGGCCTGAGGTAGACGGCCACCACCCCCGGACAGACCCATGAAGACTCGCCCTGCAGGACCCCTTGGACCGTTCCCGGTGCCGACGGAGCATGCTCATGTACGGCGATGCATCTTCGTGCGAGTCCTGATGGGCCTCAACCCGGTAGAATATGGTTTCACCCTTAGTGGGGACCCCCTTGTGGATAGCTGACCCAATTTCGTCAGGCTCCTTCGGTCGCCTCCTCTGAGCTCGTCTCAAGGAGAACCATGTCACGCAACGCTGCGGAGAATTCTGTGCCCGACCGCACCCCCGCCACCGACTCCCGGCCGACAGCCGTCGTCTACTGCGAGGGCAACTTTGGTCGGCCTGATGGCAAGACGGCGAATGGTCTCGTCCGGTACTCAGAGCGCTTCCGGATTCTCTCGGTCATCGACAGTTTCGAAGCTGGCCACGACGCAGGCGAGCTCCTTGATGGCACGCCGAACGGAATTCCGGTGGTGGCCGATCTGGCCGCCGCCATCGAGCTCAACGGAGGAACTCCCACCGTCGTGATCTACGGCATGGCGCCGCTGAGCGGCCTGCTGTCGCTCGAGGAGCGCCGTGTGCTGCTCGACGCCATGGCCCAGGGGATCAGCGTGGTGAATGGGCTCCACGAGTTTCTCAACGAGGATCCCGAGTTCGCCGCCAGCGCGGTGATCCACCACGTCACGATCGAGGACGTCCGCCGACCGCGCGACAAGCGAGACCTCCAGATGTTCACTGGGCGGATCTTCGACGTCACCTGTCCTCGGATCGCCGTGCTCGGAACTGACGGAGCGGTGGGGAAACGGACCACCGCCACCATTGTCACCCAGGCGCTCCGCGATCGGGGCATCAATGCCGTGATGGTCAGCACCGGCCAGACCGGATTGATCCAGGGCGCCCGCTACGGCGTTGCGCTCGATGCCATCCCCTGTCAGTTCTGCTCGGGCGAGATGGAGGCCGTGGTCGTGAAGGCCTTCGAAGCAGAGCACCCGGACGTCATCATCATCGAGGGTCAGGGGGCACTCAGCCACCCGGCCTACCTCAGCTCGACATTCATCCTCCGCGGCGGTCGACCCAATGGTGTGATCCTCCAACATGCACCGAGCCGTCGATTCCTCGGGGACTTCCCGGAAATCCGGGTGCCCGACCCGCTGAGCGAGATCAACCTGATCGAGACCTTCGCCGACACCAAGGTGATCGGCCTAACGATCAACCACGAGAATATGAGCGATGTCGAGGTAACCGCCGCCATCGAGCTCTACCAGCTCGAACTCGACATCCCCGCTACCGATGCGCTGACCCGACCAGTCGAATTGCTCGTCAACATGGTGCTGTCCGCCTTCCCCGAGCTCACCCCTTCAGCCATACCTGTCGCCACGTGAGCCTGCCGAGGCTGGAGATCCGCCTCGACCTCATCCGGCACAACGCAGAGATCCTCGTCGGCCGGCTCGCCCAACGGGGGATTGAGGTCTGCGGAGTGACTAAGGCGACGCTTGGATCCGCCGAGGTAGCTCGCGAGCTCCTCGCCGCCGGCGTCACGTCGCTCGGCGAATCGCGCATCGACAACGTCGAGCATCTTCGGCAACGAGGGATCGAAGCGGAGATCATGCTCATTCGGTCGCCTCCGATGAGCCAGGTTGACCGCGTGGTGGCCTCCACGGACGTCAGTCTGAACACCGAGCTGGCGGTCATCGAACACCTCTCGGCATCCGCACGTCGTCAGCAGCGCAATCACGCAATCATCCTGATGGTCGAGCTCGGTGACCTCCGCGAAGGCATCATGCCCAGTGATCTGCTCGAGGTCGTCGAACAGGTCCTCGACCTCCCGGGCATCACCCTTCGGGGCATCGGAACCAACCTCGCCTGCCAGAGCGGCGTGATCCCCGACGCATCCAACATGGGTCAGCTCACAGATCTGACTGAGTCAGTCGAGGCGGCCTTCGGCCTCAAGCTGTCGGTCATCTCTGGGGGCAATTCAGCCAACCTCGGCTGGGCGCTCTCCCCTGAGTCCTCCATCGGTCGCGTTTCACAACTGCGCCTCGGAGAGGCGATCCTTCTCGGGCGAAACCCCACGGACCGAACGGGGATCGACGGCCTCCACACCGACGCAATCGCACTTCTCGGCGAGGTCATCGAGAGCAAGGACAAGCCCATGGTGCCGGCGGGAACTCGCGGTCAATCGGCGTTCGGTGCAGCCAAGCAGACTCAGGGTGCTGATGGAACAGAAGAGAGGATCATCGTCGCCCTAGGTCGCCAAGACATCGACCCTGAGGGCATCGTCGCTCCCCTCCCCCTGACTTCCCTCGGCGCCAGCAGCGATCACCTCGTGCTCACCAGCATGGCCCCGAAACCGGCGGCCGTGGGATCGGTCATTCGCTTCACGCTTGACTACAGCGCTCTGCTTCGGGCGATGACCTCGCCCTTTGTCGCTCGACGGTTCCTTCAGGACAGTTCCACCGATCCGTTCATGCCGTGATCGATGATCGAAGGATGACCACCTGAGGCGGTGGGAACTCGATCCCTACCTCGGTGCGTGTGGAACTGTCAGAGGAGAGCGACACCATTCTCACGGTCCCGTCGGTCGTCCCGAGCTCGTCACGCAACGTGCGCACGAGACGGACGGCTTGCCTTGGCTCGAACCTTGTGAACAAAGTCTGGATCCTGCAGCCAACCCAGTGCGATTCACTTTCGTGTCTTCTCAAGGGACACGTTGAGAATGCTCCGATGGCCCGACTACTTCGCGGACCCTCCAA
>CAIUMH010000153.1 GCA_903900235.1 uncultured Actinomycetes bacterium
CAAAGCCACATGCCAACGTGCCGCTCAGCGACCTCGGACCGAGGGTTATTTGTCGTTGAGTCCGGGCGGCGAACCCCAACGGGGCGGTCCCCGGTCCGCTGAGACCGACTGATCGCTGCTCCAGCGCGACCGTTGCTCACCATGCGCCGCGGAGGTTCAGACGATTCGGCCGAGGTGTATCGTTGGTGTATGGCACGGACCAACATCGACATCGACGAGGCGGCGTGTCGCAGAGTGATGGACCGGTTCGGCCTCACCTCCAAGCGAGATGCGGTCAACCTCGCCCTGCGAACCCTCGCCGTCGACCCGATGTCCCTCGAGGAGGCCCTAGCCATGCGGGGGACCGGATGGGACGGCGACCTCGACGCCATGCGACGCTCACGGACGTCGTGACCTGCCTGGTCGACTCCTCTGCGTGGATCGAGTTCCTCCGGGGTACCGACCACCCTGTCGTCGACGAGCTCAGCCGGAGGCTCGAGGTGCTCGGAGGGGTCTCGATCTCGGGCGTGGTCGAGATGGAGATCCTGGCGGGCGCCAGGACGCAGCACGAGGTCGAGGACCTCAAGCGCCTGCTGGCTCGGGCCGCCATGGCGCCGACCGACGGTGGTGACTTCGCTCTGGCGGCGAGCCTCTATCGCTCGTGCCGTGCTGACGGTGTGACCATCCGGCGGCTCTCCGACTGCCTGATCGCCGCCACGGCCATCCGACTCGGCCTGCCGGTGCTCCACGCCGATCGGGACTTCGACGCGCTCGCATCGTCGACGGCTCTCATGGTCGTATCGATCTGACCCCTCGGCGACCGTGAGTGGCTGAGGAGCCACCGCAGGCAAGCCCCTCTTACAGGATGCGGGGTGCCACGGAGAGGCCAGCCGCGCTGGCTCCCTCATGGAGGCGGCGATCCCATGCCGCGACGACGATGCCCGCGTCCCGCAGTTCGAGGGCGCTGGCGAGATGGACGGCATCGGCCCCACCGAGATGATGGAGCGCGGCCAGCTCACCAGCAACCGTCGCCACCCGGGGTGTGAGCTCGATCGGCCGGACGCCCGCCCAGAAGTCAGCGAAGGCAGCCAGGGCGGTCGTCGCGTCGGCGTCGGTCAGCTCATGGTTCCGATGCGCCGCGCCCAGGGCGGCGCACACCTCCGGGAGCGCCAGACGGCTCGTCAGGGCCGCATCGCACCCATCCCAGAGCGCTGCGGCGAGCGCACTCCCGTCCTCTTCGATGACGAGCTTCACCAGCGCGCTGGCGTCGAAGTAGACCAGCACGCGGCTCAGCGGCGCTGGTCGGAGACCCGCTCAGCCACCGAGGCCGTCGCCCTGACCCGTGCGGCTGCGGAGGCGGACGTCCGAACGGCGCTGGTGGGCGCGGCCACGACCCCCTCGTCGGCGAGCTGCCGGAGCATCGGAGCAGCGTCGATCGCCGTCATGCGCACCACCGGGATACCCCGTTCGGTGATGACGACCTCTTCGCCCTCCTGCACTCGGTCGACCCAGGCACTCAGGTGAGATCGCAGGTCGCTGATCGCCACATCCATGTCCTTGATTGTACATCTTTTGTACATCTGAACGTACAGATTGACCACTCCCTCGGTGTGCTGGTGTGCTTGCTCCACAACAGTCGGGGCACGGCGGCACGGACAACCCGCAACCGTCACCAGGATCACCGCGGCGGTCGGTGTCGCCCTGGCAGGATCTCATCGACTTCGTTGGTCACCGATGTGGTGCGTTACTCGCTCACAAGGTCGGCAACACCGAAGCCGGCACGAGCAGCCGCCCTGTCGTCCGACGTCACCGCCGCGAGCGCCGAACGACGGAGCCCGTCGATGCCCCCGGGCTCGAGGATCTCCGTGTCGTTTGGGTCAAGGCGACCGAGCTGACCGGCTCCCTCGGTGCCCGACCGGGGCCAAGCGGCATCCGGCAGGCTCACCGGCCCACGGCGGGACGCTCGAACCTCGGCTGACGACGCCATGCGATCAGGCGACGAGACGGAGATGCGATCTGCCTGGTCGCCCAAGGGCAGCGGAGACTCCCACGCCAGAGTGCTGCTTGGGGTCGTCAGACCGATGGTCGTCGCGGCGTGGGTCCGGGCACCGAACCCACCTGGGTGCATCCAGTGGACGCTCATCGATCCGGGATGGTTCAGCGGCTGAGCACGACCGAGGAGCCATGTCCGAAGAGGCCCTGGTTGGCGGTCACCGCCACCGTGGCTCCCTCGACCTGGTGGCCGTCGGCCTGGCCGCGCAGCTGCCACGTGCACTCAGCCACCTGGGCGATGGCCTGAGCCGGGATGGCCTCACCGAAGCTCGACAGGCCTCCCGACGGGTTCACCGGAACCCGACCACCGAGGGTGGTCGCTCCCGAGCGGAGCAGGTGCTCGGCCTCGCCGACCTCGCACAGGCCGATGTCCTCGTACCAGTCAAGCTCGAGCGCGCTCGACAGGTCATAGACCTCGGCGAGCGAGACGTCCGACGGGCTGATCCCGGCTTCCTCATAGGCGGCGTGGGCGATCGAGGCCCGGAAGGTCAGGTCGTTGGGCGCCACCGACGACCACGAGTCCGTGGCGAAGTTGGGCATCTCGATCACGGCGTTCGGGAAGGTCGGCGTCACCGTCGAGATCCCGTCGATGGTCACCGGGTTGGCGATGCCATGGCGCTTGGCGTACTCGAGCGAGCACAGCACGACGGCAGCCCCACCGTCAGAGGTGGCACAGATCTCGAGCAGACGAAGCGGATTGGCCACCATCGGCGAGCTCAGCACCTCATCGATGGTCACCTCCTTGCGGTACCGGGCGTAGGGGTTGTGCACGCCGGCCGCTGCGTTCTTCACCTTGATCTGTGCGAAGTCCTCGTCAGTGGCTCCGTAGACCGACTTGCGACGCTGGGCATAGAGGCCGAAGTAGGTCGGGTTGGTCGCGCCGAGCACGTGGAAGCGCAGCCAGTCCGGGTCGTCGGGCCGGTCGCCGCCGACGGGCTTGAAGAAGCCCTTGGGCGTGGTGTCGGCACCGACCACCAGGGCCACCTCGGAGAGGCCGGCGAGGATCTGGGCCCGGGCGCTGGCGATTGCCTGGACGCCGGAGGCACAGGCGGCATAGGACGACGACACACGAGCGCCCGACCATCCGAGTGCCTGGGCGAAGGTGGCGCCGGCGATGAAACCGGGGTAGCCGTTGCGGATGGTGTCGGCGCCAGCTACGAAGTCGACGTCGGTCCAGGCGACCCCGGCATCCTCGAGCGCGGCGCGCGCCGCGACCACGCCGTACTCCACGAAGTTGCGACCCCACTTGCCCCACGGGTGCATGCCCGCTCCGATGACTGCGACTGAGTGCTTCGACGACATGGCTCAGGCCTCCTTCACGGGGCGCCAGCGCCAGACGAGCTTGTCGCCCTCGGCGTCGGAGTAGAGGGTCTCGACCACCAGCTCGACGCTGGCACCGACCTCGAGGTCGGCCACCGTCGTGCCGTCAGCTGCCTGCCCGAGGACGACGATGCCCTCGGCGGCGAGCTCAACGGCCACCATGGCGAATGGGACATAGGGATCAGCGGCGACATAGGGCGCCGGTGGTGCGTACTGGGCGTCGGTGAAGGACCAGATCGTCCCGGTGGTCGACAGGGTGATCTCGTCGAAGGTGCTCGACGAGCAGTGCGGGTTGCGACACCAGCTGCGCTCGGCCGGGAAGAACACCGTGGCGCACTCGGTGCAGCGCGTGCCGAGCAGCGCGGGGATGGAGGGGTCGAAGAACCCCTCGACGACGGGGACCTGTGGCATCAGCCCAGCCTCTCGATGATCGTGGCATTGGCCTGGCCGCCGCCTTCGCACATGGTCTGAAGCCCGAAGCGGCCACCGGTGCGCTCGAGCTCGTTGAGGAGCGTCGCCATCAGGCGTGCCCCTGACGCTCCCGTCGGATGGCCGAGAGCCATGGCCCCGCCGTTGACGTTCACCTTGGACATATCGGCGCCCGTTTCCTTGGCCCAGGCCAGCACCACCGAGGCGAAGGCCTCGTTGATCTCGACGAGGTCGATCTCGTTGAGGGAGAGGCCCGACTTGGCGAGGATCATCGCCGTGGCCGGGATCGGAGCAGTGAGCATGATCTGGGGATCGTTGGCCGCCACGGCGAAGGTGTGGAAGCGCGCCCGGGGCGTGAGGCCGAGCTCGGCGGCCTTGTCCTCAGTCATCACCAGCACCGCTGCGGCGCCGTCGGAGATCTGCGACGACGAGGCCGCGGTGACCAGACCGTCTTCGGAGAAGGCCGGGCGCAGCTGGCCCAGCTTCTCCCTCGGCGTATCGCGCATGCCCTCGTCGGCCGTCACCGTGCCCGAGGCCGCGCCGTCGGCGCTGCGGGCATCGAGGGCCACGATCTCATTCTCGAAGCGACCCTCGGCGGTGGCGGTGATGGCTCGCTGGTGCGAGCTGTAGGCCAGGTCATCCATCGCCTCGCGGCTGATGCCCCAGCGACGGGCGATCTCCTCGGCACACTCACCCTGATGGATGAGGTCGAAGCGGGCCTTGTAGAGCGGGCCGTAGGCCTCACCCGGGCCAGGCTCGGTGGTCGAACCAATCGGAACCCGACTCATGGACTCGACGCCGGCACCGATGGCGATGTCCATCGCCCCCGAGAGCACCGCTTGGGCGGCGAAGTGGACGGCCTGCTGGGCCGAGCCGCATTGGCGGTCGACCGTCGTGCCCGGCACCGTCTCAGGAAACCCTGCGGCGAGGGCGGCGTTGCGGGCGATGTTCATGGCCTGCTCGCCGACCGTCATGGTGCAGCCCATGATCACGTCCTCGACCAGGCTCGGGTCGATTCCCGTGCGCGCCACCAGGGCAGCGAGCGGCTGAGCGGCCAAATCGGTGGCGTGCCAGCCGGAGAGGACTCCGTTCCGGCGACCGATAGGAGTGCGGACAGCATCGACGATCACACAGGTGCGCATGGTCCCATTGTGACCCACGACCTGATGGTGTGTCAGATGCCGGTGACATCCGGGTGCGAGACGACCTCCGACAGCGGCGGCGCACGTTGCGGTCCCCCTGATGGTGTGTCAGATTCTGCAGCGTGGATCTCACCTTCAGCGACGCCGAGGAGGCCTTCCGATCTGAGGCGGCAACCTGGCTGGCGGCCAACGTGCCCGCTCCTGGCACCCTTGCCTCGCTCGATACCGCCGAGGGCTTCGAACAGCACCGGGCCTTCGAGGCCAAGATGTTCGCCGACCGATGGTCGGTGGTGTCGTGGCCCGAGGAGTTCGGCGGCCGGGGGGTTGGCATCATCGAGTGGCTGATCTTCGAGGAGGAGTACTACCGAGCCGGCGGGCCCAAGCGGGTCAGCCAGAACGGCATCTTCTTGCTCGCTCCGACCATCTTCGACTTCGGCACCCCCGATCAGCAGGCACGCTTCCTGCCGGCCATGGCTTCTGGGTCCGAGATCTGGTGCCAGGGCTGGTCTGAGCCCGACGCTGGGAGCGACCTCGCCTCGTTGCGTTCGAAGGCAACCCGGGTCGACGGCGGCTGGGTCCTCGACGGCCAGAAGACCTGGGCCTCGCGAGGGGCGTTCGCCGAGTGGTGCTTCGGCCTCTTCCGCTCTGACGCAGCATCAGAGCGGCACCGGGGCTTGACCTATTTCCTGGTGTCGATGGACTCGCCGGGCATCACTCGCCGACCAATCGCCCAGCTCGACGGCGAGACCGGATTCGCGGAGATCTTTTTCGACCAGGTCTTCGTCCCCGATGACCACGTCCTCGGTGAGGTCGGCCAGGGTTGGCAAGTGGCGATGGCCACCGCCGGCTCTGAGCGCGGTCTGTCGCTTCGCAGCCCAGCTCGCTACCTCGAGGCCACCCGTCGCCTCGCCGACCTGTTCGACGAGCGCATCGGCGACTCCTCGGCGGGCGCCCACCTCGGGCCCGATGGCCGCCTCGCCGATCGGGTGGCTGAGTCCTGGACCAGAGCGCGCGCTTATGAATTGCAGACCTGGGCCACCGCCACCGCCATCCGACGAGGCCAGGGAGTCGGTCCGGAAGCCTCGACCACCAAGGTCTACTGGTCCGAGCTTGACGTGCTGATCCACGAGACCGCCCTCGAGATCCTCGGTCCAGACGCCGACCTGCTGATCGACGGCGAGCTGTCGGCCTGGATGGATGGCTACCTGTTCTCCCTGGCCGGACCCATCTATGCCGGCACCAACCAGATCCAGCGCAATGTGGTGGCCGAGCGCCTCCTTAAGATGCCGAGGTCGTAACCATGTTCTTCGCCCTCTCTGACGATCAGGTTGCGCTGCGCGATGGCGCGGC
>CAIUMH010000154.1 GCA_903900235.1 uncultured Actinomycetes bacterium
GGAAGAGCCCAGCACGCGCCCGTTGCCAGGTCGGCAATCCGAGCAGATCGATCCCGTCAAGAGTCACCGACCCCCCGAGCACCTCGTACCCTGGCCGGCCCATCAAGACGTGCGCCAGAGTGCTCTTGCCCGACCCGTTCGGCCCCATGACGGCATGGACCTCGCCGCTCCGGACCGTGAGGGTCAGACCCTTCAGGATTTCGCGTCCGGGGATGCCGGCACGCAGGTCCTCGATGACCAGTTCGCCCGTGCTCACGGCACCACCACCGAGACATCGTCTCCATCGACCACGACGGTGTAGACGGGCACCGGCTTCGTCGCCGGAAACGAGCGTGGATCCCCGGTCAGCAGGTCGAACATGGAGCCGTGCTTGGCGCACTCGATCTGGCACTCCGCAGCGAACACCTCGCCGTCTGCCAGCGAGTAGTCCTCATGGCTGCACCGATCCCCCACGGCATGGAAGTCATCGCCGATCCGAACCAGTGCCACCCGCAGACCAGCCACGTCGTAGCGACGGGCTTCACCGGGGGCGAGGTCGCCCACCGCACACAACCTGGCGGTGGTCACCTCAGCGGTATCGTCCTGCTTCGTCGCCTCAGCCACGGGTCACCCCCGAACGCTCCGCCAAGGCCTTGCCGATGAGGTCACGGGCGCCGGACAGAGGCACCTGGTCGGCGATGCTGTCGAAGAAGCCAGCCACGATGAGCTGTTCCGCCCGCTCGGGCTCGATCCCCCGGGACTCGAGGTAGTACCTCTGGTCCTCGTCGACCGGTCCGACCGTCGATCCGTGGCTGCACTTCACGTCGTTCTCCTCGATGTCGAGATTAGGCACCGAGTCAGCGTGGGCCCCCTCGTCGAGCACCAGGTTGTGGTTGGTCTGCATGGCATCGGACTTGACTGCTCCCCGCCGGACCCGGATGAGCCCGCTGTAGACCGAATGAGATGTATCGGCCACGGCTCCCATGAACAGGAGGTCGCTCGTCGTGCGCGGGGCACGGTGGTCCTGAAGGGTGCGGAAGTCGAGCATCTGATTGTCTCGGCCGATGAAGGCGGCCCGCAAGGTGCTGGCACCCGAGTCCCCCACCAGGGCCGAGTCCGTCCGCAGCCGGGCGTAGCTGCCACCGAGGGCCACGGCATAGCTGGACAGCGATGCGTGGGCACCGATCGTGCTCGCCTGATGGGCGAGCTGCCAGGTGGCCCCCCCGAGCGACTGGATGGAGACATAGGCGAGGGATGCACCGTCGTCGACCTGCAGCTCGGTCACCGGCACAACGAGACGCTCGGCGGCAACGGATGCACTCGAGGACCAGTCGGCGCTCCCGTCGGCGCTCCCGTCGGCCAGCAGTCCAGTGTCGGCATCGACGACGATCTCGATCACCCCTGCGACAGAACCGGTCCCAGCCCGAACCACGGTGCGGGGGAACACGGCTGTGCCTGAGGCACCGGAGATCACATGGACGACCACGACCGGATCGGCCACGGATGCACCGGGCCGGACGTCGACCACCACCGGGTCGATGGCGAAGGCGTCGTTGAGGAGCGGGAAGTCGCGGGGGTCGTCGAGGACGGTTCCAAGGAGTTCGGCGCCCTCGCCGTGATCTGCAGCCCTTCCGAGAGAGAGCAGATCTTCTCCCACCGTCGTCGCCAGGGTGGCCAGGACGCCGTCGATGGTGACCACCAGGCCGCTGCGAGGCCCGAGGCTGTCGACCAGAGCGTGGATCCTGGCGGATGGGGATGTTCCAGGGTCGCCGGTCGGTCGCGTCGAAGTCGCCGGCTGGAACCGGTCGAGGTCGAGCTGGTCGATGCGGCTGTAGCGCCAGACCTCGTCCTTCTCCGTCGGGAGCGGTGAAGAAACGAAGGCCTCGGCAGCAGCGGTACGTCGCCGGATCAGCCAAGGGGCGCCGGGCAGGCCGGCGGCGTTCTCAGGGGTAAACGTGGACAGAATCAGGCCTCTCGCGGATCGAGGTCCGATCGACGAGCCTCGTCCCAGATACTACCGGGCCGGGCGGCCGTCTCCGGCGGGTCGCCCATCCATCCCACTTGCGAGCGGCAAGACCCATGGTCCACGCCCTACGCTGGTCATCCATGACTGCCTCCACCATCGACTCCTTTGCCTCCGAGGTCTTCACCATCGAGGTCGACGACCACGTCGCCACGCTCTGGCTCGACCGTCCCGAGAAGCGAAATGCCATGGGTCATGCCTTCTGGGACGACCTCCCCCTGGCCATGGAGGCGATCGGTGGCGATCCATCGATACGGGTGGTGGTCATCGCCGCTCACGGTCCCCACTTTTCGGTCGGGCTCGATCTGGTGGCAATGGCCGGCATCGCCTCCGCCCCGGAGTCGGCCGACGGATCCCGGCCATCGACGGCCACCCGGGCCTGGCACGCTCGTAAACAGATCGCTCGGATGCAGGCCTCTATCACCGCCGTGGCCGATTGCCCGCTCCCGGTAATCGCCGCGGTCCAGGGTTACTGCATCGGGGGAGGCGTCGATCTGATCGCCGCTTGTGACATCCGCCTGGCCAGCAGCGACGCGCTGTTCTCGGTACGCGAGGCCAAGATCGCCATCGTCGCCGACGTGGGGAGCCTGCAGCGGCTCCCTGCCATCATCAGCAAGGGCAATTTGGCCGAACTGGCCTACACCGGGAAGGACATCACTGCGGCGCGAGCAGAGGCGATCGGGCTGGTCAACCAGGTCAGCAGCGACGCCGAGGCTGTGGTGGCCGATGCCCGTGCCATGGCCGCCGAGATCGCCGCCAACTCTCCACTGGCCGTGCAAGGGACCAAGGCCGTACTGGTCGCATGCGAAGACCGGTCGGTGACCGAGGGGCTGGACTACGTCGCCACTTGGAACGCGGCGTTCCTCGCCTCGGACGATCTGACCGAGGCTATGACCGCCTTCATGGAGAAGCGTCCGGCCACCTTCACCGGGAACTAACCCCTCCTCTGGATCTGCGCTTACCGGGCGCCGGCGGCGACCCTGGTTGTCCGTCTGCCCGCCGGCACGAAGTCGAGTGCGAAGGCTAGGGCGGCAGATGCCACCGCTACGACAAAGAGGACGGTGTAAGCCGCCTGCGTCCGGCTGATCAAGTACGCCATCACGAAGGCGTCCACCGCCTGCCACACGGCGATGGTGGCGGTCGCCCGACCC
>CAIUMH010000155.1 GCA_903900235.1 uncultured Actinomycetes bacterium
ACGTGATCTCCGGGTCGGCACGACGAGTCCCACGTCGCCCAGAGAACAGCTGACGCGCGCGACCGGGTCGACGTGGTCAACCTGGGCATTTCGGTGAGCGGGTCTGAGGAGTTTCCAAGATCCTCGTCATCGGCTTGTGCACCAACGAGCACGATGGCGCCGAGGTGTTCGGCGAGGGCGTCGAGCGCATCAAGCAAGGTGGCCGCGCTAGGACATAGAGCGGATCAGGATCGCCAGGCACGAAGGTTCTCCTTCATCCACTCAATGAGTCGCTCCGCTTCGGCGGGCTCTCGACCTGGGCCCATCAAGAGGTCAGTCGCCACCTGGCCCAATGCGGCGATGGTCAAACCATCTCGAGTGAGCGTTCGATCGAAGACAACAGGATCGAAGGGGCTCACGAGGAGGACATTGCCACCGCTCGGTGCTGGCCGGAGATCAAGTGCCGCCGCAGCTTGCGCGGGCTTCTCGATATAGAGAGCGATCTGTCGGGTGGGGGCGACTGGGGCAAACTTTGACGCCGCCAGCGACCCCGTCACCGAGTACTGGAGATCGCTCGACGCGAGCCTGCGGACGAAGGAGTCGAGGCCACGAGGCTCGAGGTAGCTGCTGACGCGGTTCAGCTTTGTCTCTCGAAGAATGAAGTCCTTGCTCCATCGTCGAATCGCTGCCTCCCAGTCCACATCGACCACACCACCCGCTGCATCTCTCTCAACGATCATCTCTTGGGTGAGGAGCTCAAGGACCCGAGACAAGGTTGGAGCCGGAACCCGAGCTGTCGTACTGAGCTCTCGGACTCCATACGGGGGCGTAAAGTCGACGACCGCCCGGACCGCCCGAGCCGATCCTCGGCCCCGAAGCGATCGGAGCGGCTGATCATCCGGCCATGGGTCGCGAATGGCTCCAGTCGCTTCGATGAACAGTCCCGGGCTTGACGAGATGATCCGGAGATTGCCCGTCGTGTCGATCCATCCAACCCCGCGTTGATTGAGAAGCTCCCTCGTCCTTGGGGGGAGATAACCCGTTACAAAGAGCGGCATCCAGTTGGTCTCCTCCGATTCAGCCAGAATTCGAATCATCTGGTCCACTGCCACGACCGCCGCCTTTGTCGTTGCACTGATCTTCACCTTGAGAACAAAGGTCGCTTGGGTGCCATCGGGAGCGGTGATCCGGAGAAGGCCATCAGCCAGACCGGCGGCAGCAGGGCCCTCTCGAAGCACCATCGAATCCCAGCCGGGCGGCAGTTTCCCTCGAAGGCGCTCAAGGCAGAGTGCAAGGATCTCGTCTTCGTTTCTCGGCTTGTCTTCTTCTTGCATCGCCTACCTGGCTCTCCCATCACCAACTGCTCTAGTGTTTCATAAAACTCGCCGTATCGTGCAACACGATACAATCCAAATTACGAAACACCACAGGTGGTCTTCAGTGCTCCGAGATCGGTCACCTCATTGAAGAGCCGTCTGACCAAGGGTCAGAAAGTTGCCAATTCGGAGGAATCTGCTGATCGGTTCCTACGGAGCGCCGGTTGCGGAATTTGTGGTTTCATTAGAGATGGAACTGTCCGATTCAAAATTGCTGCAAAGATAGATTGAGGATTTCAGGTTGATCAGAACGATTTTATCGGTAGATAACCGACCGTATCCCAATGGATGAAGTACACGTTCTCGAAGCGTGGATGAGGATGCGACGCCGGCTAGACTTCGATACCCAGCAAGCGTTTCT
>CAIUMH010000156.1 GCA_903900235.1 uncultured Actinomycetes bacterium
ACAGTGTCGACAGCAAGGGGCGAGTGATTGTCCCTGTGCGCTTCCGGGAAGCGTTTGGTCGCGGCGGCTTCTTGACCCCCAACACGGAAGGCTGTGTTGCGCTTCGGACCCCCGGCGAGAACGAGCGCTTGATGGCAGAGATGCTCGAAGCGGCCAAAACCAGCTCGGATGGTCGGAACCAGGCTCGAGTCTGGGCTGCCAACACGGCGGAAGTAGAGATCGACAAGCAGGGCCGCATGGCGATCCCCTCGCACCTCCGAGAGTTCGCCCACCTTGAGGGCGACGTGCTCATCCATGGAGCTATCGACCGCATCGAGTTGTGGAACCCCGCCCAGTGGGAGGAGCGCGTCAAGCCGATGGAGGCCTGGTTCCTCGAGGGCGACGAGTGATCGACAGACGAACCAACGAAGGAGACGCCAGACGGCGACACACCAAGCGATGCCTGGCCAGGACCATGCGCAGCCTCTCGACTGACACGATGGGAGATACAACCTCCGCCCTCTCCCGTGGCGGTTGCGAGAGCCTCCACTCCTCGACGACCTCGTCGGCCGAGGGGCTGCGAATGGCCCAGGACTTCACACATGCACCAGTTCTTCTTGACGAGGTTGTCGCCCTGTTCTCTGGGGTGCCGTCCGGCGTCGTGATTGACGCGACCCTCGGGGGAGCCGGACATGCGTCGCGTCTGCTGGCAAGCCGACCCGACCTTGGACTCATGGGGCTGGACCGAGACGCCGTCGCTCGTGCCGCGGCATTGACAGCCCTCGCTCCGTTCGGAGCAAGGGCTGTCGTGATTCCCAGCCGATTCTCAGTAATCGCTGAGGTCGTGGCGGCGGGACGGGCCGGGGACTCGCCGTGGCCGGTGCTCGATGGAGTGCCGATGGGCGATCGGGTGGTCGGCATTCTTGCTGACCTCGGTGTGAGCTCTCCGCAGATCGACGAGGAGAACCGTGGGTTCTCTTTCTCCCAAGACGGCCCACTCGACATGCGCATGGACCCATCGGCCGGCATGACGGCGTCAGAACTTCTCGATCAGATCGACGAGCACAGCCTGATTTCACTCCTGCGTGACAATGGCGAGGATCGTCACGCGCGGCGCATCGCCCGAGCCATCCTTGCGCAACGACCGATCACTACAACGGCCCAGCTCGTCGAGGTGATCGACCGCGCGGTTCCTCGTGCGGATCGCCGGCGGGGACATGTCGCATCCCGGGTCTTCCAGGGTCTGCGGATAGCGGTGAATGATGAACTCGGGGAGCTTGATGCTCTCCTTGATGCATCGGTGACCATCCTCAGCCCAGCGGGACGGCTGGTGGTGATCTCCTATCACTCGGGTGAGGATGCCCGGGTGAAGCACACCATGCGTCGGTGGGCGGAGGGTGATTGCACGTGTCCGCCGGGGATGCCCTGTGTGTGCAACTCGACCACAATCGGATCTCTCGTCGGCCGACGGGCGGTGATGGCGACCGAGACGGAGATCGCTCGCAATCCGAGGGCTCGTAGCGCACGCCTTCGAACCTTCGAGGCCGACCGATGACGCCGGCGACCGCTCGATCGAGGGCAACTGCGCCGCGCCGCAGGCCGGCTCCGACTCCTCCGACTCGTCTTCGGCCGATCCGGGGTGTCTCGCGTCGCCGCCGGACGCCTGAGGTGCTGGCAGTGGTCGTGGTGGTCGCCGCCCTGCTGATGATCGTTCTCGGGCAGATGGTCGTGGCGCAGCGCCAGCTTCAGCTCGGTCACCTCAACAGTGCCCTTACTGCAGAAGCCTCGAAGCACACCCAGACCATCCTCAAGGTCGCTGCCCTGGAGACTCCCTCGCGGATCGCGTCGGAAGCATCTTCGTTGGCGCTTGTGCAGCCCAAAAAGGTGCTCCAGCTGCCGATGGTCCCGCTTGACTCGCCTTTGTCGGCCATCCGCATCGTCGGAGAGCCGGTATCGGGTGGTGGCCAGTGACACCGCCGACGAAAGCACCAGCTCGGCGTGCAGGCTCGTACTCGCCGGCGCGCTCGGGTACGAGAGGGCCGCGACCAGCACCCCGGTCGGCGCCTGCTTCGCGACCTTCTGGCCGCACTGGGGGCACGCGAGTGCCCGTCCGACCCGAGGGTCGCACTATTGCTCCAGAGCGCAGGACAGCCGCCCGCCCGCCCGTCCGGACTGCGCCCCAGCGGCGGGCCACTCCGACTCCTCAGCGTCGACCGACTGCCTCACCGCCTACGAATCGAAAGCGGGCAGTGCCGCGGGCGGAGAGAGAGCGGGCCGCAGAGGTAAGTCGGAAGCGCATCAGGTGGCTCAAGGTGATCATCGTGCTCTGCCTGGTGGTGGTGACGGTGCGACTGATCGATATCCAGGTCCGACGACACGGGCAGTATCAGCACACTTCGAAGCTCCAGCTGCGGCGAACGATCACGATCCCCGCTGTGCGCGGTGGGATCTATGACCGCAACGGTGCAGTCCTTGCCATGTCAGTTCCCACCAAGACGATCATCGCCGACAACTTCCAGATCCCTCATCCGGTTGATGAAGCGAAGGCCCTGGCGCCCATCCTCGGCATCCCCGCAGATGTGCTCTCGACACAGCTGTCGAAGCACAGCGGCTACCAGGTGCTCACGAAGGATCTCTCGTTGGCGAAGGCGGCCATTGTGGCTAGGGATCATTTCCCCGGGATCACCATGGTTGACTCCTCGGTACGCCATGTTCCCAATGGATCCCTCGCTCAATCGGTCATCGGTATGACGAATGCTTCGGGCGAGGGTGCAGCGGGGATTGAGTACCAGAACCAGAGCATCCTGGCGGGAACTGCGGGATCCACGACGCTGCTCGAGACCCCATACGGAGTTTCTCTCCCTCAGGGTGGAGCGATCAGGACGAAGGCCAGTACTCCGGGCCAGGGACTTGAGCTCACCATCGACCAGCCCCTCCAGTACGTGACGGAGCAGGCGCTCGGCCAGCAAATTGCTGCATCCGGTGCACTCTCCGGGACGGCGATCGTGATGGACGTCAAGACCGGCGAGATTCTGTCGATCGCCAATCTCGTCTCTACGACTCCGCAGAGCGGGCCCATTCCGACCCCGTTGGCCTCACAGAACCCCAGTCCCATTCCTGGTGTGGCGCAGGCCCAGAACAACCTTGCGGTCACTCAGACCTATGAGCCAGGCAGCGTGTTCAAGCTGGTGACCTTCTCAGCAGCGCTCGATTCAGGGCAGATCAACCCGACGACGAGCTTCGACGTGCCCGATCAGATCCGGCTCGGTGGCAAGATCTTCCATGACGCTGAGGTTCATGCTCCGATGGCCATGTCGGCCACTCAAATCCTTGCGCAATCGTCCAACATCGGGACCTACATGATCGCCAGTGGGCTCGGAGAGACGAAGCTGTTGGCTCAGGTCCAGAAGCTCGGCTTCGGGCAGCCGACTGGGCTGAACTTCCCCGGAGAATCGGCAGGACTCCTGATGAACGCCGCGCGCTGGCAGCCCACCGACCTTGCGGCGCTCCCTATTGGGCAAGTCGACGCAGCGACACCGCTCCAGGTCCTCGACGCCTACAACGCCGTGGCCAACGGCGGGACGATGATCCAGCCATCCCTCATTCGCGGCAACGTCGCTTCGGATGGCAGCGTGTCAGGACTGGTGTCGAGGCCTAGCCGCAGGATCATGTCCCCGACGACCGCCAGCCAGCTCACAGAGATGCTTCGCCAGGTGGTGGTCAATGGCACCGGAGCAGAGGCGGCGGTGCGCGGCTACCGGGTGGCAGGAAAGACCGGCACCTCCCAGATCCCGACGCCCGGCCAGGCCAGCTATGTCGACGGTGCCTACAACGCCACCTTCGTGGGCTTCGCCCCGGCAGACCATCCGATACTCAGTGCCCTGGTGGTGCTCCAGCGGCCGGTGGGCAGCTACTTCGGCGGAGCGGTGTCGGCCCCGGTGTTCTCCAAGATCATGACCTACGCACTCCACCGCTACGGGATTCCAACCTCGTCCGGTGGTGGCGACACGACTACCTCTTCGGCCGCACCCATCCCGGAATCGACCTGAATTCGATGAAGGAGACAGCGGGTACGAACGGGCGAGGTTCGCGGGCCAACGAGGACCCCGGATCATGAGGCTGGCCGAACTGCTTGATGCACTCCCAGGGTCGCAGCTGATGGCTGGCTCCCTCGATCTCGAGGTCAACAGCGTTGAGGTCGATAGCCGCGCTGTTGCAGCCGATGCCATGTTCTGCTGCATCTCGGGGACGAGCGACGACGGGCATAAGTATGCCTCGGCGGCTATCGGCCGGGGTGCAGTGGCCCTGCTGACCGAGCGTGAAATTACGGATGGACCCTTCATGGATGTGGCAGAGATCAGAGTGCCGATGGGTACTGCTCGATCTGCCACGGCCATGGCAAGTGCCCTCGTGGTTCATCGGCCGGCGGACCGCCTGACGATGATTGGCGTGACCGGAACCAACGGAAAGACCACGGTGGTCCACCTCGTGAGCGAGATTCTCCGATCGATCGGTTTCTCGGTCCGTTCCATTGGAACGTTGACCGGGGAGCGGACGACGCCAGCGGCCCCCGACCTTCAGCGCTTATTGGCGCAGATCGAGGGGACTGCTGTGGGCGAGGGCCGTCCCGGCGCCGTGGCGATGGAGGTTTCGAGTCACGCCCTCGACCAGCACCGGGTGGATCAGGTGTCCTTTGACGTGGCGATCTTCACGAACCTCAGCCACGATCACCTCGACTACCACGGGACAATGGATGCCTACTTCGAAGCGAAGGCTCGGTTGTTCGATGACGCAGTCAGCTCTTCGGCAGTGATTTGGGCGGAGACCGAGGACGGACGGCAGCTGCTTGCGCGACGCGAGGGTCCAACGGTAGCGGTGACCTTTGATGATGCGGTTGATCTCGAACTAGGTCCCCGAGGTTCGGACTTCGTCTGGAGAGGGCATCGAGTGTCCCTCCGGATCTTGGGACGCAATGGGGTGATCGATGCGCTGCTTGCTGCTGAGGCGGCGATTGCACTCGGTGGCGACCCGGCGGAGATCGCCCTTGCCTTAAGTCGGTCGCCCGGGGTGCCCGGACGGATGGAGCTCGTCGAGGGAGTGAGTGACGGGCCGATGGTGGTGGTTGACTATGCACATACTCCCGATGCACTCGCTTCGGCGCTGGTCGAGATGCGCCGACTGAGCGGTGGGGGCCGCGTGACGGTTGTCTTTGGATGCGGTGGGGATCGCGATAAGGCGAAACGCCCGTTGATGGGGTCAGTGGCGATGACTGGTGCTGATGCGGTGGTGGTCACGACCGACAACCCACGTCACGAGGATCCTCAGGTGATCATTGACGCCATTGTTGACGGGATGCATGGGGCACCAGTGACGATCGAGCTTGATCGAGCGGCTGCCATTGCTCATGCGATCGAGTCATCTGGGCCCGAGGACCTCGTGCTCATCGCAGGAAAGGGTCATGAGGTCACCCAGCAGATCGGAACGATCGTGCGAGACTTCGATGACCGCACAGTGGCGGGAGCCATCCTGCGTTCCTTGAGTCAAGGGAGATGACCGCGTGCTGAGCCTCATGGTCGCAGGAGGGGTGGCGCTCTGGCTTGCCGGGCTCCTCACACCCGTCTTGATACGTCGACTACGCGAGGCACGGATCGGCCAACACATCCGCGAAGATGGCCCTAGCCACCATGCCATGAAGGCCGGCACCCCAACGATGGGTGGGGTGGTTATCGTCATCGCAGTCATCGCAGGGTTCGCGTTTGGGCATCTTGGCACCCACGTCGGATTCACGCGAGCCGGGATTCTGACCTGTGGGGCAATCGTTGCCTTCGGACTCATCGGATTCCTCGATGACATCATCAAGGTCCGCAACCAGCGAAGCCTGGGACTCAACAAGCGAGCCAAGAGCAGCCTGCAGTTGGCCTTCGGGGTGGCGTACGCCGTGTTGGCAGTGACCTGGGTCCACACCCAGACAACCCTGTCGGCCACCCGCTTCTCCCTGCCCGGATGGCAACTGGGGGCAGTGGGTTGGTCGATCTTCGCGGTACTGGTGTTGGTGGGGTCTTCGAATGCCGTGAATCTCACCGACGGCCTCGATGGATTGGCGGCAGGATCATCGACGTTCTGCTTCGCGGTCCTAGCGATCATGGGCTACTGGGAGTTCCGCCACTTCGCCATCTATCACGGCGGATCCGCGCTCGACCTCGGGCTCACCTCGGTGGCATTGGCCGGGGCCTGCCTGGGATTCCTCTGGTGGAATGCTGCTCCGGCCAAGATCTACATGGGTGACACTGGATCCCTGGCCATCGGTGCGGGGCTGGCGTCGCTGTGCCTGCTGATGAACGTTGATCTGTTGCTCGTGGTCATCGGCGGACTGTTCGTGATCGAGACCCTCTCGGTCATCATCCAAGTGTTCAGCTACCGGCTATTCAAACGTCGGGTCTTCAAAATGGCCCCGATCCATCATCACTTTGAGCTTCTCGGCTGGCCGGAGACCACGGTGATTGTTCGCTTCTGGATCTTGGCTGGGCTACTGGCAGCGCTTGGGCTTGGGCTGTTCTACGCCGACTTCCTCAGGGTGTCGCCGGGGGTCTGATGTCGGAAGTCCACCGAAGTACAGCGCAGATTTGTAAGGCTTTACCAATGGAGCGATCCGGGTCTGAGGGGCGACATGACTGAGCGTGGCAAGGCAATGGAATCGAAGGCCGGAAAGGGGTCGACAAGCCTCTGGATCACCGTCCTCGTGGGTCTCCTGTGCATCGTCGGTGTCGTCATGGTTGGGTCAGCATCATCAGTGGTCTCGATGAGTTACTACGGCAGCCCCTGGTCGATCTTCTTCAAAGAAGTCCTCTGGGTCGCCGTGGGTGCGGTCGTGTTCCTCGTAGCAGTTCGCATCGACTACCACCGCTGGGGCAAGCTGTCGCCAGCGGTGATGGCTGCGACGATGGGATTGTTGCTCTTGGTTCTGATTCCCGGCGTTGGGACCTCGTCAGGCGGGTCAACGCGGTGGATTGGGATCGGACCACTCACCCTGCAGCCCTCTGAGCTGATGAAGCTCGTCCTCGTGGTCTACGGCGCGTACTTCATCGCCAAGCGCCAAGAGTCCAGCACCTCGATGCGGTACGCAATCGGCCCAGTGGTGTTGGTGACCGGAGCAGCCAGTTTTCTGGTGCTTATCCAGCCAGACCTCGGCACGGCGTTTGTCTTGGTGGTGATCATGATGACGTTGGCCGTCTGCAGCGGGATCTCGCGCAAGGCGCTGTTCCGCTCGTTGGTGGGGGTCGGACTCGCTGTCGGACTCGCAGCGATAGTCATGCCTTATCGACGAGACCGGTTGCTCAGTTTCATCAATCCGGGATCGAAGTCGTCTGAGGGTGGCTATCAGGTCGTGCAATCGCTGATCGGCATGGGATCGGGTGGATTCGGAGGTCTAGGACTGGGCCACAGTCATGAGAAGTGGGGGAGTCTTCCCAACGCCCACACCGACTTCATCTTCTCAGTGATCGGTGAGGAGCTCGGTATCATCGGAGCCTTCGCCGTGATGCTTCTGTTCGGTGCACTGGCGCTGAAGGGTTTCAAGGCCGCCGAGGAGGCGCCCGACCGGTTTGGGATGCTGCTGGCCGCAGGCCTTGTGGCTTGGATCGCCACGGAGGCCGTGATCAACATCGGTGCGGTGCTCGGTCTTCTCCCGGTGACGGGGATCCCACTGCCATTCGTCTCGTACGGCGGCACGTCGATGGTCATCACGCTGGCAGCGGCGGGGATTCTGGTGAACATCGCGCGACAGGAGCGGACCGTGACTCCGACCAAGGGGCTCGCTCACTCACCATCGCGGAAGGGATCGAGTGGAGCAAAGGAGCGGCGCCCGGCGGCGACTGGAACGGCTCGCCGGTCGACCCGACACGTTCGATCACGGTGACCGGTCCGATTGTCATCGCTGGTGGCGGGACCGGCGGTCATGTGTTTGTCGCTGATGCAGTGGCTCGATCACTCGTCGACCGAGGGACTGAGAAGGATCAGCTCCGCTTCGTGGGCTCTGAGCGAGGCCAAGAGCGGCAGCTTTTGGCCGACTCCGGCATCACGTTAATCCTGCTCCCCGGACGCGGAATTCGCCGTTCGTTGAGGCCCTCGGCATGCGTGGCCAATCTCGTTGCTGTCGGCGGCATCGCGCGCGCTGTTGTCCGTTCGATTCGATTGATCCGACGTCTCCGGCCAGCGGCGGTGGTCTCCGTAGGAGGGTATGCCGCCGCTCCGGTGGCCCTTGCTGCGGTGCTTCTGCATCGGCCACTTGTCCTCGTGAACGTCGATGCTGTCCCGGGTCTCACCCATCGCATCTTCGGTCGCTATGCGGT
>CAIUMH010000157.1 GCA_903900235.1 uncultured Actinomycetes bacterium
ACCCCGCTGCTCGGATTCGCCGGCGCCCCCTTCACGGTCGCCAGCTATCTCGTCGAGGGCGGACCCTCGCGCACCTTCTCCAAGGTCAAGGCGCTCATGCATGGCGAGCCGGCGCTCTGGGCTGAACTTGTTGATCGGCTCGCTGACCTCGCCATTGCGTTCACCGGGGCCCAGGTCGCCGCCGGGGCCCAAGCCATCCAACTGTTCGACTCTTGGGCCGGATCGCTCAGCCCCATGGAGTACGAGCGCTTCGCTCTGCCGGCGACGAAGAAGGTCATGGAGGCGCTCGGAACCCTTGGGGTACCCCGCATCCTCTTCGGGGTCGGGACGGGCGAACTTCTGAGCCAGATGGCCACCTCGGGTGCCGACGTGATCGGCATCGACTGGCGAGTTCCTCTCGACGTCGCCGCCGGCCGAGTGGCCGGCCTGCCGGTGCAGGGCAACCTCGATCCCGCCATCGTTCTCGCAGGCAAGGATCTCGCCGTCGAAGAGGCGCGCGACGTTCTGCGTCGAGGTTCAGCAGCCCCGGGGCACATTTTCAATCTCGGCCACGGCGTGCTCCCTGAGACCGATCCCGACGTGCTCGAAGCCATCGTCTCCATGGTCCACGCCGAGGGCCTGGAACTACGCAGTGAAGGGGTGCCGCAATGAGCACGACCATCGGAGTACTGGTCATGGCCTATGGAACTCCCGGGAGCCGCGACGAGATCGAGCCCTATTACACCCGGATTCGCCACGGTCGACCACCAACGACCGAGCAGCTCGACGACCTCGTGCGTCGCTATGAGGCCATCGGGGGCATATCGCCACTCGCCGAGCGCACCGCTGCTCAGGTGGCTGGCCTTGCCGCCCGGCTCGAGCAGCTCGCCCCTGGTCGCTTCGACGTGCGCTTCGGTTCGAAGTACACCGAGCCGAGCATCGAGGCCACCGCCGCAGCGTTCCGGGCCGATGGTATCGGCGACGTGGTCGGCATCGTCCTGACCCCACATCAGGCCTCCATGGGGTCGGTCGAGTACATGACCCGGGCCGCCACCGCCCTGACCGACGAGGTCTCCTTCCATCCCATCCTTGAGTGGTACGACGTCGAGGGCTTCGCCGAGCTCCAGGGACGCCGCGTGGTCGATGCGCTCCATCGGCTCCCTGAGGCCGAAGTTGCCGACGCCCTCCTCCTCGTCACGGCCCATTCACTCCCCGCCCGTATCATCGAGGCGGGCGACCCCTATCCCGACCAGCTGGCTGACTCGGCTCGACAGATCGCCGACGCCGCCGGCATCGAGCACTTCGAGGTCGGCTGGCAGAGCGCCGGGCGCACGCCCGAACCTTGGCTCGGCCCTGACATCCTCGAGCACATCGCAGGATTGCCGGCCCGAGGAATTCGCGCGGTGGTTGTCTGCCCTGTGGGCTTCGTCGCCGACCATCTCGAGGTCCTCTACGACGTCGATATCGACGCCGCTCGAGTGGCCGCCGAGGCCGGAGTGCTCCTCGAGCGAACCGCCTCCCTCAACGACGATCCGACCTTCATCGACGTGCTCGCTCGCGCCGTGCTCGGTGCCGTCCCTCAATGACCGCTCCGACCCCTTCAGAGGTGGTCATCATCGGTGGCGGAATGTCGGGCCTCGCCGCAGCCTGGGAGTTGACCGGCGGTGCAGGCGGACCCACTGCCACATCGCCTCGGGTCACCATCCTCGACGCCGGCGAGCGCATGGGCGGGAAGGTGGCCCCCACCACAGTGGGCGACCGGAAGGTCGATGCTGGACCCGACGGAGTCTTGGCTCGACGCCGAGAGTTTGCGGACCTCGTGGGTGAGCTCGGGGCCTCCGACCAGATCCTGCCCATCGCCGCCTCGGGGGCGAGCGTCTTGGCTCGCGGACGAATCCGACCACTGCCCAGCGACCTCAGCCTTGGAATCCCGACCAGTTGGTCGTCGCTGCGTCGAAGCCACCTGCTCAGCCCTCGAGGTCTGCTCCGAGCCCTGCGTGACGTTGTGGCCCCTCGGCCCGCATCGCGCGGCCATCTGCCCGACCGAGCCATCGGTGGCCTCGTCGAGCGCAAGCTGGGCCCCGAGGTGGTGGCCACCCTGGTCGACCCCATGATCGGTGGCATCTCTGCAGGTCGCGTGGCCGAGATGAGCGCGGCAGCCGTCTTCCCGGCACTGCTCGAGGCTGCCCAGCAGCGCGGTGGTCTCATGGCAGCGCTGGCGGCCTCGACCGCACCGCCCATCCCTGGACCTCCCGCTGATACGTCGAGCGCACCAGCCCCCGCCGCCCCGCCCGCAGCATTCATCTCACTGGCCGGAGGCATGCACTCGGTGGTCGACCTCCTCGTCGACGCACTCGAGGCCCGTGGCGTGACCATGATCACTGGTCGGTCCATCTCCAGCCTGCGTCGTCAGACCGGAGGTGGGTGGTGGGTCGAATCCAACGACGCCACCACCCCAGCGGACGCCGTCATCATCGCCGCCCCCACCTCAGTCGCCGCCGAGTTGCTCGAACCCCATGACCACGACGCCGCCAGCCTGCTCCGCCAGACCGAGTACGCATCGGTGGCAGTGCTCACCTTCGAGTTCACCGTCGGCGACCTCGTCCTGCCCGAGCACGGCACCGGCATCCTCGTCCCTCCGGGAACCCCAGTACCCAGCGGCCCGAGGGTCGCACAACGGTTCTTGACCACCGCCCTCACGTTCCTCGACCGAAAGTGGCCCCACCTCGGCAGCGATGGCACCGTGCTGCTGCGCGTGTCGGTGGGTCGAATCGACGACACCCGGCCCACTCAGCTCGATGACGAGGCGCTCGAGCACACCGTCCTCGACGAGCTCGCCACCCTGGTCGAGGTCCTTGGACCGCCCACGGCCAGCTCGATCACCCGGTGGGAGCAGTCACTGCCGCAGTACAAGGTCAACCATCTGCTGCGCGTGGCCGGCATCGACGCCGCCCTTGAGCGATTCGACGGCCTCGAGGTCTGCGGCGCCGCCTATGGCGGAGTGGGCGTGCCGGCCTGCGTGGCTTCGGGACGGATGGCCGCACGTCGGCTCCTCGGCACAGCGACGAGGGCGTGAGCGCGCTCGAACGCCTGCGGTCGTCGTCGACGCCGCCCTCGCTTCTCGTTGCCGGTCTCGGCGGCCTGATCGCCGCAGCCTCCCTGCCGCCGTTCGGGTTCTGGCCCATGGGCCCGCTCGGCGTAGCGATGCTCCTGCTCGCCCTCGAGGATCACGCCTGGTCACGCCGGGCCGCGACCGGCTTGATGTTCGGCCTGGGTCTCATGGTGCCGGGCCTCTGGTGGGCCCAGCACTTCAACTGGTACGGCGCGGTGGCCCTCATGGTGATCGAGGCGATGTTCTTCGCGGCGGGCGCCGCAGTGACTACGCCCGGCCGTGGGCGCACGCTCAGCGCCATCGGGGCCCTGACGCTGGTCGAGGCCGCACGGGAGTCCTGGCCCCTCGGGGGTCTGCCAATCGGTGGCCTGCCCCTCGGGCAGGTCGGGGGCCCGCTCCTGCCCATCGCCCGGCTGGCCGGGCCCGCCGGCCTCGTCCTCGCCACCGTGATGGTGGCCGCCGGAGCTCGAATCCTCACGACGGCCCTGGCGGCCAAAGGCACCTCGAGTCCCGATGTGGCCCGGCGACTCGGGCACGGCCTCGGACTCCTCGGTCTCGTAGCCCTCGTCACCGTCCTCGCTGCCGTCAGCTCCTCGGGTGGACCAGGACAACCCCTCACGGTGGCCGCCGTCCAAGGCGGCGGGGCACGTGGCACCTCGGCCCAGCAGACCGACCCCACAGGCGTCACTCGATCGCAGTTGGCGGCAGCCCAGCACGTGCCCACCGGGACAGCGCTCACCGTGCTGCCCGAGGATGTCGTCGGCCTGCCCGGCCCCCTCAAAGGCTCTTGGCAGCTCTCCGCTCTGCGAGCCGAAGCCCGTCGGATATCAACCACCTTGCTCGCCGGCGTGACCTCGCCCGTCGGTGACCGGGCCTTCGCCAACACCGTCGTGGCCCTCGGTCCCTCAGGGGCGATTCTCGGTTCGGTCACCAAGATCCACCGGGTGCCCTTCGGCGAATATGTCCCCGCTCGCTCGCTCATCGCCCGACTGGCCGACCTCTCCGCCGTCCCCCGAGATGCCACCATCGGGACCCGGCCTGAGATCCTGGAGACGCCCGCAGGACGCCTCGGCGTCCTGATCAGCTTCGAGACCTTCTTCTCGTCGCTCGGCACCGACCTGGTCCACCATGGGGCCCAGCTGCTGGTGGTCCCGACGAACACGACCTCGTATCCCGGAGACCAGATGCCCGCCCAAGAGCTCTCGGCCGCCCGTCTCGAGGCCGTCGAGCACGGCCGGGACCTGATCCAGGCCTCTCCGACCGGCTACAGCGCCCTGATCCGGTCCGACGGCACCGTCGTGGCTCAGTCCCGGCTCAGCCGACAGATCGCGGTGACCGGGGTGATCGAGCTCCGGGAAGGCCAGACCGTCCTCGATCAGCTCGGGAGCTGGCCGGTCCTTCTGCTCGCCACCGCCTGCCTGATGGCCGGCCAGATCCGGGCTCGCCAACGTCGGTCCACCGATGTGGCGGGGCCAGCGGCCTCGCCCGAGGAGGGTCAGTCCTCGTAGTACCCCGAGTGGATGTAGACGCAGGGGATTCCCTCGTCGACGTACATGGCGTGGTTCTGCGGATCGTCCTCGAGGGCCAGGCGTAGGTCGAAGCCTGAAGCCCGCAGGTCCTCAACCATGGCCCGCTTGAACGAGGTGACATGGCTGTAGTCGCCCCAGTCACGCATGATCAACAGGTCCCATCGCAGGTGATATCGCTGCAGCCACGCCACGGTCTGGGGCTGAACCCTCAGGGGGCGTCCGGTGAGCAAGATGATCTGGAGACCCGAATCGAGCAGCTCGAGCAGCCGGGCGATCTCCTCGATGACGGGGTCGTCACCACAGGCCTCGAAGAAGGCTGTCCAGTTCCGCTGGCCGATCTCGAGGAAGTGCTGGCGACCCACGGCGTCGGACAGCACGCCATCGATGTCGAACACCACGGCACGGGATGGTTTGATCTGGTCGACTCGGTAGAGCCAATTCCCGAGCAGCTCTGGTGCAGTCATCGGCCGTGATCCTAAGCGCTCAGCGCTGACTGATCGCTCGAACACCGCCCCGGCCGCTGATGGTGGGAGAATGGAAGCACAATGGAGACCGACGCCACCGGGCACGCACCAGCCATCATCGAGGTCCCGCTGGCCAGTCGAGTGCTGGTGATCGGAGACCTCCTGCTGCCCGCCGAGGCCACCGATGCCTCGCTCTCTGCGGTGGCCGGCGTGTCGAATGATCTCGACCTCTGGCAAGGCAGCGGCACCCTCATCATCCTCGGTGACCTGGTCGAAGATCTCGAGGACCTCTCGGCCGCTCTTGCGGCCCACCCCAGTCTCCTCCGATCACTGACGAGCTTCCTCGCCCCAGCGGACCGGCGGGCCGTGCTCGTGCCGGGCACCCGGACGAAAGCATTGCTCGATGATCCCAGCGTTGGAGGTCTTGGCCTCGGCCTGGAAGTCGCCCATCGGATCGAACTGACCTGCACCACCGGAGCAGGTCTCCGCCGGGTGGCGGTGACCCCGGAGCCGACCGGCGCCGATCAGCCAACGCCGGTCGACGACCTGCCCTGGCTCGCCGATCTCCATCGACTCGACGACCCCCAAGGGTCGATGCGCTTCACCACGTCGCGGATCCTCTATCGACGGTTGGCGCGATGGCTCTGGGTCCCTCCCCTCGTGGCCGTGATCGCCGTCGCGGCCAGCGGTCTGGCCTTCGTCGACAATGGCCTGCGCCGGAGCCACCGTCACGCGCTGGTCCGCGTCGCCGATGCCTCGTGGAATGCCCGGATCCTGGTGGCCATCGGGGCCATCGTGCTCGCCGAGCTCGTCCTCGGCATCGTGGTGATGACCCTCAGTCGACGCTCGTTCGCTGGGTCGATGGCCCATGCCGAGGAGCGAGGCACTGTCGCCACCACCGGCGAGGTCGCCGAAGAGGTGACTGCGGCGCGCTCCTGGCTCGCCGAGGGTGGAACCGGGGTGATCTCCGGCGGCCACACCGCCGCCTCCCTCTCTCACCTCGATACCGGCTTCCTCGCCCAGCCAGGCGCCTCCGCCCTCGTGGTGCGCGAGCACCTCGGCCGGCTCGGCCTCCCTCCGGTCTTCGTCGTCCACTCCCAGGAATCGGTCATCGAGCTCGAGACCGGTGCCGACCTGCACGTCCGACTCCTGCTCAAGGACCGCGTCATCGCCTCTGAATCCCGGGTCGAGCGGCTGGTCGCCGGCGAGGCCGTCACCCTGCTTCCGGCTCCCGACCAAGGCGCACGCCAGGTGGCCTCCTGGCCCGCCGGCGGTGCCTGGCCGCCGCCGCCGGACCTCGCCGAGACCCAGCGCCACGTCCGACGGGTACGCCGGCTGGCCGCCGTCACCATCTTCCTCACTGGCCTGCTCGACCTCCTTGTGGCGGTGGTCCCACCCTTGCGAGCCCGCCTCCACCTCGTGCTCCAATACCTCCCGCTCGGCATATCCCAGACGGCGGCGGCGGCCACCGTGATCATCGGTCTTGCCCTGGTCATGCTCTCTCGTGGGATCCTGCGCGGTCAGCGCCGGGCCTGGATCATCGCCGTCAGCGTCCTGGCCGTCTCGCTGGCCCTGCACATCGCCCACTCGGCCAATGTGGTGGCCTTCGTGCTCACCGCCCTGGTCCTCGGCCTCCTGCTGGTCGAGCGACGTCGATTCACCGGCACGACTGACCGCGGCTCGCTGCGCTCCGCAACCCCAACCATCCTCGTAGTGGTCGCCGTGGTGGTCGGTGCCGCCTTCGCCGGAGTCGAGCTATCGAACCTGACCGCTGGACGGCTCCCAGTCTGGCCCCTGGTCCTGCTGGCCGTGATCGAGCGACTCGTTGGCCTGTCGACCATCATCCTGCCCGAGAAGATTGACGACTTCGTCTATCCGGCACTCCTCACCGTTGGGGTCGGCGTCATCGCCACCGTCCTCTACCTCGCCACACGGCCCGTGGTCGACCGAAGGCTGTCGAACCACCATCTGAGCGCCGAGCGACGCGCCGCCGAGCTGCGGGCCAGAGATATCGTCAAGCGCCACGGTCGAGGCACCCTCGACTACTTCGCCCTGCGGGACGACAAACAGTTCTTCCTCTTCGGCGACTCGCTGGTGGCCTACGCCGTCTTCGGCGGCATCGCCCTCGTCTCGCCGGACCCCATCGGCCCCGAGGCCGAGCGGGTCCAGGTCTTCTCCGCCTTCCGATCCTTCGCCGACAGCCACGGCTGGGGTCTCGCCGTCGTCGGCGCCGGGGAAGACTGGCTCCCGATCTATGCCGAGGGCGGGATGCGCTGGATCTACCTCGGCGACGAGGCCGTCGTCGATCTGACGACCTTCTCCCTTGAGGGCGGCAAGATGAAGGGGCTTCGCCAAGCCAACACCCGCATGGCACGATATGGCTACACCGTCGAGTTCCTCGACCCCGCCACCATCGACCCGACGCGAGTTCCCGGCCTCGTGGCCATCATGGGTCTGTCGCGCACTGGGGAGGAGGAGCGAGGGTTCTCAATGATGCTCGGTCGCCTCTTCGACCCTCGCGACACCGGCCTGCTGCTGACGATCGTCTCCGACCCTGATGGCCGTCCCGCAGCCATGTGCCAGTTCGTGCCCTCGCCCGCCATCAACGGCTACTCGCTCGATCTGATGCGGCGCGACACCGGTGAGCACCCCAACGGCCTGCTCGACTACGCCCTGTGCCAGACCATCGAGCACCTTCGAGAGCAAGGGGCGAAGGGTCTCAGCCTCAATTTCGCAGCCTTCCGGTCCATTCTCGACGGCGAGAAGGGTGACGGAGTCACCCAACGGGTGGAGCGATGGGGCCTCCGACGGCTCTCATCGGTCCTGCCCATCGAGACCCTCTGGCGGTTCAACGAGAAGTACCTCCCCACCTGGCTCGCTCGCCACCTCGTCTACTCGTCACCCGAGCAATTCGTCCCCACGGTGGCGGCAGCCATGAGGGCCGAGTCGCTGGCCGATATCCCGCTGCTCGGTCGATTCCTCGCCCAGGACCCCGCCAACCGACCCGGGATGCAGGTCCCAGCCGAGCTGCTCGAGGGCCGGCCCGTCGGGACGGACGAGACCACAGAGCCGCTCAGCGCTCCGTGATCCTCGCTTCGATGGCCATAGCCAGCAGGTCTGCCGACAACGGAGCCATCTCGAAGAACAGCGACGGCTCGGTCAGCTCGAGCTCAATCAGCACCGGTCCATCGGGGCTTGGAAGCAGGTCGACCCGGGCATAGAGCAGTGGACCCGGCATCCCAAGGTGAGCGAGGGCCGCCGCGAGGGCCGCTTCGGCTACGTGAAGCTCCTCGGTGCTCGGCGTCCGAGGACTGATGGCCTCGGCTCGGAACAGGCCGCTGCGATCCATCTCGTCGACCACCAACATGGCGCCCTTGGCAATGGCATGGCTGACCACACCATCGATGACGATGATCCCGGTCTCATCGTCGACCTCGACCTGATCGAGGTACGGCTGGACCATGGCGACGGCTCCGCGATCCACCAGGCTTGCGAGGTGGGTCGCTGCCGCCTCGAGATCGTCGGCCGCGAAGCGAGCCGCCCCCATCGAACCCGCACCCACCGTCGGCTTGATCACGAACTGCTCGGCCTCGGGCACCACGAGATCATCCACGCAGCTGGCGAAGGTCGTCGGGACAACGGGAACGCCGGCGGCGGCCAGATCTGCCAGATAGTGCTTGTCGGTGTTCCACACCAGCACCTCGGCCGGGTTGGCCAGTCGCGGCACAGACCTCGCCCAGGCCACGAACTCCTCGAGTCGTTCGGTGTAATCCCAGGTCGATCGAACCACCACGAGATCGTGGTCGTCCCAATCAATACCCGGCGCATCCCACGCCACGAGGCGAGCATCGATGCCGCGTGTGGCGAGGGCAGCGGTGAGCAGGGAGCTGTCGTGCTCGTCGACGGCCTCGCCGGCACAGGTCGCGATGGCGACGAGGCTCATGCGGCTCAGTGGGTCAAGAAGTCGGCGGCGCTGTGCGCCATATCAAGCAGTGGCCCAGGCACGATGCCGAAGACCACAGTGGTGGCTGTGGCCACGAGCACGCCGACAACACCCATCGTGGGGATCTCGATCTGCTCGATGGCCGCTTCGGCGACGACCTCCTCGTCAGCCAAGAGCAGGGCGCCGGTCGCCCGGACGGTGGCCGCCGACGCATCGGCCTCGCCCGAGGTGATGGCCTCGGCGTCACCCGTGCGCTCGCTGGCGGCCGGGGTGACGCAGATCACTGCGAGGCGGAGGTAGAA